>CAMNJU010000007.1 GCA_946541595.1 uncultured Planctomycetales bacterium
CCGGCGACGCGCATTTCTTTGCGTTTGCTCGTTAGCAAAAGTTCAACCGATCTGGTCAGTCCCTTTTCGTCCTGTTTTTGGACCATTGCAAGAACGGATTTTCTTATTCCCTCCGATTTATATCGCAAGAGTTCGCAGATTTGGTCGTATTCATCGGGCGTGAAACTGATATCATTTGCAATCTGCGCCGCGACGAGCTGCGTATAACTCTCTTTGTCGCCGATCGCGTTGATAAGAGCGCGTCTCAATTTCGGCGTTTGGGGATTGGAAAGGAGCAATTTTACAGCGTTATAACGTTCGCTTTCGGCGTCGAAATCCGGCAGCTTCTCGGCGAGTTCCTCCATAAGGGACACGTCGTCGAGGCCTCTGGCCAAAAGGGCGATGCGAATCATGAATTCAGAACGCGACGTCCAGACTTTGAACCACGGAAAAAGGAAAGGATTCCACTCGTACTTTTTGCGGTCCATGCCCGCAAGAAGCCCCTTGAGAATCTCAAGATGTTTTTTGGCCGTTTTAATATCAGGGAACCAGCGTTTCAAATCGAACGGTTCGGTCTTTTCACTTCTGTCGCGGTACGTCCAAGTAAATCCTGCAACCTGGGAGGCGGCGGTGGAATAATCGTTCAGATAATTCGTCGTAAGGATACTTGCCGTTTCGAGTTCAAGGTCTTTTGATTCTAAGAGCGGAAAGATGATTTCCCGTTCGAATTCCTTGTTCTGAACGTACAGGCTGTAGTATGCAGCGACTCGCTTTTGAACGACGCCGCCGGACGCGGCGAATTTCTTAATGACCTTAATGGCGTCTTCGACCTCAACAACGCCCAAGCCCCAAAGACCCGCGAGCAGTTCGACGGCGTCGGAACCTTTGAGAAGTTCGTACGCGCTTTCCCGGTCGTCGGTTACCTGTTTGATTAATCGGAAGATTTTCTCAGACGAACGCTTAAGATGTTCCGGATCAATCATGCCGATCCAAGTTGCGGCCGCGCGCCGAACGGACGAGAAGCGGAGCAGGTTTTCTTTATCGATTACGTCAAGAATGACCCGAAACGCCGCGTGAGTTCCGCAGTCTGCGTTTTCGCAAATCGCTTGCCGGAGTCCCTCTTGAAGCCGCGCCGCTACGAGGGTATTGGCGAGGAGCTTGTGAAGCTCGGCGTCGTCGCTTTTTACGACGCCGCGAATGGCCGATTCGCTGATGGACGCAAGGTTATTGTCGCTGGTAAAAATCTGTGTCAGCGCGTCTTTTACGTCGCGATCTCCCGCGTCAAGCGCCGCGGCGATTATATCGTCGAGGCCTGAGGAGTCGCGGTCGGACATTTTGTATTCGACTAAATCCTTTGACATATTGTTGAGGAGATAGTCGGCGAGCGAACAGCCAAAGAATTGAAGTCGGTAGGCCTGAACAAGAATAGGTCGGACGGTCGAAATGGGATCGAAGTAGCGCTTCGTTCTGACGAGACGGCGAGACCAGCCCGTCGTATAGGGGAATTGATTTATCTTTGCAAAGTATTTGTACAGGGCCTTCTCCAAGGCAGGGGCGCCGGCGCAGAAGGCGACCAAGGGGGCGTGATTTTGCTTGAAGAATTCGCGCGGAGTTTTTTTGAATCCGTCAAAGGAGTATCTCAGTTCCTCCCAATATTTTTCCTGTTTTTTATTCCAATAGTATTCGCTAAACGATGTAAAAAGAGTATATACGTCCTTAGCGTGCTTGCCATAATGCTCAGTAAACTCTTTTCCCGGCTGGCGCGTCTTTCTGAATTTGTCGAACAATTCTTCTCTTTTCGCGTAAGACAGCGACATTTTTGAGCTCCTTTACCACAAACGCCCAGTTAACATAGTCAGTTTAACGAAAGTAACCGTTTCTTCTCCAACGAGAGCGAGCGGAGATTTAATATCTTCGTAGCGCGTTCCTTCAATAAAGATTGCGACCAGCCCGTCTTCAAACGCCTGAAGGGCCGTTTCTATCGCTTCTTTTTCCGATGGAACACGGTTATTTAACGAGAAACCGAAGACGACTTTGCCCACGCTTGCCATGTCTTCGATCTGTTCCTCGTTGTAAAGCGAGACCTGCGACAAATCGCCTTGTTCCAGTTTCTCGCTTTTTTTTCGTTTTTGTACAAAAAGTTCGCGCGTCTGCTTGACGGCGGCTATTAAGAGCTCTTCTACCGTTTTAGGCGGCTCTTTTATTTCCATAACGACCGTTTTGATTTTATTAACTTTTTTACCGGCCTGCTTTACTTGTACGTTTAGATTCATGGAGGATTCTCTTTGTTCAACAACGCCGAAACCGCATGGATGGACGCAACGTCCCTTCGTCAGTACTATAAATGATTTTATTATAAGCAAAGTTAGAAGTCAACGAAAAGGTTCTTTTCTTAGGTATTATTGTTGTTTAGAAATATCTTTTTGGCGCTTTTAACGGCGGTATGAAAAAAATGATTATTTTGCATACCGCGCCAAAAAAGCTTGCCTCTTCACGCGCGAAGAGACAAGCTTTCTGCCAAATGAACCGGTTTCGAACGGGCCCCGGTTACTTCATTTGTTCCAAGATGAACGGGTCTTTGATCTTTTCATCCTGCGCAAAGAGCAAAATCTTTGCGACAACCTCCGCCGTCTTTGGATCTTCGTCGAGGAAGGGCAGAAAGACGGGGCCGCGGCTCTGCGAGTGGACCGGAAGAACGTTGATTTGGTGTACGCCGGTCATGTGAACGACTCCGCTGCCAAGGTGAACGGTATATTCACCGTGAGTTCCCTTGATAAACGCGTGCGATTTCTTCAGCGTTACATTCTTTAAACCGAAGAGCTCCAAGTTGTACTGAACGATCACCTGACGCATTTCGATTGTTGAATGGCTTGTTTCGGGATCGACGCTTCCCGCATGGGCGACGCTTACGGCTAGATCGACGTCGCGCATCGCTTCTGAGTAGACGACGTCGGGCACATCCGCAATAGCGAGGTCCGACCACGTTTTGCGGTCGGAGAACTGCACGTATTCCAAGGTCGGCGGCTCTATTTCCGACGGGGAGAACCAGTCGGCGAGCGCCCAAAGCGTTACGACGATATCGTTTTTATAAAGAATCTTTTGAAGTCCGCCGTAGGGATCGGCGATCCACCGCCGCCCTTTAAGCATGGCGACCGTTTTGGCGGGCTGAATCTGATTTCCCGCGAACATCCGCGTTTTCTTATCCGAGAGTTCCTCTTGGAGCTTAGTATAGAGTTCGCGAAATACCTGTCTGAACGGCTGCTTGGTTCCGTCTTTCTGCTGGCGTTCGAAAAAGAACCGCTGCCATTTGGGCCACGTTTTCGACTTGTACATATCGACCGGATGCGCGATGCGAACGGTCGTTCCGGATTTGAAATCGCCCAGCAGTCCGCACTCGCCCGTTTGTGAGTTCACAAAGACGAGGTTTTCAATAATCGGTTTAACGACGGGATTTGCGAGAAGCGTAGAAAGTTCGTCGACGCCGTAAGGATCGCAGTCTTCCATAGCGAGCTCAAACATTCGAACCGTTCGACGGTATTGTTCTTTGAACTCGTTTGCCGCGTCTTTGACTTCCAAGTAATACGGGTCTTTTTTAAACGCCGTAGGAATTGATTTTAAAGAGACTCCTTTCTTTCTGACTTCAACGGCGGGCGCTCCCTTTTCCGAGACGGCGATTCGTACTTCCGGATCTGTTTCGCCGCCGAGTCGAGCCCAATCAAAGTATTTCTGGAACGATTCCGCCAGCGCGTTTTCCATCTTGAGAACCAGTCGCGTTATGTCGGTAAATCCGACTCTTGTCGCGAGATTGCGCAGCGCCATATCGCAGGCGATTCCTTCGCTTGTTCTGCGCTGGGCGCCAAACTTTCGGCTTTCTTTGCGAAAGTTCTGTATAAACGTATACCGACGAAGCAGATCGGCGTCGTCTTTGAGCGGGACGAGCGGATAGCTCATGAGAAGATCCTGATTTCGTTTTGCGGCAATTTGAGTTTCCAGATCCGCAGCGGAGACTTTTCCGAGAGCCGCGTCTGCGTATTTTCGCGCCCGTGTGTGTCTTGCGCCCGTGGTTATGTATTTTGCCGCGTCATAGAGAATCTTGAATTTCTTCTCCCCCAAAGTCTTATACGCTTCTTCAAACCACTTGATATCAAACGCGCCGTGCTGGAGCTCTTCTTTATCAAGTGGGGTAAAACGCGCGATCTCCGCGTACTTTTTCTCGTCGGTTGAATATTCGTCGTCCATATGGGCGATGAAATAATACGCGCCGTTTTTCAAGCCAGTGAAGTGAAGGTATTCTTCAATGAAATCAAGCCATTGCGGCGCGGTCATGCCGATTTCGACAAGACGCTTTTCCGATATCTTCAGCTTTTTAAGCGCTTTGGCAAAATCTTCCGCCGTTTCGCTCGGAAGGGGGTAACTTACGCTTATAAGATGACTGAGATAGCCCGCGCGCGATCCGCTTCTGCGGCTGTAACCGCGTTGGATCGTTTCATTGCCAAACGCGACAAGCAATTCGACGAAGCGGGGAATTCCGGGCAAAAAACCTTTGCCGATTGACGGTATGGATTCGGAATAGGGGGTGGGAGCGTCGCCCCTCTTGCATTCCGCTTTGACGACAAGGTCTATGATTCGGTCGATAATATGATATGTTTGTTCACGCAGCTTTTCGTCTTTGTCAAGTCCGGAAAAACAGGCGAATCGCGGATCACGCTCTCTGAATAGTTCGTCCAAACGTTCTGTTAAACCGGTAGGCTCTAGAATCAGTTTGTAAGTTTGTTCAAGAGAGGTTTTGCCGCTGTAATAAGCGCGGCAATAGGCGAGGGCGTTTAGGGAATACTGAGTATCGAGCGGGCTAAACGTTTCCTTAGACTCCAAGATTGGCTTGCGACGGTATCGGTCGTCAAGATTCAGCATGAGGTCATATTCTTTCTCAAAGGTTGTCTGATCGACGATTCGGTCTCTTAACGGTTCTAGCGAATCGGCGATAAGCGGAACGCGAAAGGGGGAAACGATCGACGCGTCGCTAAAACTCCAAGGACTTTTTTCTTTTACCACAATTGAGTTTAGTTCTTTGGGCGCTTTTACGCAGAGATAAGCGGCGACCTTTTGCGCTATTTCATGCGCATAATCCCTGCTGTAATAAATGTGCTCGAGCGCGCGTACTATTCCATTAAAAATGCCGAAACTCGTGCAAAGGAGGTTAGGCTTGTTTTTCTTTCCAGAGTACCGATACGATTTGAAACTCATGTCGACGACCGCAGCTCCAAAAATCTCACGACAGCTTTTACAGACTTGTTGAGAAAGCGCGGCTATAGCTTTTTTATCAGAAGAGTTATAATCGGTCTCAAAGTCGTCGATATCTAATGAAAACATAGAAGCTTTCATTGCGTAAAGCTCTTCCAAACCGCGTACGTTTTCCTCATAGAAATTTTTCCATACGTCGACGAGAGGAGTCTGTTCTTCAACAGAGTCGCTTCGGCTGACGGGTTCGAGATAATCTAAATTGCCCAAAACGACCGTTTCGCCGCTAACTGTCCGATATTCATAATCTTTGTGCGCGTCGATTACCTCTTGAAGGCGGTTGAAGAGTTCCTTAAGTCTTTCCTCAGAGACGCGGAAGATCGGGTAATCCGAAGGCGAGCAAGTAATTTTCGGGAAATCGACCGTCACGTTTTCGCCAAACAGCCGGTCGTCTTCCGAACTATCAGGGGCGTCGACAGACTCCTTAGAAGAGGCGACAGGCCCAAGTTCTTCGAGAATCGCCTTTTCCCGTTCCGACAGATTGGCGATCTCAGAAGCCAGTTTTATGCCAACGGCAAAAGCCGGATTATCCTTTTGTTCCTTTGCGAGTTCTTTGAGAATATCAAAACCGCCTATTCTCACTTCTTCTTTTTTGCTTGCGAACAGAGTCCGGAACGATCGCGCGAGGCCGTCCGCGTCCTGTTTCTTCAGCAGGCCAATGGCGTTTAGGCGGAGTTCGGGCGTTTTAAATCGCAACAGGTCGCATATTTGATCGTATTCTTCGGGCGTGAAAGCGACTTTCTGAGCAATTTCAAACGCTTTGTTCCGCGCATACTTTTCCTTACCCCCAACTGCGGCGATGAGCGCGCGTCTCTGTCTGGCCGTCTTAACGTCGGAAAAACATATCTTTATAGCCTCTTCACGTTGATAATCTTCGAACGCGGTAAGATTATCCGCAAGTTCGTCCAGCGTTTCCGTATCGTTTAAGAATTTTGCCAATAAGGCGATACGAATCAAGACGTCCGACCGGGAAATCCCGCCTTTGTACCAAGGAAAAAGAAGGGGCTTCCATTCGTATTTCTTCTTTGGCATACGTTCCAGCAGCGCGCGGAGACACGCCATGTGTTTTACAGCCGTTTCTCTGTCGACGCCGTCGAGCGAAACGTCGTAGTTCCAACTCGCGAGATAGTGCAGCATAAAGACTGCCGCTACCTGTGGGGCAAGGTCTTTCGATTCGATTAAACGGTCAAGAAAACGGCGTTGCAGCTTCTTTGCGTAGGAACGGTTATTAAAGAACGCGCCTTGATAAATGCATTTGCCGTAGTATCCCGCGACCATCTTTTGAATATCGTTTCCGCTATTCGCGAAGCGCGTTCCTTCCGTGATGGCGTCGTCAATTTCAGTGACGCCAAGCCCCCAAAGGCCGACTAAAATTTCAATAGCGTCAGTCCCTTCAATGAGTTCGTATGCGGAATTGCGATCATTGAGGACTTGCGTCATGAGTTTGAAAATCTTGCTTATTGAACGTTCCGGATCTTCGGCGTTGATTGCCCCGATCCAAGTAGCGATCGCTCTGCGCACCGACGAAAAACGCGTTAGGTTCTGTTTCGCGATCGCGTTAACGACGGTTTGAAACGCTTCCGCCGTCCCCAAGTCGACTCTTTCGCAAATTGCCTGACGAAGCCCCTCCTGCAGCCGCGCCCCAATCAGTATATTGGCGAGCATTTCATGAAGTTCTTTGTCGTTGCTTTTGACGACGCCCAAGATCATATAAATTTCGATAAACGCGACGTTATTGTCGCCGGTGAAAATTTGTTTGAGCGCGTTTTTGACTTCAGGATCGCCCGCGTTTAGACGTGCGGCAACGAGGTCGGCCACGGCTTCAGACGGCCTCATGTTCTTCTTTAATTCGACGAGTTCCTCCGGCATATCGTTTAGGAGATATTTACTAAGTGGAACCCCAAATATCTGCATTCTGTACGCCTCGACTAGAATGGGACGCACGCGATTATAGCAGTCGACGTACCGCTTCGTTCGCATCGTTCGGCGCGAATAACCGTCTGTAAAGGGAAACTGATTGAGCTTGGAAAAGTAGGCGTAGAGAATTTCAGCTTCTGCAGGACTGCCCGCGCAAAATTCGACCAAAGGCGCGTGATTCTTTTTCAGAAATGCGCCCGGATCGACTTCTTCCATGGATTGGTAGAATTCTTCGTCTACTTTTTTTTCGACTTTGTTCAATTCGTCGAGGCGCCTTTCAGTAAACAGTTTATAAACGGCGTCGCTATTGTCGCCGTAAAGTTTTTTAAAGGCTTTGCCGGGCTGGCGACTTTTGACAAATTTTTCAAGGAGCGTTTGTTCTGAATTATTATCTTTGCTTGCCATGGTATTATTCCTCAAAAGACGACTCCGGAATTGGAAACGCCGTCCAAACTCTATCGTTAGGAGCGTTATACGTTTGAATCTTTTATCTCATGCGACGGGGGTCTTACAAAGCTATTACGCAAATCGTTCAGTAGTCTTGCAAGCAAGACAATTGAGAATCGATCTGTTCACAATGATATTCAGACTTTCGACAGGAATCAAGCGGTTTTATAGACAACATAGCATAACTTTTTTCTGGGTATTTAAAGATTGTATAATTTGTTCGTTTGGATTATCGGTTGGTTTCTGCAAGGGACTGTGGTAGGAACGCGGACGTCGGCGCTATAAGAGTCTTTCTTAACGATTACGTATTGTCGGTTTTCTAAAGATGGTACAATATGTCCGAAGGAAGGGAAGAGGAACGGTACGGTTCGGAAGAGAAAAGCCGCCAGCCTCTTATGTATTGAGCTTTTTTATGCGTCGATATTCGGCGCGCGAGTATTAGAGGTTCAAATGATCGACACAATTAAGGTGAGAGGCGCTCGCGTACACAATTTGAAGAATATTAATGTCGACGTTCCATTGAATAAGATCGTAGGAATAGCGGGTGTTTCCGGCTCCGGCAAGTCCTCTCTGGCGCTCGGCGTTCTTTATGCGGAAGGATCGCGACGGTATCTTGAAGCTCTTTCCACTTATACGCGAAGACGTATGACGCAGGCGGCGAGGGCTTGCGTCGACGAAGTTCTTTACGTTCCCGCCGCCTTGGCGCTGCGTCAACGGCCGGGCGTTCCCGGTATTCGCAGTACGTTTGGAACAGGAACTGAACTGCTTAACAGTCTCCGGCTCGCTTATTCCCGATTGGCGAATCATCGCTGTCCCAATGGACATTATCTTCTGCCGACGCTTGCTGTTGCGGCGGGACAGGATCTCGTTTGTCCCGAATGCGGAGAACGGTTCTTCGCTCCAGGCGCCGAAGAATTGGCGTTTAACAGTCAAGGCGCGTGTCCGACGTGCGAAGGAACCGGCATGGCGATTACCGTCGACGAATCGACCCTTGTCCCCGACGAGTCGCTCACGATCGACGAAGGCGCCGTCGCGCCGTGGAACAGCCTCATGTGGTCGCTCATGACCGACGTCTGCCGCGCGATGGGCGTTCGCACCGACGTTCCGTTTTCCGAGTTGACTCCAAAGGAACGGGACATTGTTTTCCACGGTCCGGCGGAGAAAAAACACATACTTTACAAATCAAAGAACACTAACGTCGCCGGCGAAATGGATTTTACCTTTTTCAACGCGACGCTTACCGTGCAGAATGCGCTTGCGAAAGTCAAAGATGAGAAGGGCATGAAGCGCGTTGAGAAATTTTTGAAGCGGGACGTGTGCCCAGATTGCGGCGGTTCGAGGCTTTCTGAACGCGCTAGAGCTCCTAAACTTCAAGGGATATCTCTTGACAAAGCGTGTGAAAAAACGCTGAGCGAGCTTATAACTTGGGTTCAAAAGACGCCCAATACTTTGCCCGAAGAGCTTCGCCCAATGGCCGACAGCATCTGCGCGTCGTTTTTATCGACGGCAAAACGGCTCGTCGATCTAGGGTTAGGCTATCTTACGCTCGACCGTTCGGCTGCTACTCTTTCGACCGGCGAACGTCAGCGAATGCAGCTTGCCCGCGCTGTTCGCAACCGAACGACGGGCGCGCTCTACGTCTTGGACGAACCGTCAATTGGGCTGCATCCGTCTAATATTGTCGGGCTTATTGGCGTGATGCGCGATCTTGTCGCAGACGGTAATTCCGTGATTTTAGTCGATCATGACGTTCAGATTCTAAAAGAAGCCGACTGGCTAATCGAAATGGGCCCCGAGGCCGGCTCAAACGGCGGACGTATCTTTTCCGAGGGGACGATCGATTCGATTAAGCGTAAAAAGGATTCTAAAATAGGTCCTTTCCTTGCGGGCAAGGCGAACGTTGCGACCAGAAAACGCGCGAGGTCCTCTGATCTATTCAAGTTAGGCAAGATTGAAATTTCAACGGGCGCGATCCATACGGTTAAACCACTGCAAGTTACGATTCCCAAGGGGCGGCTTACCGTGGTTACCGGCGTGTCCGGTTCCGGCAAAACGACTCTTATCCTCGAAAGTCTCATCCCGGCGCTTGAAGCCGCGACAAAAGGGGCCCGCCTGCCTGAGCACGTTCGTTCGATTAAAGCGGACGGGATAAATCTTGTGAAGTTAGTCGACGCTTCCCCTATTGGAATTAATGTGCGTTCGACCGTCGCCACGTATGCGAACGTTCACGACGAATTGCGCAAAATCTTTGCCAAACTTCCGGAATCCAAACGACTGGGGCTCAAGGCCGGAGATTTTTCTTATAATACCGGGAACTTGCGCTGCCCCGTTTGCGACGGCGCCGGAGTCGTCAATTTAGACGTTCAATTTCTTCCCGACGTCGAGATTCCCTGTCCGGAATGCCGAGGTTCGCGATATGCGAAAAAGGCTTATCTCGTAAAACGACGCAATAAGAAAGCGGCAGAGTATTCGCTGCCCGAACTTATGGATATGGATATTCACACGGCGTTAGACGCATGTTCCGATCTCAAATTAGTAACGCAGCGTCTTCAAGTTCTTAAAAATCTTGGACTTGGATATTTAACGCTTGGCGAAGAGACGCCCCGTCTCTCTGGCGGCGAAGCGCAGCGGCTGAAATTGGCAAGCGAGATGGGCAAATCGCAGCATACGTCTGTTTTCGTATTTGACGAACCGACGATTGGACTTCATCCGCTTGACGTTCAGTCGCTTCTGGGCGTTTTTCAAACTTTGGTCGACGCCGGGGCGACCGTAGTTGTGATCGAGCATGATTTAGATCTTATTCGGAACGCCGATTATATTGTCGACATGGGGCCTGGCGGGGGAACGGCAGGCGGCGAGATAGTCGCCGCAGGAACCGTCGAGGACATTAAGAGTTCGCGCGCAAGTATAACCGGCCGTTTTCTGTAAGGAAAGTGCGGCGGCGGGGATAGAAGAAGAGATAGATGTTTTTGAGCTTTTCTTCAGGGGTAGACGATATCCCGACCTTGACGTATTATAATCGTGACTTTCTTTGTTTGACGGCGGCGCATTTTTAGAATACTAGGCTAACGCGCGGTTTTTATAACGGATTTTTACGAAACCGTTCAGTCAACGTTTGGGACTGTCAGAAAACGCATTTTTTTAGTAGAAGATAGGGGGCTTCCCATGCACCAAAGAATCGATTCAGAAAAACTTCACGGAAGATTGAAGAAGATTATTGGCCAGGTTCAAGCGATTGACCGTATGGTCGACGAGGACGTGCCCTGCGAAGACGTACTGTCTCAGATTAACGCCGCAAAGTCTGCGCTGAATAAGGTAGGACAGGTCATTTTGGAAGGACATATCACTCACTGCATTCGGGACGCGATCGCAAAGGGCGATATGGAACAGATCAAGAACTTCACTAAAGCTATCGAACGGTTTGCAAATATGCAGTGATTTGCTCCGGTAAAATTAGACCTCGATAAGGAGGGGGCGACTTTTTTGTTTGCCGTTTTTGCAATTTGAGATTTCTTTGAATCTTCTCCTTGACAAGCATACCCTAGGGGGTATACTTGTCAAGGGTATACCCCTATGGGTATATGAAGGGGTAAAAGATATGAAAATTGCGGAACAAATTTACAGAGTTTTGAATTGGGGAGGTCTGCGTAAGCAGATTGTCCTTCTTGCCGTTTCCGGCGCGTCGCTTCTCGGAAGTCTTTTCAATCTGTTTCCGCATGCGCATTTTGATCTTTCTTGGATTGCGATAGTTTTATGCGGCATACCGCTTGTTACGGAGGCAACGCTTGGCCTTGTTACAAAGTTTGATATTCGCGCGGGCGTTCTCGTGTCAATCGCTCTTATCTCTTCTATTTATGTTGGCGAATATTTTGCTGCAGGCGAAGTTGCGTTTATTATGCAGCTTGGCGAATTACTGGAGGATTTGACGGTCGCTCGCGCCCGTGCCGGTATTGAACGACTTGTTAAATTGACGCCCGCTACTGCGCGAAGACTGCTAAACGGAAAGGAAGAGATTTTACCGGCTGCGAATATTGTGCCTGGCGACATGTTGAGAGTTCTTCCCGGCGAAACGGTTCCAGTCGACGGGGTAATAGTATCCGGTCAAACGTCGCTCAATCAGGCAAATATAACAGGCGAGTCTCTCCCGGTCGATAAAACGGTCGGCGACGAGGTGTTCAGCGGTACAATCAATCAGTTTGGCGCTTTTGAGATGGAGGCAGTTAAAACCGACTCCGACAGTTTCATTCAGCGTATGATTAAACTGGTTCAGTCTGCCGACGCCGATAAGGCCAAGGTTGTTCGCATCGCCGATCGTTGGGCGACTTGGATTGTCGGCGCCGCGCTTTTGACCGCGTTGGTTGCTTGGGGTGTTACCGGCGAACTTATTCGCGCCGTTTCGATACTTGTTGTCTTTTGCCCGTGTTCACTTGTTTTGGCGACTCCGACGGCGATTATGGCTGCAATTGGCAACGCCACGAAACATGGTTTCCTTGTCAAAGAAGGCGACGCTTTGGAGAAGCTCGCCAACGTAACCCGCGTCGCGTTTGACAAAACGGGCACGCTCACTGTCGGAGAGCCGAAAGTTGCGCTCGTTAAATCGTTTAACCGTGAATACTCGGATGAAGAGACGTATAAACTTGCCGCTGCGGTTGAACAGTATTCAGAACACCCGTTAGGAAAAGCGATCGTTCGTTGCTACCGGGAAGAGACGCAGAATGAAATTCCGAGCGCCGACGGGTTTGAGACGAAGCCCGGTAAAGGCGTTCGGTGCGAGGTTGACGGCAAGGCGACTCTTGCCGGAAATGAACGCATGTTGGCGGAATCGGGCGTCGAATTGAATGCCGAACAGCTTTATGAAATCGATCAGGAGCGCATGCTTGGCCGAACGGTCGTCGTTGTTGCGCAATCGAAGATTCCAATCGGTTTTGTTTCGCTCGGCGACTCTCTTCGAACGAACGCAAAGTCCGTCGTCGAAAGCATTCTCACGAGTTACGCGACGCCGACGCTCCTTACTGGCGACAACTCACATTCAGCCAATCATTTTGCCGCAGAGTTGGGAATTAAGGACGTCCACGCAAACTGTCTTCCCGAGGATAAATTGAATTTCATTGGCGAGTATCAGAAGAAGAACGATCTCGTCTGTATGGTCGGCGACGGAGTGAACGACGCGCCCGCTCTGAAAAAGGCGCACGTTGGAATTGCTATGGGCGGGATTGGGAGCGACGTCGCCGCCGAAGCCGCCGATATAACTCTCGTAGGAGACGACGTTAAGGAACTTCCGCATCTTTTTGCGCTGTCAAAGAAGATGATGCGTAAAATTGTTTTTAACCTCTCCCTTTCGATGGGGATCAATCTTGTCGCGGTAATTCTGGCGGCGTTCGGTTTCCTTGGACCTGTTGTCGGCGCCTTGGTTCATAACGGAGGTTCGTTCGTTGTGATCGCGAATTCCGCGCTGCTGCTGGGGTACAAGGTGTACGAGTAATTAAGGGGAACCGTCCGAGGTAAACCGTTCGTTGAGAAAGGACCGACCCGTTATTTTTAACGTTGGGCGGTCCTTGTCTGTTTAACGCGGCGCTTCCGTCGATATTTTCGTCGCCTAACTTGAATTTGAATATATTGACGCCCCGACGTTTATAAAGTATTTTATTCGGCGTGTACCACGCGTTTCCCGCCGCTTGCCTTTGGCCCCCGATGGAGATCGTTTGGAGTCTTTATCGGACGCGTCGTAAGAGAACGCGCAACCGTTCAAGGAGCGTAAAGGCTTTAATCAGTTTTCTCCCGTTTGGAATTTAAAAGAACGCCGACGGTTTGGAGAAAACGTTATTCTAGAAAAGAGATCCGAGATGACCAGAAGCGCCGAAGAACGGATAACCGCTCGTAGAGAAGAGATTGTCGACGCTTGTGAAAAGCTCTATCAGACAAAGAGCTTTAAGGAAGTGGCAATTAAGGAAATCGGCGAAGTTACAACGTTCACGCGGACGTCCGTCTATAACTACTTCCAAACGAAAGAGGAAATCTTTCTGGGGCTTCTTAAGCGCGAATACGATCTTTGGGTTTGCGATCTGGAGCGGATAATCGAAGACCACGAGTCGATGACGAACGACGGAATTGCCGACAGTCTTGCGAAATCGTTGGAACCGAGAGTCCGGCTTTTGAAACTCGTTTCGATGAATCTCTACGACATGGAAGACAACAGCCGTCTGGAGAATATTGTCGAATTAAAGACGGCTTACAAGAAGTCGATGAACGCCGTAGGGGACATATTGGCAAAATTTAGACCTGATCTCAGTTCCGACCGCCGTTTAAATTTTGTTTTCGTTTTCTTTCCGTTTGTTTTGGGCGTTTACCCCTATGCCTTTTCCACGGAAAAACAGATTGAAGCGATGAAATTGGCGGGATTTGACTTGAAAAAGAGACCTACGTTGTACGAGTTGGTTTATAATTGCGCTAGGCAAATGCTTGAAAGCCTTTAAAAGTCCCGATACAGCAAATGGCGGTGGCTGCGTTCACCGTCAAATCTAACGCTAACGGTTTACCCCGTCGCCTCGCAAAAGCTTTTTGCGAGGGGACGGGAGGCCAGAAGACCCTTCGACTTTCGATTGACGATAGGCTGACGTAAAACCGTTATGCGGACGCTGCGTTTGTGGCGTTCGCGGATACAAAGGTTCTGCCGTCGACAATATGCGCTGTGGAATTATTGAGGCGCCCGGTTGTTTTTGGGCGGCTCGTTTTGGCTTCGAAATTCTATTTTACCGCTTAACAACGCAGTTAATGGAAGTACAAAGCGATTAGTTTTACTCTTTTTTACTTCATCTTTGACGTAAGAAGGCCGTTATTCTCGAAGTATTGTACGAACTCCGTAAAACCTGCGGCGCCGTGAAAAGCAAATCGTGCAAAGGGTTGGTTAAATAGAAATATGAGATTGCGTTCTTTATAGTTTGTTTTCGTAAGTTCTCTTTGGGAAACTTATCGAAAGAGTAAGGGCGGCGTTCACAGTTATTTTAATCTTTGTTTCTCCCCCTTAAGTCTCTGCTTTTCTTTTCGTGTTGACTTTAAACGATCACGGTTAGCTGTAAAAACAAATTTGCTTCTTATCACAATTCGGTTTGGAATCAATTAAATGAGAGACTGTTTGCTAATTTAAAAATTTACTCTTAAACATATTGACATAGTAGGAAAATAGGATATTATATTCAAACCTTTGATAATTTCTCAGTTTCGATTGAAAGAGGTTTTCATTTGCGATCCTTGCCGGGAAGGGCGCAAGCCGATTTCATGGCGAAGCGGGAATTGTTATGGAGACCTTACGACCATGAGCCAAGAAAGCCTTCTTCACAACGACGGCCCTGCGCATATTCACAGCCACCGCGCGTTGATAGGATTCGATTCGCACGGGATTCCTACGATAGTCGCAAAATCAGATCATGACGACGATTCTGATCCTAACGCTTTTATACGCGATTATATGAATGCGGTGAACGAGTATAAAAAGACGTTTCCTTCTAAACAAGACGTCGTTGCTCAGACTCCCGATCCAGCCGTCCGGGAAATGCTTGTTCGCACGGAGCAGTTAGGAATCGACACAACCTTCGACCGCTTCGACCGCCAAAAACCACAGTGCAATTTTGGTTTGGCGGGCGTATGCTGCAAAGTATGCAATATGGGGCCTTGCCGAGTTACTGCAAAGAGTCCGCGAGGGGTATGCGGCGCTGACGCAGACTTAATAGTCGCGCGCAACTTACTGCGCTCCGTCGCCGCAGGCGCCGCCCAACACGGAATCCATGCTCGAGAAGTCATTTTATCTTTGAAATGGGCGGCCGAAGGAAAACTTGACATTCCGATAATGGGCAAACAAAAAGTTTACGATACGGCTCGCGCTTTTGGAATCGATGTAGACGGACGTTGCGTCAATGAAATTGCTTCTGAACTTGCCGACGTCTTGCTCGACGATATGTCGAGAACTGTTCCCGACGAATACAGAACAATTCAAGCTTTAGCCCCCTCCGAACGAAAACAAGTCTGGGAAGAACTCGACGTTCTTCCTATTAGCGCCTATCATGAAGTTTTTGAAGCCTATCATAAATCAGGATGCGCTACGGACGGGGATTGGAGGAGCGTTTTGCAGCAAGCGCTGCGTTGCGGCCTTGCTTTTACTTGGTCTGGCGTCGTGGGCGCGTCGATAGCGACCGACTGTCTTTTCGGCGTCGGCGATCGCGTTACTTCTAAGGTCAATATCGGCGCGTTAAAAAAAGGTTACGTAAATATAGCCGTGCACGGTCACTTACCTACGCTCGTTAGTGAGATTGTAAAAGTTGGACGCGAGAAAAAGTTCGTTGATTTGGCTAAAGAGCACGGTGCCCTAGGAATCCAGTTTTACGGTATTTGCTGTTCCGGCTTGTCTAATTTATACCGAACCAACGGCGTTATTCCGCTGTCTAACGCAGTTTCCGCCGAACTTGTATTGGGGACGGGCGCGCTTGATTTATGGATCGCTGACGTACAGGACGTTTTTCCTGCGATTATGGACGTTGCACGCTGCTTTAAGACAACCGTTGTCACAACGAGCGAATCGGCGCGTTTACCGGGCGCCGAGCGGTACGAGTACGATCACCGCCATTCGAATATAGGAGAAACTCGCGCGCTTGCCGAAAAGATTGTTGAGCGCGCTATTGAGAGTTTTGAGGCGCGTAAGGGACTTCCCGTTTACATTCCCCCGTATGAAGTGGACGCGGAAGTAGGCTTTTCCGTGGAGTACCTTTGTAAACGTTTTGGATCGTTTCAACCGCTCGCAGACGCGATCCGCTCGGGCAAGATTCTCGGAGTCGTCAATCTTGTCGGATGCTGTAACCCGAAGGTTCCGTACGAACGCGCTATAGTCGACGTCGCCGATTATCTTTTGAAAAACAACGTTCTGATTCTTACCAACGGCTGCGCTTCCTTTCCGTTAATGAAGTTGGGGCGCTGCAACGTCGGGGCTTTAGGGAAGTGCGGCGACGGCATGAGAGAATTTCTTTTACCTGATCTGCCGCCTGTGTGGCATGTTGGCGAGTGTATAGACAATACCCGCTCGTCTGGGATTTTTGGTGGGATTGTCGGAGCTTTAGGGATCAATTTGTATCAGGCGCCTTTTGCCTTTTGTTCCCCTGAGTGGGGGAATGAAAAAGGAATAGACGCCGCGTTGGGATTTCGTCTCAACGGAATTAATTCGTATCATTGCGTCGAAGCTCAGATATACGGTTCAAAGAATGTTATTGAGTTTTTGAAACTGGGAACAAAAGAGACTTTGGGATCTGTTATGCACGTCAATGTGGATCCCGTCGAATTAGGGGCAAAGATCGTCGCGGATATGAAAGAAAAGCGAGCGGCGTTGGGATGGGCGTAACCGTGTCGAGAGAAAAGGAGAAAGACAAATGAAAAGGAGTTGTTTAGCAGTTTTATATCTCGCGTGTTTTCTGTCAGTCTCGACGTTTGGCTGCGGAAAAACAGGTTTGCCCGATCCAAGCGGCGAATCGAGAGCTTCCGCCGTCGTTACGATTGGTTATTTACCTATTACGCACGCGCTAACCGTTTTTCAAGAGAAGGAACTTCTTGACGCAACTGCCGATGGAATTTCGATTAAGTTGCAGAAGTTCAATTCATGGTCCGATCTTACCGACGCGCTAAACGCTGGAAATATCGACGGCGCTTCCGTCCTAATCGAGTTGGCAATGAGCGCCAAATCGAAGGGAATCGATCTGAAGGCTGTCGCTCTCGGGCACAGAGACGGAAACGTGGTCGTCGTTTCAAAGAATATTAACAGCGTTGAAGATTTGAAAGGAAAGACGATTGCAATACCCTCGACGCAATCGTCGCACAATATATTGATTCAAGACGCATTGGCGCGAGGCAATTTGACGCTAGACGACGTTAAAATCGTGCAAATCTCTCCGACAGAGACTCCTTTTTCCCTAGCAAGCGGCGCAATCGACTGTTTTTGCGTTGCCGAACCGTTTGGCGCGCAAGCAGTTTCACAGGGGTTTGGTAAAGTACTATTTCATTCGGACGAACTATGGCAAAATTCACTGTGCTGCTGTCTTGTCTTGAATCAGTCGTTTATTGATTCGTTTGGACCCGACAACATTAGCAAACTAGTCCAAAAATATCACGAAGCCGGTTCGTCCTTGGATTCTGAAGCCGCCGCCGAAGTCGCTAAAAAGTATCTTGGACAAAGTCATGAAATATTGGAAACGTCGTTGCGATATATTCAATTCGATAACTTAAGTATTTCTAAGGAAGATTACGACGCTCTTGCGGAACGAGTGAAAAAATACGATATCAACAGGAATCCCCCGTCTTACGAAGAGTTCGTCTATCAGGCTGAATGACAGGAGATAAATATGCAAGATAAACTACGCGCCGTCAGGCGCGCTGTAATTTCCCTTGCGGCGTTAGTCATATTGTGGGGAATCGCCGCCAAATATAGCGACATTAATCCTACGCTCTTTCCCTCACCGTCAAAAGTTTGCGGGGCGTTTAAAGAGCTTGCTCTGTCGGGGTTGGGGGGAAGTTCTTCGAGAGCGACCCTAGGGGAGCATATAGTCGCCAGTTTGGGACGATTTGCCGCCGGTTATTCCCTTTCCGGAGTATGCGCGGTTCTATTAGGTCTATTTTTAGGGTGGTTTCCGAAACTTTTTGCGTACGTCAATCCGATCGTTCAGATTTTGCGGCCAATTGCACCAGTAGCGTGGCTGCCTTTCCTCGTCTTGATTGTTGGAATTGGCGATTTGCCTGCCATAGCAATAATTTTTATCGCCGGTTTTTTTCCCATTCTTCTTTCGACCGTGACTGCCGTAAGAAATATGGATCCGCTTTTCTTTAAAGTGTCAAGAAATTTTGACTTAAACGGTTGGGAAACGCTCGTTAAAATTGTCTTTCCCGCGACTTTCCCGCAGATAGCGGTCGCTTTGCGGCAAGCGTTAGGAACCTGTTGGATTTTTTTGGTATCCGGCGAAATGGTAGGCGCGCAATCCGGCCTCGGATTTCTCATTATGGACGCTAAAAACTGCATACGAGCAGACGCTTTGCTGGCCACAATGATAACGATTGGCGTTATAGGTTTTACACTTGATTTATTAGTTGGCGCCGGAGAAAAATTCATCGCGAAAAAATGGGGAGTAGGCGTTTTAAAATACGTTAACGAGGGAGGCGTGTAACATGGCTTATATTGAAATAGAGCATGCCACGGTGAGATATGGCGACGGTAAGAATGCCGTTCTCGCTTTGAACGACGTGTCGCTTACGATTGAGAAAGGGGAGTTTGTCTGTTTGATCGGTTCCTCGGGGTGTGGAAAAACAACGCTTCTCAACGCGATAGCAGGGTTTGAAGGACTTTCGAGCGGAAGCGTTTTTATTGACGGAAAGCAAGTAATAAAGCCTAAGATCGAATACGTTACAATTTTTCAAAACTACGGTCTTTTGCCTTGGCGAACGGCGCTAAAAAATGTTGAACTTGGCTTCAAAAAGATCGGCGTTCCTAAAAGGGAGTGGGAAGCGCGTGCAAAAAAATATATTTCTCAGGTAGGATTAGAGGGGTTTGAAGATAGATTTCCTCACCAACTTTCCGGCGGGCAGCAGCAACGCGTTGCGATAGCGCGCGCTTTGGCGGTCGAGCCTGACGTTCTGTTTATGGACGAACCTTTTGCCGCTTTGGATCCTATTACGCGTATGAAATTACAAGACGACGTGTTACAGTTAACAAGGATTCACAATAAAACAATTGTTTTTGTTACGCACGATGTTGAAGAGGCTGTTTTTCTTGCCGACCGAATTGTCGTGTTGGCTCCTAATCCAGGGCGCATTAAGGGGATAGCGACAGTACGAGATTCTAAAGGCTGCGACCGTACGTCAGAACGGTTTATCAGAGGGCGAAATAAGATATTTGAACTGTTGGACATGAAACAGAAGACTGAAGAACGTCCAATTGAATATTTCATATAACGAACGATTCAATTTTTGGATACGAACCGACGCTTACGCCCACACAAGTTTTTTGCACGTTGGCGAATAGATTTGCGACCTATCCGCCAGCGCGCTATGTTAAGTTTTAGTTAAGAACTTTAGAAGATCGCTAATTCCGAACAAACGTTCACCAAACAAAAAATCTGCAAACTTTATAAAAGTGTTAAATTGCGAATTTTCGACGAAAAAACTCTAATCAGTTAGTCCTCAGAGCGCGGTTCAAACGTTATAACTCTCTTTTTCGTTTTTTTGTTTACAACCGCAGAAGTTTTTTCTCTTTTCACGCTAAAAATAGTAGCTCGAGCAAGTGAGTAGTATTAGAATATAAACGTCGGGATATGCGTCCTAGACTCGCCTTGTTGCCGGACAGGCGACCCCTTAATCAGCCGAAACCAATTCCATGAAAAGAATCGAATCATGACGTCGCAAGGATTTCGTTTTTTACATGCGTCGGACTTCCGCCTGGAACTCCCCGTCGACGGTCTTATGGAGCTTCCGGATCGCTTTGGAGACGCCGTTTTAGACGCGCCGCGAGCCGCTGTCGAACGCTTTTTTGACGTCGCGCTGAAAGAGAAGGTCGATTTTGTGGTGTTGAGCGGCGATCTTCTTTCCCCGCGCGATACCGGTCCTTGGGGTATGCTTTTCCTAATCGAGCAATTTTCGCGCTTGGCTGCGGAACGTATTCCGATCTACTGGGCGGCAGGCAAAAACGACTCGCCCGACGTAGTCCCCGCGGCGTTTCGCTTTCCGGATAACGTGCATATTTTCCCGATTGGCCAGATTGAAGAGGTCTTTTTTGCACGCGAGGGCGTCGCGATTGCGCGCCTTTTCGGTACAAGCTGGGGCAAAGCCGGCGTGACGCCGCGCGGGGGAGTCGAACCGATCGAGGGCGCCGACGATCTCTATACAATTGGCGTCTTCAATGGGAAATTGCCTGTTGAAGCGATTAAGGCAGATTCTGTTCGCTATTGGGCCCTTGGAGGCTCGCGAGTTCGCGAAATTGTTTCGCGCAGTCCGTCTCTTGTCGTCTATCCCGGTTCGACGCTTGCCCGCAATTTTAGAGAACCCGGCGACTTTGGCGCAGTTTTAGTCGAAGTGGGCGAGTCTGGCCGTACGACGACGAATTCAATTAGGACGTCGCCGCTCCGCTGGTCGGTCGAGACGCTTATCGTTCACGAAAACGATACGGAAGACGACATTCTCAACGAGGCGCGCTCACGGCTCAAGGCGATCCGCGAGAAGGCTCAGGAAGACGCGGCTTTTCTCGGTCGGACTCTGGAAGACGACGTTTGGTTTGTCTCTTGGCGCGTCGAAGCGGACGCGGCTGTGTTGCCCGTTCTGAGATACGGAGCGTTTGCCCAGACCATGCTGCGCGACCTGCACGCCGACTTTGCCAAGACTCCGCCTATCGTGTTTGCCGTCGACGTCACGCCAATTCTCCCCGAGCGCATGCCCGAGGAAATGTACGAACGTCAGACGATCCTTGGCGATTATTTGCGCATGATCCGCTATTACGCCGAAAATCCGAACGAGGAGATCGACGTTGAGTCCTTTATGCCGGAAGAAATGCGCGATTGGGCGTCGCTTGAACGCATTAAGCGCGAAATTGAGGCGCGCCGAAGAGTCGACGGCGAAAACGCGGATCTCGGCGATTTGCCCGCTAAGCTGGCGGCGCTCGAAACGAAAGAATTCCGCAGCGAGGCGGCGACGCTCTTCGATCTGACCGCCTTTACGCCAGCGCGCGCCGAATCGGAACCGACCGAGGGCGCCGACCGCGTCGCCGAACTTGCGGCGCGGCGCCGCAACGCGTTGTTGGAAGCGGCCGTTCTGGGCGTCGATTTGCTGTCGGAGACCGACTCGCCTGTTGCGCTCCTCAACGGAAACACAACGATGAATAATCTGCCGAAAAAGAATCGTTTAGTCGCTTCTGAACTGCGTAATTTGCAGAAGAATCTTGACGGAAAGGAGATTGACTCGTGAAGATCACGTCTCTTAAGATCGAACGTTTTGGCGTTTGGGAAGACTTAAATCTTCCAAAGATCTCCCGAGGTCTGAACGTCTTTTTCGGCCCCAACGAGGCAGGAAAGACGACGCTCATGCAATTTATTCGCACCTGCCTTTACGGCGGCGGCGACGAAGATCGCGCTCGATATATTCAGATGTCGCTTGACGGCCGGCGCCGTCGCGAACGCCGATCCGGCCGTTTCAGTCAAGAGCTTCTTCGCTTAGATCCCCGCCGTATGAATCCGAACGCCGCGGAACTCGACGAAAAATCGAACGCGCCTGAGGATATCCGCCGTTTTCTCGACGCCGGCAAGAGAAGCGAAGCGGTTTCCCTGAACGCGAAAGCGGCCGCGCGCGACATGTCTCGCTACTGGATCGGGGGATCTGCGACGCTGTCGTCTGATTTTGGCGATCATCGGCTTGAACGCCGCTATATTCGCCGCGACGCCAATTACCGTTCCGCAGTAGAGCGTAAGGCTGGTTTTGTCGTTTCCGACGGTCTTCTGAATTGGAGCGGCCGCTTCTACTCCCTGCCAGGATTGAAAATTGCCGAATCGCTCGTAGTTACCGGGCCTGACGGCACGCGCGTGGGCGATTACCTTGCGAAATCTCTTACCTGTAATCTTGACGAATCGACCTATAACGGGGTCTTTGCGATCGGTTTGGACGAACTCCAGAAGCTGGGCATGCTCAACGAGACGGAAGCGGCCCAGATGCTCTACCGATTGAGCGTCGGCGTCGATCGCGGCGCCTTTGTTCAGGTCTTCCAACAGATTGTCTCTGAACGCAACGATTTGCTGGATTCGAAAGGGCGTCCCTCCATTTTGGAGAACTTGCTTTCTGAACGTGATCGCGCGCGAGCGAGCGCGAACGAGTCTGCGACAAACTTGCGCGAATACGCGCGGTTGCTTGAAGAACGCCGCGCCGTTTTGGAAGCGACTACGATATTGCAAGAGCGGCTCGATAAAGCGACGTACCAGAAGAATCTCCGTGAACTTGCGGTCCGCGTCGCGCCGACTTGGGACGAACGCGATCAAGCGCGCGCCGATCTTTTGGGAATGGGAGACGTTCCCGCCGTAGAGCAGAGCGCCGTCGACGAATGCTCCGTCTTAATTGCCGCGGCGGACGAAACGCGCGCCAGAATCAAAAAACAGAAGGCCGCGTATCTTTCCAAACGGGACGAGCGCGATCTTATTGAAGTCGACCCCGCGCTAGACGAACTTGCGCCGCGTGTCTCCATACTGGAAGACGACTTGCCGCGTTTGGAAGAGATAGACTCCAAGGTCGCAAAGCTGCGCGAGGAACTTGCCGAACTTAATAAGAAGCTTGCCGAAGAGGACGCGCGCGTTCAGAGCGCGCGCAACGGCAAGATTATGCTCACGCAATCCGCGCTCGACGCGATCAACGCTTCGATTGTCGCGTCGAATATGGCGCCCGACGCTCTCTTTGCAAATCAGAAAGAAAAGGAAAACGATCCGGCCGGCAGCGCGAACGCAACCGTCGTTACGCTTCCGAATAAACTTGCCGAATCCGGGATTCCGTTCAAGGAAGTCGAGGATTACAAGATTCCTGCGAAGGCGATGCGCCGTCGGCGAATTCAGCTTCAGAAGTTCCGAGAGGAATTTAAACTTGTCGGCGATCGGCTCGAAGAGCTTGTCGCCAAATTGGAGCAAGGGTTGACTTCGCGTCAGCAGAAGAATCTGACCGAAGCGATCGAAAGAACCGGCGCTCTCGTTACAGGGCTCCGACGCCGAATCGAAGTAGAGCGCCGCGTTGGCGAAATGGGCGCCTACCGTAAGGAACTCGAGCGGCAGAACAGAGCTCTTGCCGATAATCAGGCGATTGTCGGCCCGCCGTTCTACGCGCTTTGCGCGGGCGCGTTTGTCGGCGCGCTCCTGTTTGCTCTGGCGCTCTTCCAACGCGTCGAACTGGTCTTTGGGCTTCTTGGCCTGCTGGCGACGATCGGATGTCTCCTGTACAAGACGACCGTTGAACGGCGGAACCGTCAGAAGCTGGAAGACAATCAGCGGCGGCTCGGTCTCCTCACGAAACAGTTAGATCAAGCGCAAAGCGAGATCAAAGACCTTGACGAAAAGTTTCCGGCCCCGTCGACTCAGACTACGGCTACGCTTGAATCTCGACTCCAAAAAGCAAAGAACGACCTTACGTTCTTCGAGAGTCTCGCGCCGGTCGAGGCGCAATGGCGCGAGACGACTCGGCTTTATCGTGCGCACGACGCACGCGTTAAGCGGGCTGAAGGCAAACTGAAGATTGCGCGTAAACGCTGGCGTTCGTGGCTTCACAGCGCGTATCTGCCCACGTCGCTCAAACCTGTTCAAGTTCGAGATTTGCTCGCTAGAGTTGGAATTGCCGAAGATTTGCGTCGGCAGATTGAGGCTGTCTGTACGAAGATCGAATATCTGGGACGCGAACGTCAGGGCGTTGTCGATAGGTTCAACGCCGCCGTCGCGCTCGTTGAGAAATACAACGTTAAAGAGACTCTTCCCGCGCTTGCGTTGCCGAAATTGCGCGCTTTGCTCGACGAACATGCCGAGACTCTGACGAAAAGAGCGGCTCTTCTCGACGAGATGAACGCGATTAAGAAGGAGTGTCGCAAAGAGTTGGCGTTGCGCCGCCGTCAGGTTCGCGAGATTCGCCGGTTCCTTTCGGGCTACAACGTTAAGTCGAAGGAAGAACTTGTCGCGGCAGTCGATCGTTATTCGCTTTATCGCCGCCGCGTTGCGAATCTCGACGCCGTGCAGCAACGGCTTGACGCTGGTATTGCCGGGTTCTGCCCGGAAGACGAGATCGGAGCTCTCCTTCTAGACGCAGAAACGCGCGCCGACCTGCCGGTTACGATTGAGAATCTGAATTCTCGAATTGAGGCATTCAGCGCCGAACTCAAAGGCAAGCTCGAACTTTCCGGGCGTCTTGGTCAGCAGGCGGACGCGATTGCCGCGAAGAAGGGGTCGATTCGTCGCAGATTTGACGCTGTCGCAGCCGATCTTCGCCTTGCAAAAATGGCGGAACTGTGGCAGTCTCGCGCCGTTGCGGGACAGATCATGGAAGATATTCGCCGTGCTTACGAAAAAGAACGTCAGCCCGAGACGTTGCGCGAAGCGTCGCGCTATCTCAAGCGGCTGACGAACGGAATGTACGTCAATATCTGGACTCCCCTTGGAGAGGACGCGCTCTATGTCGACGCGTCGAACGGGGAAACGCTCGACGTCGCCGCGCTTTCTCGCGGGACACGCGAGCTTCTCTTCATCGCGATTCGTTTGGCGCTTGTCGTTTCCTTTGAGAAACATGGCGTTCAGATGCCGCTGATTTGGGACGACGTTCTCGTTAACTTTGACTACCGTCGCGCGTCGACGGCGGCCAAGCTCTTGGTTGATTTTGCGAAAGCAGGACGCCAAATCTTCCTGTTTACATGCCATGAGCACATCTGCCGTCTCTTCCTGCGACTTGGCGTTCCGATTTGCGTACTTCCGACGCAGACGGATCCTTCGAAGCGTCGTTTCCGCGTTCTGACCCCGAAAAAACCGCTTGCGACTGACGTGATGACGGTCGACGTTTCCAGTCCGGTCGAGGGCGGTCCAAATTTCAGCGAAGAGGCTGAAGGACAGGACGACGAAGGTTCGATTGTTGTCGAGCCAGTCGCGCCCGCCGAAGAGAAGTATTCTCCCAAGGAGGTAGAGCGAACTGAATACGTCATGACGGACGACGCTGAACACGTGTCCGCCGTTCAGCTCGAAACGGCTGTTTTGGAATCGCCCGTTCGCCCCTATATGAACGTAGATCCCAGCGAAGTTGAGTCGCTCGGCATGCGCATTAGGGAAAAAGCGGACGTCGAGGTTTACGTTGAATCGGAACCGACGCAAGACGCGACAATAAGCGACGTTTTTGTCGACAAGGAACCGGAAGAGAAAGTAGACGTCGACGATTTTGTCTATTCGACGAAACCCGTTGAGGATAACAAGGGAGACTACGACGCGTCTGTACGCAACGTTACTTTTGACGGCAAAGACGCGGAATTGCGAACCCTTGCTGACGTCAGCCCGACATACTCTTCGGAACACGACAAAATCAAAGGCGATTTCCGAGTCGTCGACGGCAGAAAGAAAAAGACCGTCTTGGAAACCCCGTTCGATAACGAGGACGGAGTTGATTACGTTCAAGTAGATCCCGACGCCGACTTTATTGACGCCGACGGAGGTTGGTCGAACGTCTTGTCGGCCATGAAGGAGAGCGGCGACGACGAGTCAGACGATTCATTCAGCGACTATATGTCTGACGACTACGAAGAGTCAGACGACGGAGATTTCTCCGAAGAAGACGGGAACGATTTCGAGGAAGAGTATGAAGACGACGAATCCGAGGAAGAATACGACGGAGAAGAGTACGGAGACGAAGAAGAGGAATAATACGTAGGCGCGTTTAACTCTACGTCGGCCTTGAATAATCCCGATAGGCCCCTTTATTGAAAACGTCGATTGCATTTGCGTAATCGACGTTTTCACCTTTTAGCAGGGCCGCTGGGAACTTTCAAACCGTTTTTTCGTCAAAAACTCGAGGGAGCGTCTGTTGCTCGTAGGCGTCGGAACGCCTGTGGATCCATTTAAACGCGGTTCTAAAGCGTGCAGGTTGACAAAAAGCTCAAACGGTCTACATTTAACGATAGTAATATTAGATTTGACGAGTTGTTTGAATTTTGGGGAATGCGACGGTTGAAACGACTCCGTCAAATCCCTACCGGCATAACAATAACTGCGAGCGTTCAAATTTTTGTTATTGAACTTTTTTTTGGATTCAAAAAAGAGTATAATGACGGCGGCGTTTTCGCTTTCCGATGGCAGTATAGACGTTAAACGCGTCGGCGCCTTGTTTAACCCGTGTCATAAGGTTGCAAAGATGAAAGACAGTTTTTTTCAACGTATTTTCGACCGTAACCCTCAGGAATCTAAGTCAAGGAGTCGGCGCCTTTCGCTCGAATCGTTGGAAAACAGGGAATTGCTGAACGTCGATTGGGGCGGTTTCAGCCCGGAGACAACCTCAGAATACAGTCCGAGTACTTCTGCCGCCTATTCGGTTGACCTCCCCGTCAATGTCGATTCTGTTAACTTAGTTAATTTAGAAGGCGATTCTAAGGACGAGCTTGTTTCGGTCTACGGTAAGGGAAAGACCGTTTCAATCTATACTTGCTCGAGCGACGGCGTATTTACCCTTAAAAGTGAGCAGACGATTTCCACACTCGGAAATTGGGGAATGTACAGCGACGTTACGTTTGGCGATTTGAACAACGACGGCTATGACGACATGTTGGTCGTTTCATCGACAGGCACGGCGTTGACCGCGACGATTTACACTTGGAATTCTGTGAATGCGAGTTTTACCGAAGGCTCTTCCTATGCGCTTGACGTTACTCCTTTTGTCGACAGTTCTTCTTCCCGTTACGTTTTCACCGAATTCTCGTGCGCACTTATCGCCAATCCTTCCGGCGGATTTAACCTTGGATTACAGGTTTCGACCCTTACGCCGCATTCCTCGAGTAAGGCGTTTGCTGTTTATAACAGCGTAGGGATCAGTTCTTTTGGTTCTAGCCCTGCCGCTAAACCGGCGATAACCGGTTCTCTTCTTGGTTCTACCACAATCAACGGCGAGAGTTATCTCCTTTTAAAGGAATCTACCGCTTCGACGAACTATCTTGTTCTCTCGAAACTTGGATCTAGGACGACCACGAAAACTTACTACGATTTCTCCAGCTACGGTTCAAAATTCGTCTTTGACTGGGTTGTTGAGAAGGATGGTTTTCTCGTCGTTGGAGCAGTATTGGGCGGTACGGGTTCTAGCGGGATTGTTACTCTCAATGTTAAGTCTGCGCCAGAAGACGGCGCGACTGTTGACGCTTCGACGCTCGGACAGTGGTTCGTTTCCGACTCTGTAACACTGAACGCTTCTTCGATTGCTGCGCTTGGCGATTGTGGCGGCGACGTCGATCCGGAACTGTTGATTGCGAATTCCGACGAGAGGTCGTCAGTTTTCTATCTTGGCGACGCGTCAACTACTTACGGATATACCTTTACCAGTTCTGAAGTCGTTATTTCTTCACCTGACTACGTTTCTGTATACGTCGGCGACAGCGATAACGACGGCGAGAAAGAAGCGCTCCTTATTGGGAGTATGTACGCCTATGTCGCCGACGTTGACGCCAGCGGAGCGCTTTCTAATCAGCGTGAGATTTATCGGTTTTCACAACCAGTATCTCAGGCCGTTTTTGGCGACTTTGACGGCGACGGACTTGTCGATATTGCCGTCAAGTATCGCGCGAACGTGGGTTCTAGTTTGCAAGTTTTCCGCCAGATCTCTGGCGGCGCTTTCGTTTCGCTTGCGACTCAGACTGTCCCCGGAACGTTTACCGATCTCACAGTTGGACGTTTCAGTCAGACGAGCGTCGACGAAATTGCAGTTCTTTCTACGCAATACAAGAACGGTATGGTCGGGTCGTCCGTTTACTGTTATAAACTCAATACTTCAACGAGTTCGCTTTCCCTCGTTTACTCAGCGACCTATATTGGCGTCGGCTCCAATATTTCCTCCGGCGAGCTCTATGGCTCCGGACGCGACGACTTGGTCGTTACGAATACGAGCGAGGACACGGTTACCATTTTGCGTAATGCAGGCGCATCGCTCACCCCTTCCACCGTTACGACTCGCTACGAGGGAACGAACGCGTGCTATCCGACGTCTTCGGCAATTGGCGATTTTAACGGAGACGGCCTTGCCGATCTCGCCGTGATGAATTCCTCCATGGGATCGAATTTCGCAGAGCTTGTCTACTACATTCGTTCCGAATCCGGCGGGCTTGGTTCCAAACCTACCGGCCGCGTTCGCGTTAACGGAACGGCTACGGCTAGCGACAATACGTCTATTGTAGGGGAACTACAGTGCGCCGATTTGAACGGCGACGGCTATTCAGATCTCGCCTTCGTTCGTAAATCAACCGACGGAGCGTCGTACGTCAGCGTCTTTATGGGCAACGGCGCCACAGGCGTTTTTGATCCCATTGTTAATACTTCCGTATCTTGCGACCCAGCGTCAGGCGCATACGGAGTAACGCTTGCAATGGTCAACTCCGACGATATTTCTTACGATTTCGTTTGGGCTCAGACTAAGACGTGCGGGGCGCTCTTGAACAACGATTCTGTTGTTTCAAGCAGCAAAGTTCAGTATGTCTTGCAATCGCGTTCCGCCGCGGCGGGAGAATCTCTTGAAGGGGCGCTTAGCACGCAGCGGACTTGGCTCGACGAATGGTCCAATTTCTATATTGACGTTTGGGCGACGACTGGAGACGAAGAGGACTTTGGAGTTACGTCTGTTAGCGGACAGTTCAATTATGATCCGGATTACTTCGTTCTGTCTTCGGTTACGGGAGTGAACGGCTACACTGTTAATGAGACGTCCGCTTCTGGATCTGTTAATTATACCGTGACTGGATCGGGAACTCACGACACGCAAGGTTGGACGCTTGTCGCCCGCATGCTCTTCGTTCCGGTAGTGGGCGGCGGTTTAAGTCTTCACGACGACGGCAAAATGTACTCTGTATCGCCCGGATTTAACGCCGCAGCCGCTTCTCAGACTGTTAACGGAGCTAGAGTTACAGCTGCTGTTTGTCCGAAAGACGTTTCAGTTTATCCCCTTGCGTTCGACTTAAATGATAACGGTGAAGTCGACGGCGAGGACTTTGCACTGTGCGTTAGCTATTATCCTACGACTAACCTTGAGACCATTACTGTCCCTAAACATCGTATTCTCGACATTAATGGAAATGGAACATACGACATTGAAGACTTTACGGTCTTGCTTACTTCATTTTCTTTGAAGTCGACAAGCGGTAAGGATTCTATATATCAGACCGAGCCTCAATGGACTACGCTTTCATCGGTTCTCGAAGCCGCGGCTCTTGACGGAATCCTGACGTCTGCCGCGCTAGACAAGAATACGGAATTGGAGATTTTCGAAGACGAAACAGACGCCGCCGTTACGGACGCCCTTGCATTCAACGTTACAGAGCGAACCGTTGAACAGCGGGCTTTTACGACGGAATATCAGACTGCCAAAACTTCGAGAATCTGCGGTCCTATGCCGCTCAACGTGTTCCAAGACATTGATTTGGACGTCGATTTGGATTTGGATTTTTGATTGAAGTAAGTCTGAAGCGCTAGACTGCTTAGAAAGAAAAAAGAGGGGCGTCAAACGCGCTTTGCGTTTGACGCCCCTCTTGCTTTTCGAGGCGTTTCTGACGGAGCTTAACTTCACGGCTCCGCGTTTTCAACGGTGGGACGTTTCTCCATGTAAATGACGTTTCCCGCCTCGTTATGCCAGACGTTTGTCATAAAATTCCGAATGAGGAACAGACCGCGTCCTGTCTTTTTCTTAAGGTTTTCCGCGAGAGTAGGATCGGAAGTATCTCCAACCGGAAAGCCGGTTCCCTCGTCTTGCACAGACGCAAGAGCATGCTGAGAGTTTAACTCAACAGACAAATGAACGCGTTTCGATTCGTCGCGCCGATTTCCATGTTCAACTGCGTTTTCCAACGCTTCGCTAAGCGCTAAACGCATAGCGAACTGATCTGACTCTATCCAGCCGCGTAACGCGAGCTGTTCGACGACCTGATCAACGTACGCATCTCCTGATCCGGAACGACTTGGAAGTTCCGTCGTTAAACGCCAAGTATCGGAAGTGAATGCGTCGGATGGCATTGAACGTCCCCCTCGACAGCGTCTCGTTCGCTGTTAGACGAACGACAGACGCCGGATTTTGCCAAAAGTCAGAATTTATTGTCGATAAGCGCACGCTGAGCTTCGATTTCCGACGGCGTAATTCTGAAGAGGGAATCCAATTTCGTGATCTTAAAGACCTCAAGATTGCTCGGATTGATGTTGCAAAGGAAGAGCGTAACTTTTGCTTCGTCCGTCTTTGCCTTAAGCGAGATGAGCGCGCGGAGAGCGGAGCTCGACATAAATTTCACGTTACGAAAGCTAACGATGAAACGATTGGCGACGGCGCACGTGGAAAGCGCGCCGATAATCTCGTCGCTCCATTGTTGAATCGTCATTTCGTCGCTTAACTTAGTATCAAGGCATTCGACGATCGCCGCGTTGTCTACGTATTGAACCAGGATATGGGCTGAACTCATGGAAAACTCTCTTATTTAATGGTCGCGCGTTAGCGACGACGGACAAAGGTATTAACTCAAACAGTATATCGGCGCTTGCGTCAAGGCGCCAGTTTATTCCGTACGGCCCAAACAGCGGCCTGAGTTCGGTCGCTTACGTCGAGCTTTCGGAGAATATTCTGCACGTGTTCTTTTATTGTGTCTAAACTTAACTGCAACGAGGCGCTGATTTGCTTATTGCTAAGGCCCAGAACGATATGTCGCAACACCTGCGCTTCCCTTTCCGTAAGCGGACTGAGCGGATCAACGGCACGTCGTCTTAAATGGGGCGCAACTTTGCGGAGTTCGCCTGCGGTCGCTCCCAAAGTTTCTATGCGTTTGGAGGCGTCTCCCGGAGCCGACTTTTCTTGCACCGACGATTCCTTTAGGCGAACGAGTTCACGAATTACGCGAATTATCTCTGACTTTGCCGTTTCTTTGAGGATGTACGAGTCGGCGCCGACGGCAATGGCTCGCGCGAGGAAATCCAAGCGATTTTCGTTCGCAAAGAATACGACGCGACCGTTGAAATCTTTTTTGCGCAGCTTGGCGACAACCTCGAATCCGGAACCGTCTGTAAAGGCGGCGTCTAACATAAGGAGATCGGGCCGTACTTCAAGCGTTTTCCCGTATGTTTGCTTCGCCGTTTGGGTCTCGCCGACGATCTCTATATTGGAATGGGCAAAAAAGGAAAAGAGACCTGCCCGAACAACAGGACGCGAATCGGCAATGACGACGCGTATCGGCATGGTCCTTTCTCCTTGAAAAACTACAGCGTGGATGCTCCTTCGTTACGGAAGAACCTGTCTATCCCTTTGATTTTAACCTCAGCCGTTCTCGACGTCAAGGATTTTTAAATGGCAAAAATATAAGTCCGGATTTGAGTCTAATGTAATCGGTCTTAGACAGAACCAAAAAAAAAAGGGGACGGCGCGTTCTTTAGGAACGTCGTCCCCCTTAACGAGCATGCAGCTATGTCTGCTCGATCAAGCTGGCTCAAATACTCCGTCGATCGGTTATTTCGCCGCTTCAATCAGGTAGAGTTTACCGTTGAATTCTAAAATAACCGGTTCCTTAAAGACGAGATACTGAGAGAAACGCTGTCCGTTCGTTGCGACGAGATTGAAATATTCGTCGCTGAACTGAACGACCTGAATCGGCTTCGTAGATTTTTCCGTTTCCGCGTCGATTGAGCTGTCTACCCAACGTCCTTCTTTCAAATAGAAGGTCTTATCGGCGATGCTCTTCATATTCTGCGCCGAATTTGAGGGAGCCATGCCCATTGGCGTGGGAACAGAGCTTGCAACATTTGACGCAATGAACCCGCCCCGCGCCATTGACCCTACGGACGCCGATCTACGAGCGCCCATCATCCCACCGCCGCCCATGGCGACTCCAGAGGACGCCATAGCGCCGGAGTCTGAAGAATTCGGAGTTGCAGCCGCGAGTTCCATATCTTCCTGAACGCTATCGGAAGACAGGGAATCGATTGAGTTCATTTTACGGTAAGACTGTTTGAGGCCTCGTTGCCCAAACCCGGACGCGTTAGACGATTGCGACGCAAGAGCTTGGAAATTGGACGCAGCGAAACCCGCATTGGACGCGTCGTTAAGCGCGACAGAATCGTCGGCCAAGAACGATGTGTACGGAGTGAGAATCCCGTGCTTCTTCGCAAGTTGCAGGAGCTCGTCCATGAGTTCTTTATTGACGCCGTTTAGGTCAAGCTCGTCGATAATCTCCCCTATGCGTCGGCCCGCCCAGAGACGTTCGATATACGCGTAGGAAGAGTCTTCACTATGAGCAATTAGCGAACCATCGAAGTCAAATTTGACCTCTTTGTCGCCAATCTTGCCGGTAGCTTTAATTGAGACGTCGCCGGGGTCGGAGTACCGTCCCGTAAGAACAATTTGCTCGCCTGCAAAGATATCAATGGGGCCGGAAGGATAAACAAGATTAGTAAAGTATTTTTGATCCGGTTTATCCTTTTTCAGGAATTCAAACGAGACTTCAGAAAAGACTGGAGCGTCAATTTGACCGTATAATCTGGAAACGCTGTCTTCAATATTCTCGTTTGGCTTGACGTAGACGCCCTGACCGCGTCCGTCGCGTATGAAGCGGTCTAAGAGTCGCGAATTAACGTCATAACCGACTCCGAGGGTGAAGAATCGCGCGCGGTTCTTATTGTCTTCACGCGCGACTTGCGCCAATTTCATTTCGTTCGTTTCTTTGGTTGTGGGTTCGCCGTCGCTCAAAAAAACTAGGTACTTCGGGTTGGCAGAGTCGTCTTTTCCGATCTGAGCGAAGGAAGACTTAATAGCGTCGATAATGTTCGTACCGCCGCGCGCTCGGACCGAATTGACGAACAGCGCCGCTTCTGCCCGCGTTTCTGCTGAGCTGACCTGCAATTCAGGCTTATAAACAGAGACTTCTGAATTGAAGAGTACAATATTAAACTTATCGCCGTCGCGAAGCCGTTCCACGACAAATTTAAGCGATTCGCGCGCTTGCTCGATCTTTTTTCCGCTCATACTCCCTGAGACGTCGAGCGCAAACACGATCGTTTTCGGAAGAGGCGCGCTGTCTTCGTCTTCGATTTTTGGCGAGGCTAGAAGTAGGAAATAACCGTCTTCGGATTCATTCGGGCGGTAGCTTTGAATCTTTGCTGCGAGTTCGTCTGAGCTCTGGTCGAAGAAGAGGCGCATATCGTTGGTCGGAACTTTATCCTGCAACGAGTATTTGATCTTTGCCGAATTCTTGCCGACACGTTCAATATTTACGTCAAGAGTGGGGGAGTATACGTTTTTAAGTTCAGTATCGCCAACGATCGTTAAGTCAAACGAAGTTTTGCCGACCGGCTTACTCGAATACTGGGCGCAACTGAGGGGGAAATAAAACTCCGTGAGTCCGTCGTTGACGCGCATGAGTTGCGAATAACTCAACGTAACGGTGCGTGATTCGCCCGCAGGAATGGGGAAGACGCTCGTTTTGAACAAGCCTGTCCCGATCCATTCCATCAGGGCCGGATCGCGATTCTTGCGAACGATTGATTCATACGTTTGGCGCGCTTCCTTGGCGTCGAGGAGTTTAGCGGGGTACTCTTTACCGTTGACGAGAAGCGTCATAGAGTCGATCGCTCCGTCGTAAGGAAGCGGAAAGACGAAGGCTGTTTCAATTGTCGACGAACCCTCGTTTTTGAAAGTTTGGGAAACGTCGACCTTTGCCACTGAGTCTGACAGTGTAGCGGCGACTTCAAGCGATTCAATTTTGTATGGAGTCGATTCTTCAATGGGAACCGGACGAACAATCCATCGAGGGAGCGGACGCGGACTAACCGGTTCAATCAAAAAACCCTGACCGGAGACAAAACTGGGGAAGAATACGGTCAGACACAACATAAACGCCGTAAAGAGGACGATCCGGCGTTTGAAAAAACATTTCAAATCAGCTTTCATAACGCTTTCTCCTATATAGTTGATTTCCATCTGAAACCGAACAACCTGAATTATACTGCAAAAAAGAATTACGTAACAGATTGATTATAGGAAAAATCGAGCAGGTTGAGAATGTTTTACTCACTCGATATCTCTGAAAATAAAGTAAAATAAAAAAATCTTAAGAAAAGTTAGTTTTTTCTAACTTTTCTTGTTGACGTTTTTATATTCCATAGTATACTAGGTTGCGTTAGCGCGATACAAGGTTTGTTGAACGTTGACATTCAGCGTAACCCTTTTAGGTTTCAGCTGATCGATTCTTTCTTGCGCTCTCTAACCGGGGAGGACGAACGTCTCCTAATCGTCCTCCCCGGATAGAACTTCCCAAGATTTTAGTAATATCTACTTATCTGTTTTCTCTATCTTCCAGTTTGGTGGGGGGTGTTTACGCTTTCTTTGGCGTAGCCTTTTTGTCGGAATAGGAAGGTTTCTTTATAAAACTCAGCCGATTATCTTTGAGAGTAATTACTTATAAACATAAATGAAAAATTTTCAAAAGTTAGATTGTCCTAAACCGAAAAGATGGAAGTCTGTTAAACTGACAGGGAAGCCTTGTTATCAGTCGTCTTAAACTAGCCTTTGTTCTAACTCTGTGTATCGCAGGTTTGTCTTTGAAGGTCGCGTTATACCCGGATACGACATAGCGCCGAACAGACGTGAGTTTGTGCGTGAGTCGGAAACCGGAATGCCGATACCGTATCCTTTAAGAAACCGTCAGTCCGCGCTTTGGAAAAAAGATAAAACACGTGCTGAATATTTTGAAAGACGGTGTAGCGGCGAATATCTTCTTAGTCCTAATTCCTTTTTTCGTCCCGCTCTTTTTCCTTTTCTAGTAGCTTGTCCAATTTATTTTCTTCTTCCCGTATCTTTTTTCTGGCTGCAAATTCTAAAATTGCGATCAGCGTCAAAATAAGCGCGGTTTGCACGAAGACCAAGATAGCCGACGCCAGATTAACCTGATATAGGAAAAAAGCTCCCGTCGCGCAGATCGCGGTTGTGAGAAAGATTGTCGCCACCGCCTGCGGTTTGGAAAGTCCCAGCGCGACGAGTCTGTGTGAATAATGGTTTTTATCGCCGACAAAAGGACTTACATGATTGTGCAGGCGTATTGTTATAACGCTGATCGTGTCGTAAAGAGGAACCGCTAAAATGCACACTGGGACAAAAATTGCTGTTTTGGGCGTCGAGTCGCCAACGAACGTAATCGAGAGCGTTGTAGTTGCGAGCAGAAAACCAATGAAGTAGGCTCCTCCGTCCCCCATAAACATTTTTGCCGGCGGGCGATTGAGCGTTAAGAACCCACACAGCGCGCCGGCAAGGAGAATTAGAAAACCTCCGAGAAAATACTGCGGTTCGCCGGAGACCGGATTTGGTGCAAACGCGAACGCAACGGCGGCCAAAAAGAACGAACATATTGCGGCGACGCCCCCGGATAGCCCGTCCATGTTGTCGAGCATATTGAACGAATTGACGAGTCCTACAATCCAGAAGACGCTAACGATCCACGTGATCAGAGGGAATTGCATAAACAGCGTCGCGCGCCAGCCGCAAGCGACGGCCGCAAACGCAACGAGAAATTCAACGCCGAGCCGGAACTGCCACGGCAGTCCGCGCCGATCGTCGATCGTCCCTAGAACGACCAGAATCGAGCCGAGCCCCAACAGCGTCCAGAGTTGGGGTAAACGCGAAGCAAACCCGCCGATGTGTCTGATAAAAAAATCGGGGAACTTTGAAAGCGAGACTCCAAAAACTGTCGACGTTTCTGGATCGATCGAACCTGCTTCGACGTTATTTAGTCCAAGGGCGCAAACCGTAACAGCAGCGATGGGAAGAAGCACGCCCAACCAAACGCCGAGTCCGCCGCCTGTTGGCGTGGGAATGTCGTGAATTTTGCGAAAGCCCGGTTTGTCAATCAGACCTAATGCGGGTCCAATTCTTTTAACGACAAGACATGTGAGTAAACTGACGATTCCCGAAACAAAAAATAAGAAAATAAAAACTGGCGTCATGGCATTCTTTGAAAAGGCGTCCTTCAGAATGATTCGACTGTTTTGGTACGTCCGTCTTACGTTTGCCGCACGTTGCGACCGTCATTCCAAAGTTACAACGGTTGAATCAATCGAATTCAGTAAATTCAGTTTGTCGTAACATGGCGCGATGGCGATAGCGACGGTCTCGCCGTAATCGTTGAACTCAGCGTTGTCTTTGGAATTATCGATAGGTTCGGACGCCTTGACTGGACTTGCTTCGAACGGAACGTTTTCTTCAGGCGTTCGTTGGCGTTCCTCTTCCTTTTTCTGTCCGGCAAGCATATCGGCGAATTTTCGGAAAATGGCAAATCGGGAGTTCCACTCGCTGTCGCGTCGCGCGTAACAGGACGGGGCTCCCTTTGCGATATGAAGTTCCGTCCCCCTTGCTCCTTCGTCAGGAAGATTGAATGGGCTGTGATTCGTTATCTCGAAATCTTGCACGGCAGACGACGGAGTCTGGTCTGACGTTCCTTGACTTTCGAGCCTCCTGAAAGCGTCTTCCGCCAGATAGCCTAAATCGACCGTAAACGGCGCTCTCGTTTGCGGGATATCAGCATTGATTTCCCCTTTTTCGTTAATACCGCCCTTTTCAAGTTCTGATTCAACGGCAACCTCTTCGTGCCTTTTGACGTGTTCAAATTTGTTCAGTTCGACCTCGTCTTTTGATACTGTCGCGCTTTCTACTTGAACGCTTGGTTTTTCGTCGCGAACGTTCTCGAAACGCCGTTCGGAATAGTCTACGCCAGAGGCTGTGAGCGCAACCTCTTTTATGAACTCCTTTTCCTTCGAACTTGAATCTTCACGGGCTGCAGAGACGGCCTGAGATCCATGTTTGTTTTCGTCAGAGGGAACTTGCGTCGACGCGTCTTCCAGAATCTCCATACTGCGATTTTGTTGCGTAAGCTCGACGTTGGAGTTTTGGCCGACTGGCTCTGCGTTCATTTCTCCGTCATAATAAGGGTAGTCGACGCGATAACTTGCCGACTTAGCTTCTGGGGATATAAACGAATTTTCCGGCGAGACGTCTTCCGAAAGAAAACGTTTGATCTGCTTCAGTACGGAAACGTTAGTTTGCCGTTCCATTCGATTTTCAGATTCGTCGGACGAAACAACGGTCCAACCTTCTTCCTGTTCTGCGTCCGTCTGAAGATATCGAGACAGAGGCGCGCGCGTCCCGGAGTTGGCGGACAATTCCGCCGCGTCTGAGTCTTTGGGGGTACCTTCTGTCATTTTGAATCTCTGTCTAACGAATCAACACGAACTGGACTGACACGACCGACTCGTACCGACAAGCCTATTCGTCCTAATCGTTATTATCGGCAAAAAACAATTGAACGTTAATCTACTTTTGGTATTTGAAAGGGAATAATAGCGCTTTCTTCTACGCCAATTCGATGGGGAAAGCGATTACGTCGTCGATTTTGGCTGCGGCAAGAAGTACGCAGAGGAACCGATCGATTCCCAGCGCGCAACCGGCGCACTGGGGAAAGCCCGCGTCCATAGCGGCAAGGAGCCTTGATTCCTTTGGTAGTTCCGGCGAACCGTCGCAGCGCCGTTCCCTAGACGTTTCCGCGATACGTTCGCGAAGAACGCTGGGATCGCGAAGTTCGTCGTACCCGTTTGCCAGTTCGATTCCCATAACGAATAGTTCAAAGCGTCGAGAGACAGACATGGGGGAGCCTGTATAGGGATCAACCGTTTGTCCCGTTTGAGCGAGTTGCGATTGAGACGCGGGATAATCATACAGTATGACGGGAGCTTCAAACCCGAGTTCTGGCTGAACGACCTCGGAAAAGACAATATCAAGCCAGTCGTCTTTTGTCGCATGCGCT
>CAMNJU010000008.1 GCA_946541595.1 uncultured Planctomycetales bacterium
CCTGCTTCTGATTTATTAAATCCCGAGGCCGTCGACGCCTTTATTCGTTTAGTTTATCAACGCTTTTACGACGAATTTGAAGATTTTTTCCGAGACGGCGTGGTCGTCGGGATTTTTACAGACGAACCTTCTATTTTGGGACGGGGACCGCAACGGGGAATGAAAGAGGGAAATCTGAAGTCCCTGCCCACTATAAACAAGTATCTAGGGTATGATTTCAAGCCTCACTTGCTTGAATTATGGCAAAACGTCGACTCTGAAAGCCCCGGTAGACGCGCCCAATATCATAAAGCTACGCGTCTTGCGTTAGAAGAGATATACTACGGCAGGATTTCCAAGTGGTGTGTGGAACATAATACGAAGCTCTGCGGACATCCGGAAAGTTCGACCGACGTTGGCGTCTTGCGCAAATTTCAGATTCCCGGACAAGATATTGTTTGGCGATATATTGAGCCAGGCGAGAAGGCTTTCGATCCGACGCATTCTCCCCTTGCAAAAGCCGCTTCGAGCGCAGCGATACATAACGGATCGAGGCGGAATCTCAACGAAGTTTTTGGCGCGTATGGGCATGAATTTACCTACGACGAAATGGAGTGGCTTATTAATTGGTGCGTCGTACGTGGGCAGAATCTGTTTGTTCCGCATGCCTTCTACTATTCGATTCGCGGTCCCCGTTGGGAAGAACGACCGCCTGACGTTGGACCGAATTCGCCTTGGTGGGGCGAATATAAGATTTTTGCCGATTACTGCGCCCGTCTTTCGTGGTTAAACACAGATTCTGAGACTGTGGCGCCGACGGCCATTCTTGTCGACTCCGATAGGGCGACGACTTATGGGGTTCGACCGCTCTTTGAGAATCAGCTTGATTTCAACTACCTTGAATTTCGTGCTTTAATAGAGGACTCCGAAGTTACGGACGAAGGGCTGTTAGTAAAAGCGAAATCACAAGATGTTGTTCAGAAGACGATCCTGTATAAGACGTTAGTTGTTACTCCGAATGGAACGCCTCCTGACAGTTGCGACGATAAATTGCACGCTCTGGCGGAAAAGGGACGCGTTTTATACCTCGGTTCCTCGACTCAATTGCCACCCAACGCTAAGCAAGCTCGGAACGACGCGGAAGAAGTCGCCGCGATTCGCGAGACGTCCGGCTCTGACGTTGAAATCGTTTATGGGGACGGAAAAGGGTTGCGCGCGCGACATGTAGTAAAGGGGAATGTTGATTTTTATTTTCTCTTTAACGAAATCGAAAAACCGCTTGAAGTTACGGTAACGTTTGGCGCAGATTCTCTTGGTCGTGTCCGACGTTGGAATCCGAAAACAGGCGTTATTGAATCGGTCGATCGCGACGCAAAGAACGGCAGGGAATTTGCCTTAAAATTAAATCCTCATGAAACGACGGTTTTGGGATTTGAACGGTAGAGGGAAGGAAACAATATGAAAAGAGCTGTTCTTTTACTGACAGTTTTACTGTTATCATGTGCGGGCGTTTGTCTTGCGGAGGAGGCTCCGACCCGTTGGGCGTTGCAAGAAGACGGTTCGATTGTATGGGACGACTTCTCCGAGGGGATGATCCCGCATGAGGACCATATTGAGGCAAGCGGCGAGCAGGTTTCCGTCGTTTTATATTACGGCGTAGACGAAAAAGGCGCGTTTAAATTACGTCGTTCAATTGTTTGGCCCATGTTGCGAACGATTCCTAACAATACGCACGCGAGTTTGACGCGTTCTTTCGACGTCGACGTGCCCTCGTTGGCGACGGCAAACGGAATGCGTCTGTCGAACGAAAAGGTTAAATCTATAAAGCTTAACGGTTTTTTAACCGTGGAGAGCGCGTATGAAATGAAAGACGTTTCTCTCGAGGCAACGCGCAGAATCTTTCCGTCAACGACAGGTCCTTTTGTTTGTGAACGTGTTTCTATCAAAAACGTTTCAGATAAAAGCGTTGAGTTGAGTGTTCCGGATTATCGCAACGTTACGCTTACAGACTCCAATAAGGGCGTAAATGGCGTATATACTCTTGTTGAGAAAACGGCAGGCGTTGTTTCCTCGCTAAAAGTAGATCCCGGAACAACGGTTTCTTTTGATTTTTCAATTCAAGGATACGGCGAAGGCAAAAAGGAAAAGGAGCTTGATCCGGATTTTAATTCTGAAGAGGCGCTGCGCGGCGCGTTTGTCGACGAAGTATGGACCAATTTAAGGCTCGAAACGCCAGAACCTGTTCTCAACGCGATGTTTGCATTTGCAAAGATTCGCGCAAGCGAGAGTATCTTTCGTACTGCTGGCGGACTCATGCACGGTCCAGGCGGCGAATCGTATTACGCGGCTATTTGGGCGAACGATCAGGCGGAATACGTGAACCCGTTCTTTCCGTTCTTAGGCTATGCAAACGGGAACGAGAGCGCCTTTAATTCATATCTTCATTTTGCTCGTTTTATGAACGACGAGCATAAGCCGATTCCTTCGTCGATTATAGCGGAAGGAACAGACATTTGGAACGGAGCTGGCGATCGTGGCGACGCCGCGATGATCGCTTATGGCGCCGCGAGGTACGCGCTCGTTCGTTCCGATAAAGAAGAGGCCAGACGACTTTGGCCGCTCATCGAATGGTGTCTTGACTACTGTAAGTTTAAATTGAACGATCGGGGCGTAGTGAGCTCAGATTGCGACGAGTTGGAACGGCGTTTCCCTGCTGGCGACGCTAATCTTTGTACGTCAACTCTTTATTACGACGCGCTTGTCAGCGCGGGATACCTTGGACGCGATCTCTGCGTAGACCAAGCGCAGCTTGACGGATACGCTCGCGACGCGGCGGCTCTGCGGAAAAATATCGACGCTTATTTCGGCGCGACGGTTCGCGGTTTTAAAACGTATCAGTATTTCAAAGGGTGTGAGAAATTGCGTTCGTGGATATGCGTTCCGTTTATCGCCGGTATAGACGAACGCTCCGAGGGTACCGTCGACGCGCTTTTTACTAAGCTATGGACGAAAGACGGTCTCCTGACAGAGGAAGGGAGCAAGACGTTTTGGGACCGCTCGACTCTCTACGCCCTACGCGGCGTTTTCGCGATTGGCGCGACTGAAAAAGCTTTAGATCATTTGCGTTATTATTCGCAGACGCGCTTGTTGGGCGAGCATGTTCCATATGCAATCGAGGCGTGGCCTGAAGGTTCTCAGCGTCATCTTTCCGCCGAGAGCGGTCTCTATTGCCGCGTTTACGTCGAAGGTTTGTTTGGTATACGTCCGACCGGCTTTACCTCGTTTAAGACGACTCCACGTCTACCCAAGGAATGGGACAGAATGGCGCTGCGTAAGATACGCGGATTTGGACGTGCTTTTGATTTAATTGTTGAGCGTACGGAGAACGGACATATTAAAACGACCGTCGTTTGCGAAGACGGGCTGATTGAGAGTAAGACGGCTCCGGAGAACAGTGTGTTCGAATTTAACTGGTAAGTTCCCCGGAAGTTTATAAAAAGAAGAAGCCGCCAAAAGTTTTCCTTGAAAATCTTGGCGGCTTTTATTTTTATTTATCCTTCTGTTCGTCCCATTCGTTATACTGCCCCGGAAAACTGGAATTTAACGTCGCCCAGAAAGGGTGTTGTCGGTCGGCGCGCGTTCTGGCGTCTTCTAAGATAACGCGCGAACTGGCCGGTACGCGCCCGTTTTGCGGCGTTAATTTCTTTCCGTTGAAAACTACTTCAATTTTGCGGTCAAAGTCGAGCTGTTCGGGCGACAGAAAGACGACGCCGCGGTCTGCGCTCGACTTGACTCTCAGACTGTTGTCGACAATGCGGAAAAATTCTGTTTTCGCGGCGCGGTAGCTATGCCCTTCGCGACGCGCAAACAGCGGATCGATCATAGATTTTTCAGGAAAATCAAAAAGTTCGACCGTCCAAAAGAAGTTGTCCCATGGGCGAATAGAGTAGACGACGCGCTCTTGCTGCGAATAGAATTGGCGCGTTCGCGCGTCCATCCACTCGAAAACCCTAGTCGTTTCTTCCGGGAACGGTTCTGCTCCTCTTCCTTTAAATTGAACGTACGTCATATCGAACGGAATCGATAGATCCATGCCCCAATCCAGCGTTTCTCTGCTTGTTGCGAGTTTTCCCCCGTCGAGTTCGCCGCCAATTGCGTAGAGCGGCATGAACTCGCCGTTTCTCTTGAGCAATGGCGTAACATAGGTCGCGCAACCGCAAATTGGAATGCATCCTGCCCAAAGGTCGGGGTGCGCAAGCGCGACGTCCCAAGCGACGTCGCCCCCCGATTGAAAGCCCGAAAGAAAGACTCGATCAACGTCGATGGAGAACGTGCGGCACGCGTCTCGTAAACAGTACAGCGTCGCGGCGCATGCGGACGCTGAATAGTCGTATGTTTGTCCGCGGTCGGTCCATTGCGGGGCGACGACGATGTATCCAAAACGCGTCGCCTGACCGTAGCGCTCGTAGACAGGTTTGCCGTTTGCGTTCGTCTTTTCAACCCATGGGCCGCACCACCAATTTAACTGTTGGATTGGCGTTGAGCGTTCGCCATGCAGGGAGACGATCGTTGGATACTTGCGGTTGGGATCATATTCCGGCGGTAGTTGAACGAGATATGTGAACGTTTTATCAGCTTGGAACGACGGAACGGTGAGTTCATACTGAAACGGAGTTTCACGGGTCGAACGCGGGGGACTCTTGGGGGGCTTCATTGTCGCAAGAATACTTGCGATCTGTTGCGGATTTGACGCTTCTTCCGCACGAATTTTATCCCAGAGGTCTTCGCGCATCGCAGGCCGTTCTTCAAGAAGATATCGCCGCGACAACTGCCGTACTCGGTATAGGGAGACTGCAATTTCTAGACGATTGTCCGTTGCGGCATTCCCGACAAGCCAACCGCTGAGCGCTATTGCCAATTTTTGCGAGTCTTGCAAGGATCCGTCCGCTTCTGATTGTTCAAACGCTGCGAATCGACCTAGCGTGTTATTGTTGAGCTCTTTTGTAATTTCGACAACGATTGAGGAACACCCTTTTTTGAGCTCCGGATCGTCAACGGTTTCGACGAGCGCGTTGAGCCGCTCCAAAATGTGTTGACGTTTCTGTTCTTCTTCCTCGTATTCGCGTTTCATACGTCGGATTGCCTGAATTTTTTCAGGAGAAACTCGGTCCGCTTCAAAAGCGTCAAGAAGCTCTTTAACTTTTTTGTGCTGACCGGAAGCTCGGCGGAGTTCAAGTTCGTTGAGAAGTCTCTCAGCCGCAAGTTGCTTGATAAGACGCAGCGCTACGTCCAGTTTAACGTCGGAATCTTCTTTGTCTTGAAAGTCATTAATGATCTCTTGGAGTTCTTCCGCCGCCTGTTCGTAAAGAGACGCTTGGACGTAGAACTGATAGACGCGCAGACGTTCGTCGAGCGATTCAGGATTGATCTGTTTTTTAATTAGCGCGGAAAGGGTGGTTCGAGGGAGCGCGTGGGGAGAAAGCCGCATGTCAAGATTATGAGTAAGACCTTGGACGCGGACATACGTAGGGGCTATTTCCGTAATTCCTTGAACAATGGGGACGCCTGACGCCAAAATGGTTCGGCGACCGAATTCGTCAAAATCGGAAGTCACGCGGTAGGAACCAAGCGTAGCGATTCTCTCCATAGGACTTTCGTTGACGCGCTGGCGTATTTTAAAAACTTCCTGAGCCGCGCCGGAATCGTCAAGAATGAGATCGGCGGCGTTATTTTTGGGGATATAGATTCTCCGAAGTTCATCGTCGACGACGAGTATCTTTTCCGACTGAACAGGGGACGAGTCACGCTCCTTTTTAGATTCCGTTGATTCTACAACGCTTTTGGTCGGAAAAATTGACCCGACGAATAAACGACCGTCTTTCATAATGACGCGCGTTTGAGCCGCTTCGACGCTTTTAGCGGCGCCAATCAGCGCCAACGCTAAAAAAGCCAAAGAACAAACGACGGACCGGACCGTTTTTCGAGCGCACAATCCGAAGAGCGGATATTCAACTTCTTGACGCAACATCGTACTTCCATTAAAATTAATCGAGGTGAACGCGCGACTTTCATTGCCGCTATAAGGGCGCGCCGCCCCTTAATCGTTTAAACGGTTTTTTCACGGTGAATTGTTAGTAAAAGCGGAGACGACCGTCTCTTTTGCTTATTTTGCTTAGCTTGCCTGACGCGTATGCGAGGCGTTGGTAGTGGAATAGTGTCTTATGACGGACGTGTCTTTTTATTGTGCTCATTGCGGGAGGCTTGTAAAGACGCCCGCCGATCGGCAGGGAACGTTAATGAACTGCCCCTTTTGCGGCAGGGGACTTTCCGTACCCATAGTAGACTCAGACGGTCATACCGCGGCGGCTTCAGTTGTTCCACCTCCTCTGGAAGGCGCTCCTGAAACGATCGACGATTCGACGGAGTTTGAAGAAGGGGCGTCCGAAAGCAACCTTCGCTCTAGTTTGAAGAATAGTTCGATTCTAGTTCGCTCATATCTCATTCCGGAAAAATCGCGTCGGATCGACGTTAGCCGTTCGACGAAGATTAACTGGTTTAAACGCGGCGGCGAAGATGCGGAAGAAGTAGACGAATCTGTTTTTTTAGTAGCGCCCGATCTTTCAGACGACGAATTTATCAATCGGCTCCATGCGGAACCGACCACTTCCATACCACGCGCTAAGTCAATAGACCGTCTGCCTGTTTATAAAGAAGAAGTTGTTCCTTGGTCGGAACGCGTTGATTTCGTAAAACTGGGAATCTGGACTGGAATTACCGTTGTGATTGTAGGGATTGTAACGGTTTTTGTGAGCTGCGTGCTGCATTTTACTAAGCCGGGCTACCTGAACGCCGAGTTAGTTATGCCGGAACCTACTGCTTTTGAGGGCGTCGTTGTCTACAAAACGACCGCCGGTAAGTTGGAAGGGGACGAAGGCGCGTTTATTTTTCTTTTTCCCGCCGAGCATGTTTTTTCCAAGCCGTTGGCGACGTACGGCGCCGCGCCTAACAAACAAATTCCCATACAGTTTAACGGTTTTTTGGAGGATTTGAGGGCGAACGGCGGCTATTTTGAACGCGTCGGTTTTGACGGGTACTTTTCCGTCGAAGTTAAACAGCCGGGGCGCTACCGCGTTCTGATTGTTTCCTATAACGTGCCGGGAAACGCCCAGACAAACGATAAAGCGACGCTTAAAGAGATCAAACAATATCTTTTTGATCCCGAAGAATTACTTGAGCGCAACCGCTTTTTTTGGGAGACAGTGTCAATTGAGGGAACGCAGCGCGAGCTAGAAGTAAACATGGGGAAAATTTGATCGTTGAAACATAAATCATAGGCTTAGTATTGTTTGGTTAGTGCAAGTCGATGGTATTGCATGCGCAGCGTTAAACGGAGACCTTTCAAATGAAGGTAATGACGGTTCTTGGAACGCGTCCGGAGATTATTCGGCTTTCGCGTATCATTGCGGCGTTGGACGAATATGTCGATCATATTGTCGTTCATACCGGCCAAAATTACGACTACGAATTGAGTCAGATTTTCTTTGACGACCTCGAATTACGCAAACCGAACTATTTTCTCAACGTAGCAGGCGGATCCCCCGCTAATACCGTAGGACTTGTCGTGTCTAAAATGGACGAAGTTTTTGAACAGGAACGTCCCGACGCGGTTGTAGTACTTGGGGAATCTAATAGTTGTCTTAGCGCCTATGCAGCGAAACGCCGTAAGATTCCCGTATTTCATATTGACGCTGGCAAACGGGCTTTTGATCAACGTGTTCCCGAAGAGATTAACCGTCGTCTTATCGACGCAATTGCCGACGTTAATCTGCCTTGCAGTTCAATAGCGCGCGATAATCTCCTTCACGAAGGATTCCCAATTGACCGAATCTTTCAAATTGGCAGTCCGATGAAGGAGGTTTTCTCATATTACCGCGATAAAATCGAGTCGTCCGACGCATTGAAACGGTACTGTTTAAAACGTGGCGAGTATTTCGTAGTGAGCGCGCACCGAGAGGAGAATGTCGACGACCCAGAGCAGCTTCATCAGCTGGTTACGACGCTCAATAATCTCGCGGAATTCGATAAGAAGAAGGTTGTCTTTTCAGTTCACCCGCGAACACGCAAACGTTTGGAAGCAGGCGCCTTTACAATAGACCCCAAAATCCAAATGCTTCGTCCGTTGGGATTTCATGATTACAACGCTTTGCAGAAAGATTCTTTTGCCGTTCTTTCCGACAGCGGATCTGTCGACGAAGAGTCTACCTTATTGAATTTCTACGCACTCAATTTGCGCAATACTCGAGAGCGGTACGAAGTAGACGACGCGGCTGGCACGATTATGACGGGAGTCGGGTGGGCGCGCGTTTCCGACGCTTTGCGAATTGTCCAAAGGAAGCGAGACGCCGAACAAAAACCTCGCGTTGGACTCGATTGGGAAAACGACCATGTTTCCGAAAGGGTCGCTCAAATTATCGTTAGTTATGCCGACTACGTCGACCGCTTTGTTTGGCACAAAAAATAATGTGAACGCCTGAAGAAATAGAAAACAAAGGCGTTGAAACCTGACGTTTCTTCGCCTTTGTTTAAAACTGCGTTAAGTCTTCCCGTCAACGACGATCGATAATCCTTGACGATTCAGGTTTAACGACGGCGCCGTCGTCGCAGCGGTATTCTTTTGTGCCGAAGTTGACAATAACCTCGATCCCGTTGGCGAAAGACGTTTTCTGAACAGTACGATCGGCCGTCAAAATCCGATGGTCCGTCATTTCAACGCGCCCAGTCATACGCGAGACCGGTTCGGAAATTTTGTAGCTTTCAGCGAATCTTTCACGGTTCTTTTCGAAAAAATCGAGTTTAAAACCGTACATGGGCGGAACGCCGTACAGCGCGTTGAAAAGGTCGCGTTTATGCCAAAGCGACGGGAATTTATTGTTATAATCGCCCCAATACCAGTAAGAAACAACGCAACCGTGATAAACGAGTTCAAAGAGAGGCAAACGGTAGTCTTCTCCTACTTGGTACTTTGCGACAAGTTCAGGAACTTCGTCCCAAATGCGGGCTTGGTTTCGCCCCGATTCCGGGCAGCGATACTGGCCAATACTCATCATTCCTTCGTAAAAATCGCAATAGGGGACTGACGCGTCAATGCCCGTTTCACTTCCGCAGACAAGGTTGAATTCCGATCCGAAGAGCCCCAAGAGTTTCATCCTCTCAACTTTACTGTCCGTACGCGTCAGCGGATGATCGGGATTCCAACATTCTCGCCAGGGCGACGCGACGGTCGTGTCGATAAAGCGCGCGCGATAGGGAATTTCTGAGAGTTCTTTTCCGACTCGTTCTTTGGCATATTTTACCGCTTTAGAGTCACAGAGCACGCCGCAGGGAATGCGCGGTTTTCCGGCCTCTTTAGGATCGACGGTCCATCCTCTTGTCCAGTGACCGTCAGGAGAATCCCAAGTTAAATCTTTTGGCCACGCTTCTGGAATCCAGTCGCTGTGAATGCCAGGAAGCTCGTCGTAACGAGCCGGATCCATAATATCTTGATAGATATCGTAGCGGCTCGTTAGAACGCCGGGGATTTCGTTGAGTTTAGATATTTCTTCGCTTCGCCCGCCGCCGCTCCAAAGAATATGATCGAAACCGATTTCTTTCATTTTGACCGTTGTTTCCGGACCGTGACCGTCCCAACACCAGATATTAGCCGCGCCGACTAACAGATCGATTCCTCGAGCAAGTTCGGGGTTCTTTTGAACTTTCTCGTCGAACGTAACGAGCAATCCTATCTTTTTAGCGTAATTGCGATAACGTTTACAGACGGCAACGTAACCGCCTTTGTCGATTGCGACAAGACGAAGCGTTCTGTCGTATCTGAATTTTTGCATTGAACCTTGCCATTGGCATCCAATCGCCAGCGTCTGAATTCCTTTGGCGCTCGCTTCTTTATCGTCTGGATCCGGCGCGCGTAATACCGTTTCAACCCTCGAATCGTCGGGCGTTTCAATGATTCCCATAAGACCGGAGCTCATAGCTGGGTCGAGCACGTCGTCTACTATTCCCCAGAACGCCATACAAAGCCCATGTCCTCCATACGTATACAGATGATCAACGCCGCGCGCGGTTTCCGTAGCGGGAAAAGAGACGCCTTCGTTGACTGGCAAAACGATACGATCGCTCGATTTAGAAGTAATGGGATAAGGATAGTCGATTTCCGATGTAAGCGGCGAATCGGGATCTGCGCTTATCGTAACGACGACTTCGGGCGCGCTTTTTTCGAGCTGAACAGTCGCAGTATAAACCAAGAAAACTCGCGGATCTAGAAGTTCGAATTTGACGCCCCGTTCAATAGGACTTGCGTCGAGTACAAAATGTTTTTGACTGGGGACTATCTGATTCCAAACTCTGCCTGTGCGGACGTCCTGTATTGAGAAAGACGCGTCCTCCATTTGAAAAACGAGACGTAAGTAACTATTTTCGGCAGGGAGAGTTCCTTTTATTGAACTTAGTTCAATTTTGCCAAGACGTTTGATTTCATATTGGGCCACATAAACGTCAGTGTCTCTCTGCCCAATAATTCTGGGCTCAATTCTTTCTACGTTGTCTGGAACAATAAATTTCGAAGAAACCGTTTGCCAGTCTTCAGTCGAAAAAACGTCGTTTCCTCCGAAGGACCAATCTAACGCTTTGCCGTTCGAGTCGTAGATAATGACGCCGGTTTGGCATGAAGACTGGCCGATATTTTTGATTTTGCAAGTGAGTTCGAAGACTTGGCCTCGCTCAACCTGAATTGACTCCGGAATACGAATCGCCCAGTCGGTAGACGTCTTGTGAACGATATGGATTGCGGGACGTCCGTCGGGCGTCGCGTCAGGTTCTGTTGTTACTGTAAATCCCTCGGGATTACGCGCCCAAGATGGAGGCGAATCGGGTAAAGTCCAGCTTTGAGAAGCCCCGTCGGGCGTTATTTGCGGGATATTCGCAGCGTAAACGAAGTTGACACAGGCCCATAACACAACCGCAACGAATGGCGTCGATACTGTTCGATAAGCGGTAAGCCGCATAACGTTCCCCTTTTAATTGGAAGAAAGATTGAAAAACGGTCGGAGTGTAAAACCAATTCCTGTCAGTGAGTATATCAGTTTTAGAGATAAAAGCAAACGTTGCGTTTTATAAGAGGCGTTTCCCCTTGATAATTAGCGGCAATATGTTATAAGACTGTTCTGCGCTTTTGAAGAGCGCTTGACTTCATGATTTTCGTCTGTAAAGAAGGCATTAGACGAGTACAAAAATGACAGAATTAACGGCGGCGTACGCTTCGGCGATCGTTCTTGGTTCGGGATTTGGATTCCAAGGTTCCGTATCGCCGGGGCCGTTACAAACGCTTATGATTTCAGAAACGCTGTCGAACGGCGTTCGTTCAAGTTGGCGCGCGGCGATTGTCCCGTTAGTTACTGATCCGATTGCTCTCGTTGTTTCTCTCGTTATCGTTTCAAATATTTCCGACGCGGCGATCGCGATTATCTCCTTTACAGGCGCTTTTATTTTGTGCCGGATTGCTTGGAGTGAATTGCGTACTACAGCCGACGATTTCAGTTTTCAAAGAAAACCTCCTCGACCTTGGTTTGAAATCTGGCTCGTTAATTTTACGAATCCGAATCTTTGGATTTTCGCTTTTACCGTTAACGGGCTCCAAATACACGATTATTGGACAAAGTGGGGCGGCGGCGTCGCATCGGCATATATTCTGTCTTTTGCAGTAGTTCTTATTTTTTTCAATATACTGACAATTGTGGTCGTTGGACGATTCAAGAGAGCGCTTAATGCGAATTGGTTGGCGTTAATCAATCGCGCGCTGGGCATATTCCTTATTGTCGTTGTCTTGCGTTTCGTCTATATTGGCTTCGTCCGAATGGGGATTCTTAATGAAGCAGCCAACATCACCGGGACAATTACTGAAAATAATTTGCTTAGTTTGATAAGAGGGATAAAATATATTTGTTTGTGTGTATTTTGTTGATTTTTACAAATTTTATAAAAGTAACTAAGAAATGATTTGTGTTGGTCGATAATAACGATAGTGCGCATAGAGTGCGCGTGTATTGGCTTTCTTGCGTGAAAGAATCCCGCAGGAAACAACCGGTACCTCGAGTAATTCAGTTTTCGTCATCGGGAAAGGATGCTCTGATGAAGTCTCCCAACGTTAAATCGACTTCCGAGAGAAGAGCGACGACAGACGTTCTATCGATTAAGTACGTGCGATCGTTTGCGCCGTTACTGGCGGTTTGTTCCGTCTTGTTGTGCTCTTGTCAATCGTCAAACCATATCAAAACCGACGCGCCTTCGAATAATCCGTATGCGCAGTACGAACCCAAGACTCCTGAAGAGGAAGCATATTATCGCGACGTCTATTCGGGAGATTGGCGTGAGCAAACCGATCCCGCCGGTTTGGGTAAATCTATTTGCAAGAAGAGCGGTTCAACTACAATGCCGCCCCACTGGGCCGCAATGCCGCCTGGAGCCAAGACACTCGAGGAAATCCGCAGTGAAGCGTCGTATAAAAGGACGACCGCTTCGCTCGCGCGTCCAATCGAAGCGTCCACGCCTCCGCTTTCGTATTCTTCTGCGCCGACCCAAACGAACTATGCAGCGCAAGCGTACGCTGTTCCCCAATCCCATGAAATTCAGCCCCAAAACGCCGTTGCGAGTCAGCCTGTTTCGCAGAATACCGTTTACCCGAGTCAAGCTGCCGCTTCCGCCCAGTTGGTCTATCCCGAGCAGATTGGCGCCCGTTCGGTTGTAAACGCCACCCAGCCCATCTACGCCCCACAGACTGCGCAGACGCAACAGGCCTACGCGGCGCCCGCGCAGCAGCAGGCCTACGTCGGTCAAGCAGTCCCTCAGACTCAACCGAATTCCGTACCTGCGGCTTATGCTCCGCAAGTTGCTCCGGCGCAGAACGCTTCTCCCATGCAATCGTCAGTTCCGAGCCAGTACACTCCTTCGACATATCAAGGGGCTTCGGTAATTCGTGAGTCCGTTGACGCTCTTGGCGACAAAGCTTTGATTGTTCGCGGTCAAGAGCCGACAGAAGAAGCCGTCGAAGAAAAGGCGGAATCGGATAAAAACGTTGACGTCAAGGAAGAAAACGTCAATGTGAGGGCTTCCGAAAAGGCCGTAGTAGCGATTGACGAGTCTCGTACAAACAGCGTTGCCGTTAAGCCTAATATTGTCGATCCGTCTCTTGCCGCGCCTTACGCGAACGTAAATCGACCGGAAGCGAATCCCTCAGCTCCTGCTAACGAGTCGTCTTCCCGCGACGTTCACGACGAATATGTCGTTTCCGGCGGCGATTCCAAGGGAAAGGTTGTCGCGCACGAAGACTGGCTCGTAGAGAATCTTGATCCTGAAGACACGGCCGCTCACTTCGATACGACCGACGGTCGCATTCTTACCGAACCGACGAATCGCGTTTTCCTTTACAGCCCCCGTTTCGGAGCCGTTCGTCAGATTGTCACGCCGGTTGAAGGGAATCTGCGTACGGTTGTTGGCGCGGCTACTACTTCCGAAGGCGCAGTTGAGGAGGCCAAAGCGATTGCCGCCGACGTTCGTTCGCAGGACGTTAAATTGCTGACTGCTTCCGGTTCACAGGAAGTTGCCGGCGCGGAGTCCGCTATGACGACGAATACCACGGTTGGACGCGTTGGCGTTATCGAGGCTGACGGACAGTTGCGACTCAATCAGATGCTCACGTCTGCGACAGTAGACAGTCTGGGAGCCGACGAGTCTGCGCTCCTTATGGACGGCGCGATCGCCGCGCAAGGATGGAGTGAGAAGCAGGGAATCGCTGTCGCCGCCGATCAAACAGGCGTTCATTCGAACGTTTATCTTGACGGCCCCGCGACCGTCTATGCAATTCAAGACGGAACGGTTACTTCTAAATTACGCGTCATTAAGATTGCCAATAAGGATTCGGCTCGTCCCGGCGAATTCGTCGAATTCACCCTTCGTTTCGAGAATATTGGCGATCAGCCGATCGGCAACGTTACGATTTTGGATAACCTTTCCGCGCGCCTTCGTTACGTTGACGGAACAGCTAAGTCGTCTGTAAAAGCAGATTTTCTCGCAGATCTGAGTGAAACGGGATCGCTTGTGCTGCGATGGGAAATTACCGATCCGCTGCAGCCAAAAGAATTTGGAGTTGTGCGGTTTATTTGCAAGGTGCAATGACGCCGTCGTTCAAGTTGAACGCAAGTTGCTGAGATTTCTTTGGCGTACGTTCACATCAGTCGACGTTAAACGTCGAAGCGAAGTCGAACCGAGCGCGTTTGTTGGGAGCGCGTTCGGTCCGGCTTTTTTTTGGACTTTGAGTTTTTTTTAAATTACAGGTTGAACGCGCTTAGATTCTGTGTCAAAATAGAGCCGCTAGGTTTGATTTATCCCATGCATTTTCTCACAAGGACGTTGTGATAAGAAATGTCTCCGTTAAATTCCAGTGAAAACGACCGTGACGCGCTTGTCTGTTCTTTGGACGTGGCCGCGTCTTATCTCAAAGTTGTCGAAGAAGACCTTGTCGATTCTATGCGCGAAACCGTCGTGGATTTAGGCGCGCGTTATGAAAATGAAAAGCCCGAGAATCGCGGTCGGTTTTGGGAGGAGATTCGTTACGTCATACGCCGACTTGACGGAGGAATGTCCGAATGCAACGAGTTCAGTAAAACGTTTGAAGAATATGCCCGCGCAAATTTTGACCGCATATGGAACGCGCTGAGTTTTAATGAACAAAGCGAAATTATGAGCGAGTATAAATTTGAACGTTTTGGAAACGAAAGAATCAACCGTCCGAATTTCCTTGATTCACGGCGGACTGCATGGGTCCAAACTAGGCGGCGCATGGAACGTCTTTTAGGAAATTTGCTTCAGGCGGAGCGCGAGCGTGTTTTTTCACGTATGGCAGACAATCGGGATATTGTGTTTGCGCTTTGCGAGTATGTCTACGCAATCGACGATCACGAAGGCGATTTTGAGAATCCTGAGGTTAACTGGCTTCTCAATAGATTCATGGAGGCCGTTCGTGAAATGGTTTATCCGGCCGTTCCGCAGACAGGCGGTTCACAACCGACCGATACGGATCAAAAGAACCTTGAACAGGGCGATGAAACTGAAACTAAAGTTGGATCCGCACAAGACGCAGACGACGAATTGGACGCGGACGAAATCGAGCCTGAAGAAAATGACGACGATTCAGACGGCGACACGTATGACGTCGACGGGATAAACGCTTCTCACAAGCCCGACGGGTATTATCCGATCGACGAGAACGCCGCCGCGAATGCGAAACGCGCTATTTCTTTCGACGACTATGTTCCGAACAGTCAGACTCAGAGTTATCGCCGCGAGGTTGACGACGCGCGTTCTATTGCAGCCGAGCAAAAGAAAAAAGTTGACGCTCAGTTTCATCAGCGCATAGATCGTATCCTTGAGAAATTTGAACGCTGGCTGGCAAGTTGGTCCGACCGCCGCAACGCGGCGGAGGCTTCTTATCCGTCGCTGCTTATTGTAGGCGCTGGGAACTTTTCGACCTCAAAGCATGCCAAAAAGGTTGAACGCCTTTCCGCGCTCTTTCTGGAACGGGACCAAATCTTTGCCCTGTTGTCTAAGATCGAGGGAATCGGTTCTGGGGGCGTACGTTCAGACGACGTAAACGCGTTGGAGAAGTTGCAGAAGAAAGTAGAGACCCTCGTCAAGCTGCATGAGGAAATGAAACGAGCGAATTCATATCTTCGTCGCAAAGGAACTTGGGAAGGCTTTGACAATTTTGATCTTGTGAAAGACGCTTACGATTCGAACGGAAAACCCGCGTTTTTCTATCTCTCTAATAGCAATCAGGAAATTCGTCGACTCAAAAGTCGTATAGAAGTTCTTCAACGGCAGGCGGAAACGGATTTTGGCGACGGATGGAGGTTTGAAGGCGGCGTTACAAAAGTCAATAAAGAAGCCAATCGAGTACAGATCTTCTTTGACGAAACGGTCGATCGCGCAACTCGCATAAAACTTCGCGGTCGCGGTTTTCTCTGGTCCCCGAAAAATCGAGCTTGGCAACGCATGCTCACACCCGACGCTATTTGGGCTGCAAAATTCTTGGGATATATTCCAAAGGATTGGCGGCCCTCAAAATCTAAACAGGAACAGTGCGAGTAGGCGATATTAAAAAAAGCGCGTTCGGGTATTCGAACGCGCTTTCATTTTCCAGCGGCTGCCGAGATTTAACTTATTTTTGAGTCGCCTGTTCGATCTTTTGCAACAAGGCCGCCGCTTCTGCGCGTTTTGCAAACGGGAGTTTTGTTCCAAGGGCTGCAGTAAGGAATTTCTTAGCTTCTTCAGGCTGGCCCTTATCGGCCAAAACGACTGCAAAGTAGTAAGCCGACGCTGCGTTGATTTGGCCGTCTGCAGTCGACTGCTGCAGGACTTTGATCGCTTCTTCTGTTTGGCCCGTTCGGTAAAGAACCCATCCGAGGGTTGCTAAGAAATCACGGTTGTTTTGCTGTTTCTGGATATTGCCAGCCGCATACTGAACGGCGCGTTTCCCTTTTTCTTCATTATTCTGTTCGCACAGGGCCAGAGCCAGACCGTTAGACGCTTCGACGTCGAGAGGGCTCTGACGAACGGCTTCTTGGAACGCTGCTTCCGCATGTTTGTAATCAGACCGAAATAGCGCTACTTTGCCGTATGTTTTCAGGACGTCGACGCTCTTATCCTCCTGATAAAGTTGTTGAACGAGTTGCCAAGCCGCATCAAGGTTGTTTTCAGCCAGCGCGTTTGTAATCGAGAGAAGCAGGACGGGCGTCGATTTCGGATTTGCTTTTAACGCGGAATCTAAACTCTTTTTTGCCGAAGCGAGGTCGCCTCGCGCTGCGTAAAGTTGCGACATTGCGGCGTCGGCGGGCAGACCTTCGCCGTTGGCAAGTTTGTCTGCCCGTAACAGCATATTCCGTGCGTCCGAGTCTTGTTTGAGTTGGAAGAGCGCGTTGGCGCAAGCTCGGTCTAAATCTGCTGTTTCGCCGTCGGCCTTGATTTTGACAAGAAGTAAGTTGTAGACGTCCTTCCAACGTTTACGCGAGGTCGAGTACGCAATTTTTAAAGCGAGTTCTTTATTTTGGAGCGACTTTTTACGCGTAGGATTGGCATTGTACTTTGACAGCGTTTCACTTCCTTTGTTTGTGAGCAGTTCTGCGGCAGTTAACTCTCCCTCGCGCAATGAGATTTCCGCAAGAGCAAAGTACGCTTCAGGATCGTTTGAATCTTCTTCGACTGCCATTTCAAGCATGATCCTTGCGGCGCGCGTATTCTTAAGTTGCGAATACCAGAACGCGGCTATAACCCTAGGAGGGCGTGCCGCAGGATTGCCGTTTGTCAGTTCTCTCAGTGTGGCGAGAGCCCCCTGCAGATCCTGACTGTTGAAGAGCTCGAGCGCTTCGTTGTATTTTGCGCTTTCTTCCGGCGTGAGTTCAAGCGTTTCTTCCTTTGGCGCCGAGCCGACAGTCTGCTGAGCGGTTCTGGCAGGTTTGCTCGCCGAAGTGGTCGGGCCGGAGTTAGATTGCGCGTAAACCGAAGAAATTCCTGTCATAACAAACAGCGCCAAGATTGTCTTTAGCGCTCGATTAAGGCGTTGGGGACGAAACGTTTTCATCTCAACATCTCTCCTGATTATCTCATTGACATACGCGTTGAAAGAAGTTGCGCGAATATCGATCTTAGTCGAATATAACGTTTCGACTGAAAATCGGAACTTTGGGAGTATAACCAGAATAGGAAAAAGAGTCCAGATCGATTTTTATCGCTTGGGTAGCGTCAGTGTGAAACAGTTTATAATTGCGGACGAGAATGATTTTTTTAAACTGCCTGCAGTAAGTTTATTAATATTTTATAATTATGTAATCTCTGTTTAGGAGATAAAAAGGCCGAAGGCGACCTGTCTTTGGGGAGCCTCTTATCTCTAGAATACAAAATAAACAGATTTCTCATTCAAATATCGCGCAGGAACTGCGCCACGGCCTGAACAACGCTTTCTGGCGCGCTGGCGCCTGCGGTAAGAAGTACCCGGGATTCAGGCGTTAACTTACTCCACGGCACGTCTTCGACTCCGTCGATGAGATATGCGGGCGTGCCGGCAAGTCTAGCAACTTCCGCAAGCCGTTTGGAGTTAGAACTATTGACGCTGCCTACAACGAGAACTACGTCGTAATCAGGCGCAAGTCTTCTAATAACGTCTTGTCTGCGTTGAGTCGCAAAGCAGACCCCTTCATGCTTAGGATCGCGCAATTGGGGGAATTTAAGATGCAACTCTTCGACGATTTGCTCCGCTTCCGTGACAGAGAGCGTGGTTTGCATTAAATACGTGAGCTTTTGCGTAATAGGAAATTCAAGAGACTCAATATCTTCCAGTTTTGAAATTAATGTGATTGCCTCTGGAGCTTCGCCCAACGTTCCGACGACCTCGTCGTGTCCGCGTTTTCCGATGAAAATAATCTTGTACCCCGCAGCGGCGTAATTGCGCGCTTGCGAATGGACGCTGTGAACTAAAGGACAGGTTGCGTCAATTGTCTTGATCTTACGTTTATTCGCCTGTTCGCGAATATCAGGAGACACGCCGTGCGCGGAGAAGAGAAGCTCAGCCTCGTCGGGCACGTCGTCCAATGAATCGACAAAGACGACCCCCTTTCTTCTAAAATGACTCACAACCCATGCGTTATGAACGATTTCATGATAAACGTAGACCGGGCCTTTGGCGTTTTTAACGACGTTGTCGAGGATATTAATCGCCCGATTTACGCCGGAACAAAATCCTCGCGGTTCAGCTAGCGTTACCTTCATGACGCGTCCCTCCCGATTTGAAGCCGAATTTAAACGACTACGTTATTGGAACGACTAGGACTGTTGGGATAAAAGGGCGGAGACAAGAGCTTCGGGATCAAGCGAAACTTCCTGCTGGCCGCCGGATCTAAGATCTTTCAAATTGGCGACGCCCCGTTCAGCCTCGTCGGAGCCGACAACGAGCGCGAATTTAAATCCCTTCTTGTCGGCGTACTTAAGCTGTTGCCCCAATTTTTTCGGTTCCGGATATAATTCTACGCCAATTCCGCGCTTTCGCAATTGTGCGGCAATAGCGCAATATTTGGTGGAAAGGTTAATGTCAAATAAAGGAATAAAAACCTCTGCGGTCGAGAAGACCTTTTCAATCATATTGAGTTCTTCGAGACCTGCGAAGAGGCGGTCTAACCCGAGAGAAGCGCCGACGCCTGGCAGCTTCTGTTTGGTGTACAGTTCGGCGAGGTTGTCGTAGCGTCCGCCGCTGCACACGCTTCCAAGAGTTGGAAGTTCGTCGAGGAAAGATTCAAAAATGACGCCGGTGTAGTAGTCCAGCCCTCGCGCTATGGAAACGTCGAGGACAAACCGCTGTTCCGGGATCCCGGCGGCCTTCACCGCTTCAAGAATTTGACGTAATTCAGCCACGCCCTCAAGCCCAAGTTCCGCGCCTGCAAGGAGCGTTTCAAGACGGCTGAGGATTTCTTCGTTTGTTCCGTTCGCGGAAGCGACGTCGAGAATGGCGCGCGCCTGTTCTTCTGTCGCGTTAGCAGTTTGCGTCATCTCTGCGACTACGGCGTCGGATCCAATCTTCGCTAATTTGTCGAGCGCCCTTAAAACAGGAACCGCAGATTGGGAAAGCCCGATCTTTTCGAGCGCGCCGTTAAGAATTTTACGGCTGTTAATGTGGACGGTGAATTTGGCAAAGGAGCCTTCCGTTCGCAGATCGACGCGTTCCAAAATATCGTTAATCACGAGCGCCGTTTCAATATCGGAAATAACGCCCGTTGTGCCGATTGTGTCGAAGTCGCATTGCATGAATTCGCGATATCGACCTGCTTGCGTATTTTCTCCGCGCCAAACCTTCGCGAGATGATAGCGTTTAAATGGAACGCCAATTTCACCGAGATGCTGCGCTGAAAACCTTGCAAATGGAACAGTTAGGTCGAAACGCATGCCGACGTCACGGCCGCCGGAATCCTTGAAACGGTAAAGCTGTTTATCCGTCTCTTCGCTGCCTTTGCCCATGAGGATTTCCAAATATTCCAGCACGGGGGTGTCTATTGGGCAGAAGCCATAATTGCGATAGACCTTCGTTACGCGTTCGATTAGACGCTCGCGGGGGATCATCGCTTCCGGTAGGAAATCGCGAAATCCTTTGAGAGTTCGGGGTTCAATTAATTTCCTTTTAGGCTGATTATCTGCAGCTGACACTTCAACGCCTTCCACGAACAAATAATATAAAATCCGAAGCTAGCGCATGTAACTTCAGATTGTTTTCACAAACCACGGCTTATTTTAGCGCCGTGTGCGCTTCTGCTTCTTTGGCTTCCGCTGTTAAACGGTCGAAAAGCAACGTATACTTGTCGCGCATTTCCGCCGATTTTCGCGCTGCGATCGCGGCGCGCGGGTGAACGTTGTTCTGCGCGGTAAATCCGTATTCGGGAGTCGGCCCCCATTCGATTTCTTTCGAAAGGGCCACGAACTGCTTTTCAAGACACTCAATAATTGGCCGTAAATTATACTTTCGCGACTTGATCACCGGAATAAGAAGTTCCATAGGGCAATTGCCCGCTCCCCGACCGAGACCGTCAATTGAAGCATCCAAACGCGTCGCTCCGTATTCTGCCGCCACAAACGTGTTGGCAAACGCGAGCTGCATATTGTTATGTGCATGAATACCGACCTCTTTTCCGTATTCCTGCGCGCAAGCCATATACTTTTTAACAAGATGGCGGGTATGAGAAGGCGTAAGCGTTCCAAAGGAATCGACGATGACAATAACGCTTGCCGGCGTTTTAGCGATTCGTTCCAACGCCCTGTCGAGGGCTTTTTCCTCAATAGCCGTGACAGCCATTAAGTTGGCGCTTACTTCGTATCCTTTTTCGTAAGCGTCTTCGATCATCTCAACCGCCTCGTCAAGTTGGTACTCGTAATAGGCGACGCGAATCATACTCAGAGGGCTCTTGTTTTTGGGAAGAACGGCTGTTTTCCAGTCGGATTTTCCAGCGTCGATCATACACGCGAGTTTTGTCGTGGGGGACGGGTGCTCCCCGACGATTCTACGGATATCGTCTTCGTCGCAGAATTTCCAAGGACCGTTTTGTTCGCGCGGAAAAAGTCTGTCGGAGTTTTTGTATCCGACTTCCATATATTCGACGCCTGCTGATACGCTTGCCTCGTAAACAGCCTTTACAAATTCATAGGTGAATTTATGGTCGTTCACAAGACCCCCGTCACGGACGGTACAGTCCAGCGTTTGGATTTGCTTATTGTCTAATCCCCAGAGCGGATTCATATTGTTTTCCTTATAAGGATTCAAGAAAGCTGCCCCCGTCGGGAATAAAACCGCGCGTGTGGGAAAGCGATCGTTTGGTCCGGTCAGAGAGGCTTCCCGCGACAGCCAGAAGGCGTCGTCTCTCTCTAATGCGTCAAATAAACGCCTCTTTATGTTACCTGAGATTTACTAAGGCGTCAAGTTTTTTGGATTCTAAAACCCAAATTCAAGGGAATTCATTACCTGTATCGTCACGTTATAACCGTATTCCCTTGCAACTAATCTTGCTTCTTTTATAATCGAGCAGGTTTTTCGCTGATTGGCCTTTCCGAGAAGGAGGGACGTTTACACTTGAAAAAATCCTTAAAAATAGGCGATTTAGTCGTTTCACCTCCAGTTTTATCCGCTCCGATGGCGGGCTATACGAACTATGCTTATCGCGAACTTTTGCGTCGATTGGGCGGAGTTGGACTGATCGCTACAGAGATGGTGAGCGCTCGCGCGTTTGTATGTATGGGCGCTCGCGGAGAAGGTGAGCCTGAAAGACTGTGGGGCGTGCAGGACGAGCCGCGGCCCCTTGCCGTACAGATTTGGGATAATTGTCCCGAAACGCTGGAAGAATTAGCGGGAAAACTTGCTAATGATTTTAAAGCAAGCGTTGTTGATTTAAATTTTGGCTGTCCTGCGCCAGCCATTGCTAAGCGTTCGGCCAGCGGATCATATTTGCTGAGGGATCCGGAAAAAGTCGGCGAACTTGTTTCCAGAGTTGCTAAGGCTTGCGCGCCCGTACCTGCTACGGCAAAAATTCGGCTTGGATTAACGGTCGACACGGTAAACGCATTTGACGTCGCTCAAGCAGTTGAAGGCGCCGGCGGAGCCGCGCTAACCGTTCACGGTCGCACTGCCGCGCAAATGTATCGAGGCTCGGCTGATTGGGACGAGATAGCGAAAGTTAAATCGGCGTTGCGCTCTATTCCTCTCATCGGTAATGGCGACGTTAAATCCGCACAAGAAGCGGTCGATAGACTGAACGGCTTCCCAGTCGACGGGATTATGATTGGTCGCGCCGGGCTTGACCGACCTTGGATTTTTCGGGAAATAGCGCAAATTCTAGCAGGCGAAGAACCGGAAGTGGAACCGACGCTTTTAGAGCAGCGGGAACTGTTACTCACCCATTACAAGCTCGTCGTCGAGCGTTTCGGTCAGGAGCGCGGCGTGATTCTGATGCGCAAATTTGCTGTTCATTATTCAAAGGGGCGACCGGGCGGACGGAATTTTCGCGACAAGATAGGTCGCGTTTCCACGGAAGAAGAGTTTTTTGACGTTGTGACGAACGATTTTGTCGTTGAGGAGAATCAGTAGCGATCGTCTCCTGCTGACGACGGTTTGACCTCTGGCGTATGTCTACTAGGGGCGTTCATTTTACCTTTTTTTCAGTATTTTTATAAAAATCGCAGCAAAAGACGGTCTTTATCTACATTGGGCTTGACCTGTGCGCCCTTTTTTTCTAACTTTCGCGAATGGAACTGGGGCGGATTCTCGTTCCGTACGACGTTTAACGTTGTCGAATGGGATTCTGCTCTCGACTGAGTATTTTTTTAGAACCGTTCGAATGGAGAGTAGAATGCGTAGGGCTCAGTCGACGCCAATCCTTGAACAAGCCAGACTACGTCATGACACGTGTAAAAATTGCCGGCACCGGTTCGTACCTCCCAGAGCGCGTCGTAACAAACGACGAACTTGCGGAACGACTTACCAAGACCTCTGACGAATGGATTTATACGCATACCGGTATTAAATCGCGCCACATTGCTGCGCCTGACGAATCGGCGTCTTCTATGGGGTTGATCGCAGCGAAACGCGCAATGGAAAACGCCGGAATCACGGCGCAAGATCTCGGAATGATTATGGTCAGCACCGCGACGCCCGATTACGCGCCCACGCCGCTGACGTCATGCATTCTTCAAGACAAACTCGGCGCAACGAACGCCGCCGCGTTTGACATGAGCGCCGCATGTTGCGGGTTCATCTACAATATGGAGATAGCGAAGAGTTTTTACTTCAATCCGAAGTATAAACGTCCTATGCTTCTTGTCGCTACGGAAGTCATGACGCGCAAGGTCGATTGGAACGATCACAAAACCTGTATTCTATTTGGCGACGGAGCCGGCGCGGCCGTGCTTATGCCTGCGGAAGACGACGAACCTAGCGATATCGTCGACAGTGTTATGAAGGCTGACGGCTCTTGCGGACAATACCTGCTTCTTGAAGGCGGCTGCCGTTCTGCGGATTCGCTCAGACATCCTCTTTCTCATGTGTTACAAATGGCTGGCACGCAGGTCTTTACCTTTGCGATTAAAGCGATTGAAGAAGTCGTTACCACGTTGATGAAGCAGAACAATCTGACCTTTGACGACATAGCCCGTATCATTCCGCATCAGGCGAACTATCGAATTATCCAAGCTGCCGGTAAGCGTCTCGGTTTTGAGAACGACGACAAATTCTATATCAACGTGAAAGACGTCGCCAATACAGCTTCCGCGTCCATCCCTATCGTTCTTGACGAAATGAATCGCAACGGAGAACTTAAACGCGGCGACAAACTCATTATTTCCGGATTCGGAGCGGGACTCACTTACGGGGGGAATTACATTATCTGGTAGCGATGTTCCTTCAAATTCAATTGCAAGACCGAGAGTTTGAGTGGCAAACTGTTCGCCACGAGAATTCTCGGTTTTTTGTTTTATGCGCGATCGGTTGTTTTTCGTAAAAATGAATTTAAAATATAAGTTGGCGTTGGAGGAATAGATTGAATGTCAAGTCGTGAATTTTCGTCTTGACGCACGTTCGGAAGGAGTGTTTTTAATGAAGACGTCTTTGGTTACCGGAGCGACAGGACAAGACGGCTCCTACTTAATTCGTAAACTTCTTTCCGAGGGGCGTCGCGTTTGCGCGCTCATTCGCCGCGCTTCTACTTCCAATATGAGTCGGTTATCGGATCTTCGAGAAGGAATCCAGTCGAACGGTTCCGAGCTGATCTATTGCACGGGAGATTTGACCGATACGCCGAGCCTCATGCGAACGCTCGGCGAGTTTGAACCCGACGAAGTCTATAATCTTGCCGCACAGTCCGACGTTCGTCTCTCCTTCGACGTTCCGGAATTTACGGGCGAGGTTGACGGCATGGGCGCTTTGCGTTTATTGGAGTCAATTCGGCGTCTCGGCCTGACTGAAAAAACGCGCTTTTATCAGGCGTCGACGTCTGAACTTTTCGGCGACGTGCGTGAAAAGCCGCAGCGTGAGACGACTCCCTTTGCTCCTCGCAGCCCTTATGCCATTGCAAAATTATTTGCCTACTGGACTACCGTGAACTATCGCGAGGCTTTCGGCGTGTTTGCTTGTAATGGAATTCTCTTTAATCATGAGAGTCCTCTTCGCGGCGAGAATTTCGTAACTCGAAAGATAACGCTTGGCGCCGCGAGATTGCGCGCGGGCCTTCAAGAAAAACTCCTCTTAGGCAATCTTGACGCGCGTCGGGATTGGGGGCATGCTCAGGACTATGTTGAAGGCATGTATCTCATGCTCCAGCAAGACAAGCCGGACGACTATGTCTTAGCTACTGGCGAGCAACGTTCAGTGCGGGATTTTCTGGAGACGGTTTTTAATAAACTTGGATATGAACTTGTTTGGTCTGGAACAGGAGCCGACGAAAAGGGGAAGGATCGTAAAACCGGCAGGGTTCTCGTTGAGATTGATCCTCAGTTTTATAGACCCGCCGAGGTGAATTATCTCTGTGGCGACGCTACTAAGGCGGCTGATAAACTTGGTTGGAGCCCTAAGCATACGTTTGACGAACTCGTCGACGACATGCTTCAACACGACATTAAACAAGTAGAACGCGAGATTCTGCATCGGTAGGGTAGGCTTACGTTCCAATGGAAAATGAAATTAGCACGAGAATGATTGCGCGTCGCCGACGGACGGTTTTAATTATTGCAACCGTCTTTGTCGTGTTTCTTGCCACTTCGTTATTCTTCGCTTTTACGAGTTTTTTACTTGTACAACGTGAAAATTCACGTCGAGAGCGCTGCGATCTTAATTTGGCGAGACTCTATGCCGCAACGGTAGAGTATTGCGAAACAAACGGTTCGTATCCGCCTGCGTTTACCGCCAATTCTAACGGCGAGAGACTTCATTCCTGGCGTGTTTTGCTGCTCCCTTTCCTTGGGGAGGAGAACCTTTATTCTCAGATTCGTCTTGAAGAACCTTGGGATAGTGAATGGAACCGTCAGTTTTGGTCGAAAACGCCGAATATTTTTCGTTGCGCGTCTACTCCGATCGACGAAAATGAGGATTCCATTTCTAAAAACAAGCTTTGCGCATACTCTTGCGTAACTGGAACGTCGACGGTTTTTCCAGAAGACGGAACCGCCGTTACGCCTGACGATTTGGTTGACGGCGCCTCTAATACGATCCTTTACGTTGAAAGAAAAAAGCCTGTCAATTGGATGAATCCAAATTCTGAATTGACAGAAGAATTAGTGTGCGAAGAGAATAAAAAAATAGCTAAGGAACGCGAGAATTTCGCTTCGTGGCATGCCTCAGGCGTTCTAGTCGTCTTTTGTGACGGAAAAAGACAGTTGCTTTCAGAGAAAATTGACGAGGACGTTTTGCGTTTATTGCTGAACGTTCATGATTCTCACGACGGCGAACCTGAGCCGACGGAAGATTCTTCTAACGCTGAATCGGCTGAGGAGTAGATTGTTTCTTTATAATTATTTGTAAAGAGAATGAATCCATGCTGTAAAAAACTGCGGCAAGAGGTCGCTTTGAACCTCGGCGCCGCAGGGTTAGACTTCGTTAAATCAGTTTGTCGGAAGAATTACTCTTCTATTGAGTGTACAGCGAATATTCTCACAGCAAGTCTGCAAGTTCATATATCATTTTTTCCGTCTTTTCCCATCCGAGACACGGATCGGTGATTGACTGTCCGTAAACGCAACCGTCAGGTTTTTGAGAGCCGTCGACGAGATACGATTCAATCATAAGTCCTTTGACAAGGCTAGCGACGTCTTTTGAGCAGCGCATGCTGTGTAACACCTCTTGCGCGATCCTCGGCTGTTCCGCCCAATGTTTACCCGAATTTGAATGGTTGCAGTCGACGATAACGGAGGGGTTCTGCAGATTTGTGTTAGAATAAAGTTCGCAAAGGAATTGCAAGTCCTCATAATGATAGTTTGGAACGGTACGTCCGTGTTTGCTCGCATAACCGCGTAAAATAGCGTGTGCGAGGGGATTTCCCTTACTTTGAACTTCCCAGCCGGAAAAAACAAACGTGTGCATGTTTTGCGCCGCCGTAATGGAATTCATCATAACGGACAAGTCGCCGCCTGTCGGATTCTTCATTCCTACCGGAATGGCTAAACCGCTTGCGACGAGTCGGTGTTGCTGATCCTCTACCGAACGCGCGCCGACGGCAACGTACGAAAGACAGTCTGAAAGGTAACGGTGGTTTTCCGGGTAGAGCATTTCGTCAGCGCAGGAGAAGCCCGTCTTTTCCAAGGCGTCAACGTGCAGTTTTCTGATCGCGATTAAACCTTTTAACAAGTCGGGAGAATTGTTGGGATCGGGCTGATGGAGCATCCCCTTGTATCCTGCTCCCGTCGTGCGCGGCTTATTTGTGTAAATACGCGGCACGATGACGATTTTGTCTTGAACTTTATCCTGAACTTCGCGCAGTCTGCCGATATACTCCAAAACTGCGTCTTCTCTGTCGGCGGAACATGGTCCGATCACCAGTAAAAACTTATGACTTTGCCCTAAAAAAATTTGACGGACTTCGGCGTCGTTATTCGCTTTCGTTTCGACGAGTCTGTCAGATAACGGGTACATCTCTTTTATGACGCGCGCCGTAGGCATCTCGCGTTTAAAATCCATGTTCATAGCAAGGGTCTTTCTGTTAAAGGAGAAGTAGGAACTTTTGAGCCGGCGGTTGAATTCTCATTTCCGTTGGCGACAAAATGTAAATGACGTTGTTTTTACGTATTATTTATTGAAAGTATAATACGTTCCAATAAGTTTGAGCCGTGCGCAAATCGCCGATAGCTCACGCATCATTTCACGTCCGTTAGTGTTGTTGATATCGCCTTCTGCTTCGAGGTAGAAGAAGTAGCTCCATTGCAAATCCTTCATGGGTCGGCTTCGCAAATTGCGCATGTTGAAGCCGTGCGAACCGATGATATTGAGGGTCTGTGCAAGAGCGCCGGCTTTATTCTGGACTGTAAAGACCAAAATGAAGTTTTCATCTTCGCGAACCTTTGACGAACTAGGAATGTTTTGAACCCGCGAGAGCGCTGCAAAGCGAGTCGTATTATTGGGCGCGTCATTAATGCCGTTCGCTAAGATTTTTAAATCAAACAGCTCAGCAGTTTCTTCTGATGCAATAGCGGCGACAGTCGGATCGGCAAGCTCCTTAACATACTTTGCCGCCGCGGCAGTATTGGAGTAAGTTTGAGGGGCAAAGCCGTGCCGCTGGAGATACTCGCTGCATTGGCCGAGGGCCTGAGGATGACTTACGACGGTTTTGATATTGTCAATAGTCGTTTCGTTAATTCCTAAAAGGGTATGTCGAATAGGAAGTTCTGTCGTCTGATTGACATAGAGATTTCCAAAGAAGAGCAGATCCATAACGGCGGCAACTTCGCCTTCGTAACTGTTTTCCAGAGGAAGAACAACGCTGTCATTTTCCCCTTGTTCGACGCTCCGATATGCCGAGACAAAGTCCGGCATAGGAATAAGATGCGATTCAGGGAAGAGCTTTTTTGCGGCCACATGAGCAAACGCGCCTTCAACTCCGCTGTACGCAACTCTACGACTGGTAAGGATCTGCGATTGATACTGGCACGAAAGGTCGACAACCTTTTTAAGAAACGGAACATAATATGATTCAATTTCAGGCGACTTAACTCGCCCCTGGCTCTTAATGATCCAGTCGTGTTCGCGCACTTGATCTCTAACGGGCAACGCGTTGGTCTTTTTGAACTTAGCTATCTTTTCACAAGCCTCCATTCGCCGTTCAAACAATGCGGCCATTTCTAGATCAATTTGATTAATTTCTGCGCGTGCCTGTTCAAGTTCATTCATGTTTGTCCTTTCCTCGGATAGCAAAGTTTTATGACGTGTTACTTCTTATTCAATGACATAATGACCAGGATTTTTAAGTTGAAAACAAAGTGTGGACGGCGTCGTTCAAGGGTATATACGCGATCGGGAGGAAAATCGCGGGAGTCATATCGGCAACTTTGATCTTGTTCTCGCCAATGTTGAGGATATTCAATCCCAGACCGATAAGAATTGTGCCTCCGACCGCCGAAAGTTCGGTAACGACAGTCTCGTTCAAATAGGGCGCCACAAAACCTGCTAAGAGAGTCAGCCCTCCCTGAAACGCCAAAATGAAAACTGCGGAAAAAAGAACGCCGATACCCATACCTGCGGCAAGAATCGTCGAAGAGACCAGATCAAGCGCGCTTTTGGCGAAAATAATCGAATAGTCGCGATCGACGCCCGCTTTGAGCGAACCGACAATCGTCATGGCGCCGACGCAAAATATTATGCAAGCGCCGACGAAACCTTCTGAGAATTTTCCGTACCGTTCGCTGTTATGAAAGAACTGTGAGCTAACTTTGTTTCCAAATCTATTGATCCGAATCTCAATCTTCAAAGCCGTTCCCAGAATAGTCCCCAAAGCTGCGCAGACGATAAGACAGACGATATTCTGTGTCTTAATCGCGCCCATGATTCCGATAACGACTGTAACGAGCCCTAACGCTGAAATGACCGTATTCGTCTTTTCAGGGATTATCTTCTTACGGAAGAGAAGACCGAAAGAACTCCCGATTATAACGGCGAACATATTTACGAATACAGCGATCATGATTGGACCATACGGAAAAAAAAACGGCGCCCGTTTAAGGACGCCGAACGTTATCTATAAGTGGAATTCCGGAATCTAGCGTTGCGTAGCGTCCTTACGTATACTGAGTAAACCCGGCATAAAATTGCCAAGAAAACAGACTAAAGTAATACCCCTGAGCTTCAAACAAAGAAGCGACGGCGCCACCGCGAACACATCGGGAGCCGTCTGCGGTTCCGAAATAGGTGTTGTTCAGTTTGTAAGCCATAAAGGCGCCTTTCCTTTCTGAAGTTACTCAGATTATAGTTAAGTCCGGATAGACGTCAACTAATGGGAGAAATAAATTCATACCCCAATATTTTTTATTCCGGTTCTCGGTTTAAACAAACAGGTTCCGCTTTTTACGAACGTCGTTTTATCTGAAGTCTTCTAAACTTCAAACTTCCGGGAGTTCGTAACCTTTGCGCCTCGGACGATCGACGTACGAATTGGCCTCGTCGTCTCCGATAAACGTTTCTTTTTCAGGATCCCATTGAAGGGGACGGTTGAGAATTCTTGTTATATTAACGAGATGGCAAACGGAAACGCTTCGATGTCCAATTTCCACGTCGGCATGCGGTCGCTCGCGCGTAACCATGCAGTCGAAGAAGTTTTCGATGTGCGGACGCGCGATCCAAGTCGGGCCTTCTGGCGGATCCGGTTCTGGAGCGTCTGCGATAAGACTTTGGGGATTGGCTTTGAGATTGTTACGATTAATTTCCAAATTCCCCTTTTCGCAGCGGAAAATTGCTCCACCCATTGGCGCTTTACCGTATTCGAGGTCAAAATGGACTTCCGTACCGTCCGCATATTTTGCGGCGACCGCCCCATTGCCCGAGGGCATAGGCGCGAGGGCTACTGGCCCCGAATTGTCGGCTCCTAACGCCCACTGAATCTGGTCGACGCCGTGTGCGCCCCAGTTTGTCATTTCGCCGCCGGAATAAGGACGCCATTGCATCCAACCGAGAAGCATGGAGTTGAACTTCCGATATTCGGTCGGTCCTTGCCATGCATCCCAATTGAACCCATCCGGAATCGGTTCCTCCGCGTAATCGGCAGGAATCTCGGACGAAATAGGATAGTTGCACGCCTGAACGACTTTAATCTTGCCGAGTTTGCCTTCACGCACCAGACGGCAACCGTATTCGTTAAGGCGCATTGACCGTTGTTGGGTTCCGACTTGAAAAACTTGTTTTGAGTTTCGAACGATGTTGACGAGTCGACGCCCCTCGGCAATGTACGCCGTTAGAGGTTTTTCTGCATAGACGTCCAAACCTGCAAGTACCGCGTGAGCCGCAGGAATCGTTCTGCAGTGATCCTGTGTGGCGACGAACGCGCAGTCTAGCTTTTCTTTCTCAAAGAGTTCGACGTCAGAATCGTACGTCCTCCATTCCTCGCCGTCCCCAATAAGCCCGGAATTCTTTTTTTCATTTATGCAGTCGATCATCTTTTGACGCCAAAAATCTGCGACTGCCACGATTTTGGCACGTTCTTTGGGGATGTGTTCCATGAGTTGGCGCGCGCGTCCTCCAACGCCGACGAACCCGACAATTATACGGTCGTTGGCGCCAACCTGACCCTGAGCCGACAGCGCAGAACGAGGAATGAGAGTGGGAAGCGCATACCCGGCGGCCAGCGCCAAGCCTGTGTTTTTCAAAAAGGATCGGCGGGAATTTTTCATAGTGATATCTCCTTTCGCAAGGTAAAGCATATGCTGGCGCCGTTCACGCAAGTGGAGGCGCCGAAGACAGAAAATCTACTGTTATATCAATAGACCCATTTATTTTACACCGGCCATTCATCAGTGTCAAAGGTTTCATATATTTTTATGTTTTATGATGAGTTTAAACAATCGTTATAATTAGAATAGACATGTCGCATTTTCATAGAAAAAGGATTCCTTTTACGTTTATAAGCGTTACTAGTTGATATGTCCTACTGAAAATTATATAATCCTTGACAGTTACTGTCAGGTAATCCTGCAATACTTCCAATGTAAGTTTCTGAGGAGGACATTTATGGGCGCACGTTTCAGTTTTCCCCGTTCTTTTTCGACTGGTATCTTGTTGCTCGCGGCGTTTTGCGTAAGTGGACTTCATTCCGACGTTGGCGTCGTAAATCTGTTGGCGCAAGAGGAGGAAGCCCGCGTTTGGACCGACTCAACTGGAAAATTTAAAGTTGACGCAGTATTGGTTTCGAGCGACGGATCGGAAGTTACTCTGCGTAAGTCTGACAATCGAACCGTTAAGATTCCGATTAACAAGTTGAGCCAGGCTGATCAGGATTATCTCGATCAGCTTTCGGGCAATCCATTTGCCGGAGGCTCCGTTGAAAGTTCCTCTTCGTCATTCTCTGTTGGCGGTAAGACTCAACGGTTTGACGGAGTCGACATGCCTGTTCTTATTGGCGATCGCTCTAAGGTGAAGCGATTAGCGGGACAGGGAGACGCTAGTTGGAAACTTGTTCCGACGAATCTTTCAAATCAGTCGTTCAGCTCTGTTCGTCAGGTTGAAGTAATGGCCGACGCAGGTCTTTCGAATCCTTCCAAATCCAATGTAGAGACGCTGCTTACTCCTTGCAGTTTCGATTCCCCGTATTTTTATTTAAGTTTTCACGACGGCTATGGGGATACGAGAACGAACTTTTTACAGCGTTGCGACGTGGTTAAGGGAACCAGTGAAACTGTCCAATGTCCAAGCGGTACTCTTGAATTTGTTTCACTTTCGCCCGACGGTAAGTATGCGCTGGCTATATTAAGCTGCAAACCTTCGAAGATTGGAATTGAAAGAAAATGTCTCCTAGCTATTTTTTCAACTGAATCTATCAAAGCAGGCGGTAAGGTAAAACCGAGCGCTATTTTCTGTCCCTATTACACGAAACCTAAAAACGATTACGAAGATCCGACTAAGCCTCTTAAGGGGGCGTATTGGATAGATGATAATTCCGTTTTGACAAGATCTGAAAACGAGCTTGTAAAGTGGAACCTAAAGACAGGCGTTGGCGAATATGCCGTTTCCGTCTCTGCTCGTGCCGGCGTGGAGATGAGCCCTGACCGTAAATATATCGCTATTTCGGAACGCAATCTTTTAAAGATCATCGACGTCGCGAACGGCGAATACCTTGGCGTAACAGACCTTTCAAAATCGGGGGACGAATCGGAAAACGCCTCGCAACCCAGTATTTATGGCAATTCTCTTGGCTTCTCACCCAATGGCGAGCGAATAGCCTGTCTTGTTGGCGACGTTGTTTCCGTTGTTGATTTGAAGACTGGCGATTGTGTTAATCGCATAGAAATTGAAGGAGGAATAAATAAAAGCCTCGTTTGGGCAAACGACAGTTCTATTCTTGTCGAAGACGCTCTATACGACCTCGAAACAGGTCTTCCGGTTTGCCGTTACGCTAATTTTAGCATCAGTTATTCGCCTGTCAGTTATAAAGGACTCGTATGGACCGTTTGTTCAGACAGTTACTCCGGCCCTCAGACGCTTGTCGGAATTAATCTTCCGCATAAAAAAGCGCTTGAACAGCTTAAGTCCCTGAAAAAGGACGACGCTTTTGTCGTCTATCCAGGGATGGAAATGAGCATAAAGACTGAAATGAACGGTCTTTTAGACGATTCCGAAGTTCAGAAACTTCTCATTAAGCAACTGAAAGAAAGGGGATTTAAGTACAATCCTAAGGCAAAGATGTTATTAAAAGCGCGATGCGTTGACACAAAACGCGAGGAAGAAGTAACTTATGGCGCACAGCGAGGTTTTGGCCGTCTTCCGTTGCCTATCCCCGGTTCCGTGCAACCTATGGGAAGCGTTAAGTTAAAGGTCTTTGAGGAAGCTGTTGAAATTACCGACGGAAAGCAAACTCTGTGGGCTTTTGCAAGAGAAACCACCGGTCCTAGGAACGTCGAATATGATCCTGAGAAAAGAATCGAGGATCTTATTAGGGAAACTAATAAACCGGAAGCTCGCTTTTTTGAATTTGCTCCTTTGCCGAGGTATGTCGCTAAAAACGGCAACGTTGGCGGGGCTATGAGAGCCGAGATTACCCCTAGCGGCGTGAAGTAAAGCGATTCCTGTCTAACTGTACTGATAGATTTGCTTAGTTTGTGTAATGGCTTGTGGTTATGAAACGTAAGCCTAAAGCGTAAGAAGAACCTTCGTTTGGGCGCGAAGGTTCTTCTTTGTTACCGCTCAATATAGGTCCTTTAATATTGTGTGCTGATAATAGATCGTAAATTTCGATGTAAGAGTGGTTCTGTGTTCTGTCGTTATATTCTTGAATAGCTTTGTACGAAACGGTCGTTCTACGTATATATGTTTCGTCTTTTAAACAGGTTGAAGAATCCAACCTTTTGTAATGTAATAATATGAGTTATAAATTAAAAAATAGGTGAATCACCCTCTTTTTATGAAAAACTCTTGACAAATCGGGAAAGATAGTTAATATCTAGCTCCGAAAGGGAGGCTTTCTTTGCCTGACGTAAGCTACGAATTGCAGTTCACGTTTGCGTCTTTCCAGAGTTATACTGAGCGATCGTTTGAGAAAGAATTGACGCGTTAAGTTATGCTGTGGCAAATATTTCATTCTCTGAGCGCAGATTAGCTCATTGGAATTTGAGTAATATTTTGCTGAACGCTTCATTTTGCTTGGAAGTTCCTTTTTCGACTAAGGTTGTTTTTCATGTTCCTTTTCGTGTTTAACGCGCCGTTTACAATAAATTTATTTATTTGCAGAACGTGAACGTTTTTCTCGTCTTTAAAGAACGGGAAGCGTAAATGAAAGGAAGTAACCTTTGGAGATGTTTCGTTTTGGGTGAAGCGCCTTTTACGAATACGGACTGCCGGCGGCGCTCAATAGCTTTGCTAGATCCAGTTAGAGACGATATGGTTGTTTTGGACGGCGGAGTTTGTAAATTATACTCACTGCAATAAGCAGACAATTATTAAACATTGGTTTGTGTCAGAACAACCTGCGATAAAGTTTGATTTTCCTCGTATTGTTATAAGGTGGTGGGTAAGACAATGAGTCAAAATGAAAAAAATGGCGGAGTTGAAGCAAACACGGTAAACGGGACCAATGCTATGAGAATTGACGGAGATTCGGTTATGAATAATGCGGACTCCCGAGGCTCAGAAAAAAACGACTCCCAATATTTCCCCTCCGGCGCTCTTAATGCCCGTAAATTAAACGAACGCCAGACTGACGGCGCCTACCAAGAAGCTATTGCCGCCGTTGACGCGGTCGTAAGGAAGAGTTACCCCAACAAAACCGTCTCGGCTACGCCAGAGGGGCTTGTTCATTTTCGCCGTCTATTGGCAATGGAGAATCCAGAAGTAGCTAGTAGATATTCCGATGAAGAATTGGAAAAATTAACCTTTGCCGCGGGCGGTTCTTTTATCAGGCCTCTCAGAACAAGAGGAAATTTTCACGATAACAGCGACAGGGACGGAGACTTCCAATCGCGCCATTCCTCAGACTTTCGCGGACGTTCATACCGACCGAACGATTCTGGCCGCTTAGGGTGGCGTGATAATCCCTTGCACATGGGGCGCTTTGAGAATCCAAACGACGAGCGCGCTAACGCGTCCATGGGCACGTATTGGAATGCCACGCCTGATATAACGCGTCCAAATTCTTGGACAAATCAAGACCGTTGGGAGTCGGATCAAACGAAAGAAAACAACTATTCAGGATCGAACGACGACGCCTACGCGGATAACACGGCGGCTCCCGTAACGGATGACTCGAAGAATAACGAGATAAATAAACGCGCCGCCGACGGCGGTAGCGCTCCTGAGACTGATCAAAACGTCGTCGACGACGAGAGAATTGGGATTGTCGACGCACGCACTGAGTTTAGGAGTCGTGTCGGAGAAAGAAATTACGACGGCTACGGCCCCGATCTCAACGGTCGCAACGGCGAAGAAAGGTTGACTAGGCGTTTCGACTATAGCGATCAGCGTTATAGGCACGATCATTTCCGCGACGGCTATAGCGAACGACGCAGTGAGTTTGACCGCGACGGCGCCCGACGTTTTGGTTCCGATTGGGACGTGCAAAACGAATACGAGTCTGACGATAGACCTTATCGTACCGACGGTTACGGAAACTACGATCGAGGCGGATACAGACGTCAGGGTTATGGGAATGATCGCTATTACAACGGCCGTTTTAATAACGGTTACCGCCGTCGCGACGATCGTGGATGGGACGAGAATCGCTTTTACGGGCGTTCGTCGAACCGCTATATCCCTTATTCCTATCCTGACGACCTTCCTCAATTTCAAACTGATTCTCGCGCAGCCGGATTCGGCGCGGCTCACGATACGGGTGCGAGGTCAAGCTATGGCGAATGGTCGGATATGCGCCGGAAGGACAACGGTTACGGCCGGTCAGACGCGAATGAAGGCGGCGTAGATCAAGTTGCAGACGACAGAGATTTCGGGAGGAAGGAACCACGAGAAAAAGGTTCAGCCGATAATGCGGTTCCGACAAAGGTTTATGTCAATATTGCCCGTGAAATTTTGGATAACTATTTTACTGGAAGGCAGATACGGGGAGAGTCGGATTTTGCCCGTTTTCGGCAGCATATGTCGATGGCAATAGAAAGTAAGAAGCTGCAGGAACTGGATCCTAAGACTCTCCAATATGTCATCAGTTACGCCGGTGGGAACTACGTGGAGCAACCGAGTATGGGAAGTTTTGCTTCAGGTTCCGACTTCCGCACGAGGCAGGCTCCGCACGCCGTCCCCCTGCACGATTCCGAGATTTCTACGAATGTTGCACCAAGTGCGAAAGAGCGGATGCTTATATCCGGAGTAGAGAAAATTCTCGCCAAATACTTCCCGGAAAAAATAGTTTTCCTTCCGGAAGGGCTCGAAGATTTCAAAAAATTGTTAGACGCTAAGTTTAATGTGAAGTTTCCCGACGATACCGTCATACAGTTGCTGGTTCGCGCAGGCGCTAAATTACTTGAGCACACCTCGGAGAACGACGCCTACGTAAACAGCGTCGCCAGTTTTGAAGCGTTCGTCGACGTCGCGAAACGCGTTTTGAAGAAATATTTTGCGAAAGCGACTTTTCATAGCGATATGTCTGATTTCAAACGTTTCAGAATTCGCTTTGAAGAAGAAGTCGGAATACGCCGTGATTTTTCTGACAAAGAGCTTTGTGAATATTTTACAAAAGCCGGCGGGGTTTTCGTTGAAAGGACGCAAGCAGTCGTTGTCGAAGCTTCTTTGTCTCGCGCGGCCGTTATTAAGAAGGTCGTTAGCGAGGTTTTTCTTAATGGTTTTGATCCTAACTCCGCGGAAGATATCAAACTCCTGCGGATGCATGCGGCTTCTTTGAAAATGGATTTCAGCAGCATGCCAGACGAGAAGCTCGTTGCCGCGATAGCTAGAGTTTGCGTTTTTTACGACGGAAGGTATTTCTTTGTTTCTGATAAAATTAAAGAACATATTAGGGAACACGTTGCGTCGCTGTTCAAAATGGGTATGCGAATGATCTATTTTGAAACGTTTTATCAACGAAACGAACAGTGGCTTGCCGGCACGTGTATTACCCATCCTTTGATTCTGAAGTCTTTCTTTGCGAAGTTCTATCCTTCGTACTTGTTTTATGACGAATATATGGAGCAGGATGCAGGCGACGATACTCGAGAAGAAAACGAAGATTCGGATCGCGTCAAAGTGGAAAAAGAAATTAAGCGCGTATGGGGATCTTATTTTTCCCTTATGAGCGATACTATTGCCGCGAGACTGTGTATTCCTGAAAGACGCATTGTCAAGGCGATGGAGTTAAACACCGCTTCCTTTAAAATTAACGATAGCGGATACTATACGTACGACAGCGTCGCCGACGAGAGCTCTCTTGACGCTGAGAAACTGGACGAACTCTTTGACAAGGCCGTTGCTTCGGACGTTGAATCCGTCGCGTTTAAATCAGAAGCCTCTGCGCCTAAACCGGAAGCCGTTGCGACTGAACCTTCGCTGGTTGCGTCTGAATCAAGACCAACTATATCTGAGCCGGAAATAATTGTGACAGCCCCCGAAGTTTTTGCGTCTGAGTCTGCTCGCCAGTTTATCAAATCAATGGTTGATTCTTGGTTTGACCAAGGCGGTCTTGTAATCTACTACGAGGCGTTCTACGAACGGCATAGAGGAGAGCTAACCTCCTTAGGAATCATGGATTTAGACGCTTTGACGACTACCCTTCATGAAACATATCTTGATTACTATTTCTACGAAGAATATTTCGAGAAAGAAGAAAATGAAGCGGAAGACGAAGAGAAAATTAGGGCGGAATTAACGCGCGTATGGTCGGAAGC
>CAMNJU010000009.1 GCA_946541595.1 uncultured Planctomycetales bacterium
CTGTCGCAATGCGCTGAATAACTTCGCAAACTTGGTCGCGAGGAATCTTCGTTTGTGCAAACGGTTGCGAGGAGCCTTGCTGCGAAAGAGTCAAAAGAACGATCTCGTCTTTAACATCCGCTTTGAAAAAGGATGAACCTAAGGAAACGGTCGTGGGCTCCGAGAGTGTAAGTACAGTCTCTTGGACTTTGAAGTCGCCGTTTTTAAAAGCGTTCTTGCGTGAAGACGGAGGATAATTGCAGTTTTCTTCAATTTTTGTAAGCTTTCGCCGACCGTTATCGACGATTTCTTTGCGAATAGATTCTGTAATTATCGGGATTAATTTCTTTTCACCTTCGCGGGTAAGGTGCAGTCGATCCTTCTGAAACAGTTCTTCAGATCCGCCGTTTTGATCGTCGTTCGTCGCCGCTGCAAAATCAACGTAGTATATATTGGGGTCTTTGTCGGCTATCTCTTTTACAGACGCGTTAAATATTCGGAAGTTTTCCCAGTGCGCCTTTCTAACCGGCGGCATATGCAAAGCGCAGAAATGAATGATAACTCGAGGGTTTGACGCGCGCATCTTCATAACAAACGCTTTGAAATCTTCAAGCGTTTTCTCAGGTGTTTTACCTCCCGCAATATCGTTGCATCCACAGAAAAAGACAATACGGTTAGGGGCGTGAGGGACAAGAATGCGATCGGCAGCGACTTCCAACCATTGAGATATTTGCGATCCGCCGAAGCCTCGGTTTACCGCATGAAATTCGGCGAAATCTTCAGGGATTTCTTTCCAGATTGTGAATGTGGAGCTACCGACGAAGAAAGTGGTTTCGTTTGTCGGGGGAGTCGCTTGATCTTCTTTTTCAAATCGAAGGAGGTCCTTTTCATATGGGAACGGCTTAGCGTCTTGCGCTCCGGTGGGAGCAGAAAAACAGATGATAAAAAAGCTTAAAACAATAAACGCAACGACGTTTTTTAAGCGCAACATTCGAAAGTGTCCCATTTAGCTCTCCTAATACTATATTTCCAAAAACAAACGAATAGACTTGCGAATTTCGGGAATTAAAGCGTTCTTTGATCTTATTTAGTAAACAAACCGAAGCGACTGAACAACTGCAAGCGCAAAAAAACTACCGTACAGGGAGTGACAAGAACGATGCTGTTTCGTTCAAAATACGAGCAATTTTTATGCGCTTGAAACAATTCAGAAAACGCTGTCGAATGTCGGACGGATTGTCATGCAGCGTTTCCTAAAATGTCGAACTGAGGAGGTTTAACTCCTTATGAATCTTTGCGGAAACTCAATCTTGTGCCGACGGGTGACGCACGCCTATTTCCGTCTGTACAAGATCAAGGCGTAAGCATCCGTTTCAACTTTTGCGATAATGAGATTTCCCGAAAAGAAAATCCGCAGTCTCGCAGTTGATTAATCATATCAAAACATACCGCGTTGCTTACGTCGATATCCTTTAATTACATTCTCGGAACCGAAATGGATCGAACGACCGCAGCTAAGATTTCGTCGACGTTTCTCCCCTCAATTTCCGCTTCCGGGGAAAGACATACTCGATGGCGAAGGGCGGGCGTTACGATGCGAGCGACGTCGTCAGGCGTTGTAAAGCCGCGTCCTTGAAAGATCGCAAGCGCTCGCGAACCTTGTACTATCGCTAAGCCCGCGCGAGTAGACGCGCCAAAGGCCAGACGGGGGAAGTTGCGCGTCGCGCGGACGATCTTGTTGATATAGTCAAAAAGTTGAGGCGCGACGTATACTTCGTTTACAATTTTCCTCAGTTCTAAGATTTCTTCTGCGGAAAGAACCCTCTGAACGGCGGCCAATTTTTCTTTCGTTTCAATATGTTTACCATGTTCAGCAAGAATTTTTAGTTCGTCTTCTTCGCTGGGATAGTCGGCGAGAAGTTTAAACATAAATCGGTCAATTTGCGCCTCGGGTAGACGATAGGTGCCCTCAGATTCAATTGGGTTTTGCGTTGCAATAACGAAAAAAGGCTGAGGAAGCGGATAGGTTTGACCGTCAACCGTCGCAACCCCTTCTTGCATTGATTCGAGAAGAGCAGAGTGCGTCTTGGCAGGCGCGCGATTGATTTCGTCGGCGAGGAGAACAGAAGCAAAAATGGGACCCGGATGAAACCGGAATTCCTGGGTTTTCATATCAAAAACGGGCGAACCGACAACGTCGGACGGCATAAGGTCGGGAGTGAACTGAATTCTTCCAAATTTACAGCCAAGCGCGCGACCAAGAGCGGAAGCAAAGAGTGTCTTTCCCAAGCCGGGAACGCTTTCGACCAATACATGCCCCCCGGAGAATAACGCGACTAAAGCTCCAAGGACAAGTTCCCGTTGCCCGACAAAGACTTTATTCAACTCGCCCTCTATCCTGCGATAGACGTCGGCAAATCGATTCTTAACGCTTTCGGGCAGATCGACACGGGGCGTCGGCCGATCTGGCTCAGAGCTTGTTACTGAAGAGGAGACGACCGTTTCATTTTGTTCGGAAGACATAGACTCCGACTGGCTCGGCGAATTATCCATGGATGCGTCACGGTCGTAGGCGTCTGCAAAATCGCTCATTTTTGAAATTCCATCTCTATAAGTGAAAGAACGGTTCTAGTATTTGCGCCTTGCACGCAACTCTTCAAACTAGAGTATAGTGGATTATTTTTGAAATGACGCCTATCTATTTAAAATTTTTTGAGTTTCTTATAGGCTTTTTAATCTGGAGACAACCGCGAATAAAAGAGTCAAAACGAGAGAATCTCGCCCATGAAATCTAACGATAACAGGGGAGACTATTCCTATTATTGAACAACGTAGGCCGCAACGTCGTCCAAATAGACTTCGCCTACGCCAGAAAAAGCGAACCGAAGACGCATTGGACCGTCGTTTGTCGAGATACGGTAAAACGCGAATCTTTTCCATTCGCTTGCTTGTTTGAACCGAAGCGCGAGCGCTTTTCCCCCCTGATCGTCGTATATTTCTACTCCGTCGACAGAATTAGTTAAATCGCGGGGAATCTTAATCCACCCCTGAATACAGATCAACTGTCCGATTCTGGTATTAAACCCGACCTCGGCTATAATAGCCGGGCATTCGGCCTCAGCTGGCGGTTGACCTGCTACTTGGGGTGAAACGACGATATGAAGACCGCGTTCGCCTGTTCGTTTAGCTACCGAGTCGTAAACAACCTGACCGTTCAAATTTACCGATTGTTCAGTATAAATTTGCCAACCGTCCTGTCTAGAGACGTTTGGATTTTCCATATCTCCGCCCAAAATGAGGTTAGGTCCTGACGCGCGCAGCTTTCCGGAAACAAGTTTCTCGTACAGTTCCAAGTAAACGGGCATGTCATAGAATGACGTTGATAGCGGCGTGACAGGACGCGCGATCTCTGTTTTTGTCGCCTGTTCCCAAAAGTCGCGTTCGGCTTTCCTCATTTCACGGGTCGCTCGTTCGGCCATTAAGAACGCCTGAGACGCGTCTCTCCGCCTGAGCGACTGCTCAGCTTCATCAAGCTGAGCGTATGCTTTATTGAGTATAGGACCGAGCAAGGGAACTTCCGGCATTTTCTGAGACGACGCGCCATGTTCCTTGACATACTGAATTCCGTATACCGTCTGTTCATATAGATCGAGCCGCTTTCGGGCAAGATTTATCGTCAATTCCGCCATCCGCCTGCCGTATGCTAACGCTTGTTCTGTCATTTTGTGGCAAAGCGCGTCTGATTGCGTAAAGAAAATCAACGAATTCATGGAGCCTTCTTCCAAAGAGAAAGAAGAACCGCCGGCGCGACGTTTTGTCAAAATCTTTCGCAATGCGCCAGGGGTAAGTAGATCGGGCGAATAGCTTTCAGGTACTGAGATCGTCGTTCCCCAGTCGTATACTGCGTCCTGCCCCATAACGAATTGATTGTCTGACGCGGTAGAAATGGGAGCGACGAGAGCCGCGCGTTTCATTTTCATAGTGAAGGCGCCAAGTTCGTTGTTTGACGTATTGAGTAGAGACGCTTCCGCGTTGCCCATGGCGAACCACGTTATGAGGAATTGCAACTCGAGATTAAGCGCTTCGAGCGCGCACGCGCGATATTGCGTCTGTCGGTCTTTGGCGTCCAAACGGGAATTAGAGGTGAAGATCAATCCTCGCATTCCAGCACGCATAGAGAGACGTACGCATTGACGCATCTGTTCATAGGAAACCAGACCTGGGGTCTCTTCAACTTTCCCAAAATATTGCCGTTGTAAAGTGGCGCTATATTGCGGCTGCGTTTGAATTAGGTTCCAAAACGCTGTGACTCCGAACGACGCGAGGTTTTTGTAGTTGAGGAGCCAGTCTCCATAGTCGTTCAAATCGAGTGAGGTGAGGAGAGGTTCTCGATCCAACAGAACGACGTCAACTTTGGCGCCAGACGTGTACGCGGGCGTCCCGTTATATATTGACGCAAGAATAGGTCTGCGATGGGGATCCAATTCTTTGATTATTTGAATGTTTCGTTGAATCTCGGCATGATTTATAAGTCGAAGTCTACGCCCCAGATCCCATGCGATGACTGGATCGTAGACCGCGTTTGGTCGACCTCCTCCAAAGAAGGCTTTGGGATCAGTCCCTCCTTCTGTCGAATTGGGAACTAATTGCTCGCCCGTTGGGGGTTGCGCAATGAGCCACATTCCGACTTCATTCGCCTGATGAAGCTCTTCTTGCGTCGGAGGCGCATGAAGCCAAACGGCATTAAAACCGAGCTTTTTTAAGAAAGTGAACGGTTCGTTGTTGTACTCGATTGCGCGAATGGAGTATACGCGTCTTTCATTTGTCTCAATATTGCCGCCGCTGGTTACCTGAACGTTAGGAACTAGTTTTTCACCTTGTCTAAAAAAGCCTATCTCTGCCGCGTCCTCTGAAGAATCAAGGGTTCCACTCCCTGAAACGAGATAATCTACAGGATGGAGCGCTTGATAATCGGGCGTAGAGGAGAGTCCGAAGAAATCTTCGGGGGTATCGAACCCGGTCTGCGCAACTTGACTATTGTTTGAGTATTCCGCGTCGACAAAAGCAGTCTGGCCAACTTTCCCACGGTTTTCAACTCTTGTGGGAATTGAAGTTTCTCCAATCTTTCGAGAGCTTTGGGCGACAGCCGTATTATCCGACGTGAAGTCGTCTTTTGTCGCGAGTTGAAACAAAGACTCTTTAAAAGACGTCTGGACGTTTCGGTCAGTAGCCGAACCAAATCCTTGAACTTGATTCTTCGCGAAGAGCGTTTCCGATTCAAAATCAAATTCTAATTTATCGTTTGCCGTTGGAAGCAAATTTGGGCTAAACGTGTTTGTCGACAGCGCGTCGGTGGAGAATTTCAATTTCTTCTCATTTGCTTTGACCATCTCTTCGTCGATTGCGAACGGCTCTGTTCCGTACATATTGTTTTCTTCGGCATTTTGCCAAAAGATTGGAGACTGCGACGCTTGCAGACGGCTGCTCAGAAGATTGATAGGATCGAACCGCGACACACGTTCCGAGTTTCGGAGCAGCTTGTTTTCGGGACGAATATGCTCAGATATTTCGAGGTCGTCGATCCAAAGCGAATAACGACCGTATCTTGCTTCTGAAATGAGCGCAATTTGGCGTATATAGGCGCAATTTTTATCGAGAGGAAGCTTGTGCTCGCCACGAATAGCCTGAACCGTATTTTCAAGGGTTTGAGTTAATCCGTTGGCAAATTTTAGTTTTTGCCATTCGCCCGGTCGGTCGTAAGACATTCCAACGAGCAGCGCCGTGACGGGCGTTCGCGTATCGGGGCGCAGCGTTTTAGGAAATACTACTAACGCGGCGAGCGTTACGCCAGGACGGTCGCTTCTGATCCAGACGGAAGGCGAGGTTTCTTCGAAGATTCCCGGGTAGTCGACGTAATGTCCAAAGACGACGACTCCCGGATCTTCAACTTCGTAATTTATAAGTTCAGAACGTTTGCCTTGATGCGACTCTTCTCCGACTCTTTGATGCGACAGAATTTTTACTGATCCATCCTGATAGAGATAACGCCAGCTGACGCCAGGAGATTCAAAAGTTTCCGACCAAGCCGCTTCTTTGCCGTCTTGGTCCAATCCCTTCGTATCAAGAAGGTATCCGGTGAATCCGGAGGGTTTCTCCGGAACAGATTGCGCCTTTGCGACGTTCAAACACAAAACGACTCCCACGAGCGATAAAAGAATAACGTTCGTATATCTGAGCCGGAAATGTAACATATTCGCCGCCGCCGTTGTTTTAACTGCTTATTTCTGGGGACCGGTCGCGACTGTTTAGGGCCGCGACCGGTTCTGAGAGAGTAGCAAATTTCGGCTCGGCAGGCAAGAGATGTTTGCTGAACGAGGCAGACGTACTTCCGTTTTTTTACATGCGACTAACCAAGTAAATAACACGTCTTAATGCAAGAAAAAAAGAAGGCGAAAGGAATTTCTCCTTTCGCCCTCTAAGTTTGTCGTTTCGATAGACCTCGCTCATACGAGCGAGGCCCTAGTCAGAGTAGCGTGCTCTCGATCACTTCGCGGCGTTGAGTCCAGTCGCAAACTCTTCTTCTTCTTCCTGGATGATGATGCGCGGGGTAACCGTCATCAGCATGCTCGTGGTCTCGCGACCGATCGCGCTATTGGAGAAGAGGCGTTTGATATAGGGGATCTTGCTCAGGATTGGGACGCCGCCTTCATTACGACCTTCGCTGAGGCGCTTGATACCGCCGAGGAGCGCGGTGCCGCCGTCCGGGACGTTAACCGTCGTGTAGACGGAGAAGCTGGAGGTGACGGGCTCTTGGATGGTCGTGCCTTGGCTGACGACTTCCGCGTCTCTGTTTTCGGTACGTTCGTCCGTGATGCTTTCGAGCAAGCTGCTTCCCTTGCTGGCAGAAGTCTGGTTCGTAGCGACGGAGTCGGAACCTTCGAACTTGAAGGTGCGGTCGTTGTCGGTGATCCGGCAGAAGAATGGGACGACCGTCATACGGACGTACTTACGGTCAGGCGAGGCGGTAGCTTGAACCGTCATGAACTGGCCTTCGTTGATGACCGTGATGACCGGCTGCTGAGCCACGGCGAAGTCGCCGACTACCGGGATAACCGTGCTGACGTACGGAACGCTCGTGTAGTCCATGATGCTGGCGGTTTGGCCGTTGAACATGGTGACCTTCGGGGCTTGCAGAACGTTGGTGCGGTTGTCGGATTCGGCCGCGCTGACGAAGAAGTAGGATTCAATGTCAGACAGGATCGCGAAGCCGAGCTGAGCGCCAACGGACGGGTCGTAGTTGCCGAACTGCGGAACCGCCAAGCCGTAGCTGTTCTGCGAGAAGTTGATGTTCAAGTTGTCGGTGTACGGTTTACCGCTGATGTTGGAGTCGCCAGAGTAGATGCCGTAGACGCCTTTCTTGTTAGGAGTAAGCGTGTCGGAATCATCGTCGACCGTCGCGGAGGAACCGTTCGCCGCTTTGAACGACAGGTTCATGTTAACGCCGATCTTTTCGAAGTATTCGTCGCTGATCGTGATGAAGCGAACTTCGACGGCTACTTGGAGATCATTCAGGGCGCGGAGTTTTTCGAGAAGTTCACGAATCTCTTCGTGGTTCTCTTCGGTCTGCCGGATCGCCAGAGTGTTATTCAGGGAGAAGAATTGAGGATCGCCAACAGCGTCCCAAGTTTCTTCGTCGCCGACAACCGTCGTGATCAGTTCGATCAGTTCAGACGGGTCGTTCATGCCGCCGCCTTGCCCGGTCGTGATAGGAGCGGAACCGCCGTTCGACTGAATCTGCGCCGTGATATTCGGGGACAGGAGCGTGGAATTCGAACCAAACACTGTGGAGTTCAGACCGGAGATCGTGCTTGCCGAGCCGCTGACTCCGCGGTTCGCCGCTTGCTGGTACGCGCGATTGTAGCTCGCTTCCATGGAGAGCGGGGAGACCGTGCTGCCGAAGTTCGGGACCCCGATGACCAAGTCGGCGACAGGATAGTACTTGACGACCGTCTTGCTGGAACGCTTGTTCGCGCCCGTGATCGTGAGAACTTCGTCCTCGACGATGTACGAAAGGTTATACGGAGCGAGAATGTGTTTCAGGTAGTTCTTCAGCTTGATGTTGTTGAAGTTTGTCGCAACGTTCATATCGCTCGTGGCGCCAACTTCGCTGAGCGCGGCTTCGTCAATCATGATGTTGATGCCGGCGTTCGTGCGGATGAAGTCAATGACAACGTCCAGAGGCATTTGCTGATCGTACGGGAGCGAAATCTCCATATCAAGTTTACGGAGGATTTCAAGGTCTGCTTCCGAGCGAGTCGTGCCAGGCGAAAGTTCAGTACGATTTTTGGCGCGATCCCAAACACGCGGGTCAAAGGAGAGCGGGTTGGCGTCGTCAACCAAAGGCGCAACGGCGATTTCAGTATCGTCGAAGGCTTTCAGAATACGTTCGTTCTTGAGTTCGCGAAGGTTTTCGTTGAAAGCGACCTGACCGCCAAGCTGAGCCTTTTGGTACATCTGGATCGCAACGACGTCGTCGTTCGAGTAGTCGCGGCACTTCTTAGCAAGCAGTTTCGCGTCTTCGTAACGCCCCTCTTCCATGAGGTCGTTGAAGCGTTCCGTATCTTCGGCAAGACGGTTCTGAATATCAAGTTCGTGCTGCCGCTTGTCGCGGATATATTCGTTTACGTCCCTGTTCTGCGCTTGGACGGCGATACGAGCGCCGTTCGCGTCGATGAACTTTTCCGTGTCGGCAATGGACATGTCGACGGAGTAGTTGAAGTGAGCCTTCACCGACGCGTCAAGCGCGGATTCGTCGATTTCCTTGCGGAGTTGTTTAAGTTCAGCCAACGCTTCTTTCGGAGCGGTTTCGCGAACTTGGTTTTGCTTGGCGATGAACGCCGAAACTTCGTTCTGAATCGCTTCCGGGGATTGCGTGAGGTTGACGCCCGTCTTGGAGACGGCGACTTCCGGCATATCGGCAACCGGATTGCTCAGTTTGGCGATCGAATCGTTGATATGGCGAAGTGTTGCCTGATCAAGATCCGCAGAGTAACGAAGCGCGTCGCGGTAGTTCGAAAGGGCGACGTCTTTATTGCCCTTCTGCGCGGCGTCGTCCGCTTCTTGAACGTACAGATATCCAGGGCTTTCATTCTGGGAAACACCGGGAACCGTAGCCTGAACGAGGCGAACGTTGTTATTCTGCGAGCGAGCGGAAGCGAGATCGCGGAGGAACTGTTCGGGCGAATCGCCGCCAGCGAAAGCGCTTTCCGGGACGCCTTGACGTTGGATTTCACGAACCATCGCTTCGGCGCGTTCCGCCTGACCGTTAGCGACAAGCGAGCGAGCTTCCTTAAGCTGGGCTTGAATGGCCGCGACCTGACGTTTAGCCGCTTCAGACATGCCCTTGAGAGGCGTTTGGTTAACTGCGGCCGTCTGTGATGCAAGACGGTCGTCGGCAATGCGCGCCTGGACGGACGCTACGTCCATCTTACGACTGACCGTAGCTACGTCAAACGTGACGTTAAGGTTACGGGCTTCAGATACGAGCGCTTCGGCCGAATCTAAATCTTGGCAACGGCGCAGCGCTTCTGCTTGTTCAAGGTAGTTCTTCGCAAGTTCCCGTTTGACTGCTTCGGTCATTCCTTGCGATTTCGCAGCGGCTTCAATCTTCTTGTACTGTTCGATCAACGGGAAAACGTATTCCGGTCGATCGCTTGCCGAGGTGTACGTAGCGTTCAACGCTTGGGCTTCGTTCGCGAAACGGGCCGCCGACGCGACGTCGCGACTCATGAGGGAACGGCGAGCTTTGAGCAGGAGTTCTTGACTCCGAACAAGCGTCGGATAATCTGCGGCGCTCGAGGAAGCGCCCGCGACGGCAACCGTCGTGTCAACGGCTGAGGTTTGAGCGAAAACGTTCGACGTTCCGCCGAGCGTGAAAGCAGCTGAGCCAAAGCCCAACGCAACCGCCAACAAACCGATCTGAATCTTTTTGGTTGGTTCCAACACGATACTCCTTTCGAGACTCGTAGTTTTACGCTTAGTGTTACGAGTGGCGCCAATAGTCATCCCTGACCTCCCAGATTCTCCGGAAGAAAAATATCAGTGAAAAAAATCGTCTTTCGTTGTCGCGTTCTTCGGTTTTGTTAAATCAACTCGGCGATCCGTCGCCGAGAGACGCCTTACGGCGCCGCGTTCAACTCCGTCGAGGAAGCCTGTGCAACAACGAATTGTTGGCGACTTTGCTCCATCGAAAAACAAACTTAACTTTTTGCGACTTGAAGGGCGTTCTCATCGCTGTGATTTCCCGTACATCTGTGCAAACATACTCTGTGCGAAAAATCACAATATTTCCTATAACCATAATCGAACGACCTGCAATTAGGGTTTAGTTAAAACTCTCTTTGCTTGCCGTTTTTCCGGTTTTTTCGAAATATTTCACCAGAGTTCAGACCCACTTCAATCAAAAAACTGGCAAAACCAGCCTTACTGATTCTAGCGAATTGCCCCAATCAATCCGCCTGAAGTCTATGACTCTGACATTCTGCATTATCGGAAATTTCCGGTAGACTATTAAAAATTTTTTTATGCCATTTGCGAAATATGCCAATTTTAAGCATCAAAACGTATTTTTTAAGAGTATTAAAGTTTTGTTATATTACATATTTTAACTAGATGAACAAAAGTGTTGGCGAATAAGAAAAATTGGGCGATTTAGGTGGAATAAGAAATAGTAGCCATTTCTTTTGTCAAGTTAAATAAAAGGGGCCGAACGTCAGATTCTGACGCCTTCAAATGAAGAAAAAGCAATCTCACAAACGTCGCTTATTCTTGGACGACGTTTGTGAACGCCCGCTTATGGCAACTGAGAATTCACGAAGTCTTTTTACTCGTTTCCTCTATTAACAGACGCATTCGCTGGCAATTTCTAAGAGACTGTTTCGCTCGTTCAGGGAGGGTTTCTTCCATTTTCTCCATTCGATTGGCCATCTTTTCTAAGCGTTTCTGAGCCGTTTCGACGTCGCCGTTCTTAAGATTCATCTCGATGACGGCCATGTCTAGAAGATCGCCAAACATAATTGAAAAACTGTGATTAGAAAACTTGTGGGTAAATTCATTCATCTTTTTATCAGCCTCTTCAAGAAACTCATTGGCTTTCGACAGTCGTTCTTCAGAGTTCTTTAAGACGCTGAGAATAGCCTCCTCTTTGGCAAGATGATAATAGATGACAACCCTGCTTGCCACGTACAAAGGAGTTTGAGGGTATCGATCGACAATGTCGTCTATTTCCTGCAAAAGTTCTTGAGACGTTGCATCGAAATCTGCGACGTCCGTGTCGGAAATTTGCAAAGTGTCGCCAAAGGAATACTCCACGTTTAACATTACCTTAATGAGCTTTTGCATTACCGAAGAAAACGAAACTTGAAAACCGTCGGAAGAATCAAGGCTTTGACGGTTTTTGAAGTCATTGACAAGCGCGTTGCTTTTTTCGAGCATTCGCCGCGCTTCTTCTTTTTGATTTATCGTGGCTTTCCACAAAGCGTCGACAGAATAGAATTTTGTACACAGTCTAAAACGTTCTCTCGCTTCAGGCGTTACGAAGACTGCGGGCTTGAGAGTCGATTCAATACGCTGCACATACTGCTGCACATAGTTAAAATCCTTTTGAACTTCTGCGATTTCACTGGGAGACGGAGCCTTTATTTTCAACGTTTCAAAAAAGCCTTTATCTTGTAGGCCAGCGTTCATCATAACTATTTTAGAACGTGCTCGGAGAAAATGTAATTCTGCTAATAAAACGTCGCGTTTTGCCGTGAAAGGAGACGAATCTGGAATTTTCTTCAGCTCTTCAATTGATTCGTCGCACTTGTCTAAATATGAGTTTGCCTTGTCACGGCCCCTCTCCGAGAATTCAATAATGGCTACGACAACACGCGCTTGCGATAAAACAACGTCGTCCCTTTTTAGCTGGGTGTTTTGTTCTGAGAATTGCCAATTATCAAGGCATTTCTTATAGAGATCGTACGCGATAGTAAAATTGTCTTCTTCCAAAGAAGTCTTCTTAGGGGAAATATGATTGTTCCCCATAAGTTTGTCAAGATAACCGATATGGAAACGAGCGTTCGCTGAATCAAGAAGTACGTCTTGATTATTGGCGTTGGTTTCCGCCAGTTCTTCGTAGAAATGGAAGATACTTTGAAGCAGTTCCAAGTCCTGTTCAGGTATTGCCGAAACGTTAATTGGAACGTTCATTGTAGGAGATGCGTTTCTAAGATCTATTTGCGATTTCAATTCGCCGGTCAATTTGTCCAACACATTATCTAATATCTTTTGGGCCAATTTTAGGTTCGCATTGGCTTTTTCATTGGCGTTATTGATTTTTGCGAATTGAACGGCTGAGAATAGGAGCCCAAAAATGAGGAGAACGGCGATTACCCCACAAAGGGACGAGACGATCTTATTCCGTTTGCACAGTCGCCAAGTTCTCTCCAAAACGCCAACTTTTCTCGCCCGAATAGGGCGCTCTTCCAGAAAACGGCGTAAATCGTCCGCTAGATCCGCCGCTGATAGGTAACGCTTGTCTCTAGCGTGCTCAAGCGCTTTTAGGACGATTGTTTCAAGGTCTCTTGGGAGATTGGCGATAGAGGCGCGCGGAGATTCGATTTTTCCTTCGCTGACCTGTTTAAAAAGTTTAGTGGAATTTGTTTCGTCAAACGCTGGTTTTAGCGTGAGAAGTTCATAGAGGGTGAGTCCAAGAGAATAGACGTCCGATTGAGGCGAAAAGTCTCCGTCGAGCGCTTCAGGCGCAAGGTAACGCAAAGTTCCGACAAGTTGACCTTGTTTGGTAAGCGTATGATTGCCGTCTATTTCTTTTGCCAAGCCAAAGTCGGTAATCCACAAATCGCCATTGTTGTCAATAATAAGGTTAGACGGTTTAATATCGCGGTGAACAACGTCGTGTTGGTGCGCATATTCAAGCGCTTCCGCCGCCTGAATTCCAAAGTGGCATACAAGTCGATAGTATTCAGTGGAGCCGAAGGGCGCGTCGAGTAAACCAGTGGAATGATTTGTTCTTTTCTTATTGGAAACCACCGCGGCGGGAGAATCCTTCTTTGCTCGAATCGGGCTCTTGTTTTCTTCTATTTCAGAGGTGTTTTTTTGATTCTTTTCAAGGGCTGTTTCATGATCAGACGCGTGATCTAACGAAGATGGAACGGTTTGCTGTTCTACAGCTGCCGACGTGGATAAGTCGGAATCCTCCGTTTTCTCGGTTGACGATCCTGATAAGCAGGCAACGTCGTCTGACGGTTCGGCCGAATGCGTGGTTCCGAATTGCGTTGTTTGTCGAAACGTTTTTACGCGTTGAAAGAAATCGTTTACGCCGACTCGAATAGTTTCTGACGCGTCCTCAGAGTTGTTGGACGCGTTTTCATCGTCAATCAACGAGCGACGCCCTAAGCCGTCGGCAAGCGTTATTTCGCGTTCGCGCCGCCGGATGGCCGCAACGTCTTCCACTTCATTTTGCTTTTTCGAGACGTTCTGAGCTTTCGCGCGAATAATTTTTTCCAAACTCATTCCGTTAATGAGTTGCATCGAGTAGTAGAATTGATCGTCAATAGCGTCATAGCTGTAGACCGGGACAATGTTGGTATGGTGGAGACGGGCGGCCGTCCGCGCTTCGCGTTGAAATCGTCGAATCGTCTGATCTTCCTCCCCGCGAAAGATCTTCATGACTTTGAGCGCTACTATTCGGTTGAGCGTTTCGTCAAGCGCCTCGTAAACGACACCCATTCCTCCTCGGCCGATTTCTCGCAGAACGACGTAGTTTTTCAGACGTTCAATTGGCTTAGGTTCGACTCCTTTGCCGGCGACGCTCTGAGAGTAATTTGACAGATTTTCTTTCTCGCCGCCTTTTTCGAGAAGAAGAAGGGTAGGAAAAAGATCTCTAATATCGTCTGCGATTGCCGGATATTGCGCGGCATAGTCGTCGACTGACGGTTTTTTACCCTGCCGATACTCGTCTATAAAACGCTCGGCAATTTCTTCTATATCAAATTCCGAAGATTCATTGTTAATCGAGTCTTGATTTGCAGAGTTGCCGGCAGAATCAAGGTTTGACTTGCCGTTCGAAGAGGATGAGACGTTTTCGGAAGGAATAGGCGCGCCGTCGTGGAATTCAGTCGACATGACAGCCCTTTCTGAGATGTTCTGCAGTTGTTGAGTTACACATAACGTTTAACGTGGAAAATGGAGATACTAAACCGGACAAATAGCGATTCGTTATTCTGTAACTCAATTATCGGAAAAACATTTGGGCGAATACGAAATCGCCGTTTCTTTTTTGTATGTAAAAAAATAGACGCCGAATTGAATTTATTTCAATAGAGCGTCGATTTCTTCAATATCGCCGACCGTCTGTGAGATGGAGCAGCAAAAGACTATTCAAGAAGTTCGTCGAGGTTTTCTTCCTGCAGAATAACTCGAAACCTCTTGAGCGCACGAAGATACATAATACTTGCGGCATTGGGAGTGATATCAAGTTCTTCCGCCGTTTCCCGATTGCTCAGTTGTTCAAAATGACGTAGCGAAAGAATTTCTCTGTCGTTCGGGTCAAGGCGTTCGAGGCATTCGCGGAGTTTTTGAGCTATTTCATGTCGACTTGCGGCGACAGACGGCGATGTAAGCTGCCCAACCAAAAAGATTGACGTAGACGTTGGATCTGCTTGTGAACGCTGCACCGAAATGGGCCGCTCGCGAGAGACGTTTCGTTTTTGCGTCTGACAGTACTTACGGTACATCGCGACGATCTGTTGACTCACTATGAGTCGCAGCCAAACAAGCGAAGACTGCTTGGGAGCGGAAACGCCAGTTCGAAGTTGACGGTAGGCCTCAATAAACGCCTCCTGTAAAACATCGTTCGCATCTACTCGCGCTCGGAGTTCAGGCTGAAGACGAATTTCAATCATACGGAGAAGGCGATCATGATGTTCGTTGAACATCTCGGAGACAAGAGCTTGCGCCTCTTCGTCTGTTTTGGGCGGTTCAATAACCGATTGCGGCGCGTCGTTCGAGCTGTCGTCGTCGGAACGAGCTTCCAAAGACAAAGGGTTTTCTTTTGACATCGGACGCCTTTCAGTAGGACGTTTGTGTTTGTCCGCGGACGGACGTCCGCAAGTAAAGATAAACACACAAACACGCGTTCCAAATTATATGTCTATTACCTAAAAGAACAAGGGGATAATGATTCATCAACCGTACTCGCGGCGTTTAAACGCGAGTGTTTTGAGGTTGTCGCATGACCATTTTCAACGCTTTGTCGCGAGAAGAAGCTGCATTTTTGTCTTCTTCAATTGGGACTCCGTACTCGTCAAGCGTCGGCTCGCCCGGACAGAACGCAACGCAAAGGCCGCACCCTACGCAACGTTTTGGATCAATTATGGGGATGGTTGCATAGGCTTCTTCCGACCACTCCTCTGAAATTGCTTTGTACGGACATTCGCGGAGACATATCGAACATTCTCTATCGTAATAGAGGAGGCATTTCTCAAGTTCAAATATTGCAAGAGCGATAGGACGCGCAGCTTTTTCTTTGATCGTAATAGGAGTGAGCGCGCCCGTCGGACAGGCTTGGGAACAGGCGACGCATTCAGGTACGCAGAAGCCTTTGTTAAAATCTATCGTCGGCGTCTGCCCAATAAAAAAAACTGAACTTGCTGAAAGTTCTTTTTTTGTGGAAGTTGCGATTATTGGTGTTAGAATTTTACTGGGGCAAACTGCGGCGCATCGGCCACAGCGAGCGCATAGGACGAGAAAATCGTCTTCTGAACGCGCCCCTAGCGGGCGAAAAAAGGAAGGCGTTAGTTTAGAACTGAATTTGACAGCGCCCGCTAATAGGGACGCCCCAAGGGCGGACGCTCCGAGAGTCGCGAAAAAAGTCCGCCGAGAGTGATGCTCATCCTTTTTTCGAAGAACAGTTGGAACTCTGTCTTTTGAAAACAGCTTTTTAATAAAACGGTATGGGATGTTGAGAAAATCTTGAAGAATTCCGCAGGGACAAAAAACAAATCTCAAAAAAAACGGGGACGCCAAAAAACACATGAAGAAGAGAATCATGGCGGCCGTAGGTTTCAACGGATACGAAAAGAGCCTTGAAACAACTGCTAAGGGATCGTATGCAAAAGGGGAAATAGTTTCAAATTGCCGAACGTTCAAATTAAATGCTGCGCTCAGAAAGAAAGAAGTCCATAGCAGCGCAAAAAAAAGAAAGGCAAGTTTGGGTCTAACAGGGAGACTTCTTCTGGAAAAGCTCTTAGGACAAATCTTTCGTTGAAACCATATCCCGGCGTCTACCGCCGTTCCTAAAGGACACAGGTACTGACAAAAAAAACGGCGTCGAACGACGCATGATAGAATGATGAGCGAAGAAAAAAACTTGAACAGGGAGATTTCAAATGAAGACGATATTTCCCTGTTCGGAAGAAACGACGTAAGGAAGAGAAGGGGACTAAGTCGGCAGACGCTCTTAACGAGCGTCGCCGAACAGAAAAAAAGTACGAAAAAGAACGCAATTGCCGAAGCAAACCGAACCATTCGTCGGACAATTAAACGCGTTTTTAGACGCGACGCCGTTTCCTTCTTTCTTTGCGTCGATTGGTTCATATCAACGTGTCAGCCAAGATACGCCTTTTGGGCGAGAAGATTTCTGCGTACTTCGGAAATGTCGACCGCTCTCGCGGTAACGTCCGATTTTGCAGCGACTGCGGCCGCTACGCCGGCGGCGTGTCCGCTTGCCCAACAGTTGGGGTAGACGCGCACAACATCTGACATAAGAGGTTCTGCGGAAAGCGAGCGACCCGCGGTAATTATGTTTTCAACGTTTTTGGGGAGTAAAGCGCGATAGGGGATTTGCCATCCAATATGATCGCCGTTCCATGCTCCGCCAATCGCTACGCAGTCGTCATACTTCTTACCGGCTTTGGCGTTCTCCAAAGTGAGAGTTTCGACGCCTTCAATAACCCTTGTGATGCGAACTCCAATTTGAGGAGCCGTTTCCATGAGATAGACGTCTTCATAGCCAGGAGTCGAACGAACTTCCTGAACTTGCTTCCAAATCTGCTTTCGGTGTTGCAGTTCAAGTTGAGAAAGTACGCGAACGTCGCAACCGTCAAGGGACGGTCCTTGCATATTGACCCAGCGCACGCCTTTGACAGGTTCGGCGTCTCCCAAATGTCGGGGCGCTTTTGTGTCTTTCGGCGGGTTAATTCGATCAAGATTACCAATCCTACTGACAAGACCGATATTATACTCGCGCTGCGTATGCGCCGCTCCAGCTGCATAGAAGACGTCGCCGTCTCCAGTCGTATCGACGACTTGCTTGGCAATAATTGCCTGAGGACCGAGTTTAGTTTGGATAACCGCCCCACGAACGGTAGGATTGCCAGTTGCAGGATCCGGAGAATCTGCCATAATAGCGTCGCAACACCATGAATGGAGTAAGACTTCGATATTTGCCTCTGTGATCATTTCGACGAGCAGGTATTTGTAAGCTTCGGCGTCGAGTGTAGGATTTTTAGCAAATTGACGGTTAATGATACCGTTAGGCGTCTTTTCAAGCCGTTGCATCATCTCTTCGCCGATACCCTGAACGACCTGAACAGACTTGCCGTCCTGTTTTGTCCAGTGGCCGAGAATGTGAAGGACAAGTCCGCCAGTAGCAAGACCGCCAAAATGACCGTAACGTTCGACGAGGGTTACCTTGACGCCAAGCCGAGCAGCCGCTATCGCAGCGCAGCATCCGGCTGGACCGGCCCCTACGACGAGAACGTCTGTTTCGCTGATTTTCGGAAGGGAGACAGCCGGGCGCACAATAGTTCCGTCCGCCTGTAACGTACAAGGAGACGCTTGGGATCCGTCGAGCAGTTTGCCCGTCGTTTTATCTTTTTGGCTTACAAAATCCGCTTGGGCTTCGCGGTCGCTCAATCCAACAGAAGAAAGAGCTGCGGCGCCTACGCCTAACCCTACCGACTTGAACCAATCGCGCCGGGAAACTTCATTGAAAAACATAATCTATTTCCTTCTGTTTCAGGCAAAGACCCGTCTTGCGACGGGCTTTGCAATTACGCAACTAAAAAGCCGTCTGTTTGGTTTAGTGCATTTCAGCTTCTACTTTTTTAATGGCCGGACGGTAGTAGTGGAAGTGGACGTTAGGATGCTCGCCTAAGAGAGACATTGGAACGGCGGAGTCGCACAACTTATTCGCTACCATAAAAGCAGACAAACGCATGCCGAATGGATTGTCGTGCATACCGGCCTGCCAAATACTGACTTTATCAGCCTTCCACGTTTCAACCGGCCCGACGGTGCACGCTTGACTGGGTACGTTGGCAACATATCCGCCGCCGCTTGTTCGCGCATTTTGGAGGATAGTGATGGGGTGGAGGTCAACAACACGCGTCGCCAATTTCCTGTATTCGGCGGGAGAGGGCGGATTGTCTTTGTATTGGCCTACGCGCCGAACCGGATCGTTAAACGCCCAGTGTTTCGTGTCGCCCTGTCCTCCCTGCATAGTGACGCAGCGGATTTGATCGTACGTCGCTGAGTAGGCGGCGAGATCGCCAGACGGGAAATGAATATTTTCGATTGGCATTCTCAATTCAGGAGCGATCCGGTCAAAGCACAGGCCAAAATCGGCGCGAGCAAACGAAAGCGGATGGTCCATGTCGACTGGCTCGCCATTTTCTACCCATTCGTCCATGCCCCAGAAATGAGCGTGCTTTAAATTGATTTCAAGCGCGTTAACGATCCGTGCGACTAACGGGAGCTGTTCTGTTGGGCCGATCGGACCGCAAAGTCCGACAGGATTATCCGCAGTTGACTGTTTCCACGCGTCGACATATTCGAGCGCTTCCGCAAGATAGAATTCTTCTAGCGTTTCATAATAGTGCACTTGGAAGCCCGGACGAGACAGCTTGAAAAGCGTTTCTTCCGTTAGCTTGGCGGCGTCGGCAAGAATTTGCGGATCAAGCGTCGTGTAATCCCACCAGTCGGGAGCTATTTTACTTAATGGTCTGCTCATAGCGATACTCTTCAAACTAAATGACAACTGACTGAAAAATAACGAACGTTATAACGTTCATGAAACGTTGGCGGACACACGTCAAAGAAAGTTCAGGAAAAAAGAACTGTTTGAAGCGCGTTACGACAACGTTTATTTTTTCTTTAAAACTACGTTCCAGCCCCCGTCTCGAACCGCTTTTACGTCGAAGACGTCTCCTTTTCGGAATGTTCTTTTAGAAACGGCGATGATTTTGGCGTCTCCGTTTGTTTGTTCTGAATCGGCGTAGATCGTTCCTTCGTACTCTCCATCGTCCAAGAAAGTGAACGGGATTGAGAACGAACGTTCTTTCTCGTTGGTTATGCCGGAAACATACCAACAGTCATTCGCTCTCCGTGCCGCTACGTAAAACTCGCCAATTTCGCCTTCAAGGGCAATTGTTCTGTCCCAAGTTGCCGGTATGTCTTGGAGAAACGATAATCCGTCCTGACCGCTATAATTGCGGGGAAGATCACAGATACACCGCAAGGGGGAGTCGTATAGTATGCATAATGCTAATTCATGAGCGCGGGTTCCAACTACGTGACAGTCTTCAGACTTGTCCTTGTAAGAACTGAGCGATTTAAAAGTTTCGGAGTGCTCGTTCTGAAAACCGCCTGGCGTATAGTCGGCTGGACCAAGCATACACCGGGTAAACGGCAGAGTCGCCATGTGCGTCGACGTCTGTTTGCCCCATCGGTTGTATTCGTTGCCACGAACTCCCTCGCGCGTAATCTGATTAGGATAAGTCCGCTCCATACCAGTCGGTTTATACATGCCGTGATAATCGACTAACAGTTTATATTCAGCGGCAATCTTGCAGACGTCTTCGATCCACTTGACGGTCTCTTGTTCTTGAGAATCCATAAAGTCGATTTTCACACCGACAACGCCCCAATCGGCAACTTGTTTTAAGGCTTTGCGTTCTCCTAACTTCTTGAGTACGTTATGATGAAACCAAACACAAATTCTTACATTCTTGCTTTCCGCATATTTAACAATTTCAGGGAGATTCAAATCTTTTGTATAAGCGAGTTCGTGACCGCTTCCATCCGCCTTTTTGGAGTCGAGCCAGCCCGCGTCAATGAGCGTGTATTGCCAATGCATATCGGCCGCGAAATCAATCAAGCCCTTTATGACCTTGTCAGTCGGATAACCGTCCTTCGGAGCCCACCAGTTCCAAGAACTGTTGCCTGGTTTCACCCAAGAAACGTCCCCTAGGACGTTGGGAGAAGCGACATTCATGATAATGTCAGAGTTGTTGACAAGGTCGACGGGCGTTTTTCCGAAAAAAACGACTCGCCAGGGAGACGCAGCGCCTTCTTGGCGAATTACGGAGCCCTGATTATCGGCTCTTGGGGTAAGACGTACGCGGACGGTCGAGCTGTTAACGTCGGCAGAACCAAATTGAGCGCCCGCCCAATCGAGGAGATCCGCTTCTGTCAGCGCGGCGTAAAAACCGTCTCCCTTAACGACAAGCGGCGCGCCGACAATCGAATCCGGCTTGATTGAACTTAATTTTGTTCTGGTAAATTCTTCCTCTTGCGAGTTATTAAACTTGGAATAGAAGGTTGCCCAAATATCGTAATCTTTTCCGAAGGCAAATTCGGTTTCCTCCGATTCAATGCAGAAAACGCTGTTTTCATCTGCGAATCCGGAGTCTTTCGGGATTAAATAGCGGAAGGCAACCCCCTCGTCATATACGCGAAAAACGTACGTTAATTTACGACACAGTTCTTCTTTTTCCTCAACGTAAACGGTCGTTTCAGTACACTTGTCGACATACTGAGTTTGTTTTCCGCAAACTTGCGACCATGTTTCGTCAATATTGGTTGTTTCGGTCTTTATGATTTTGGCAGTTCCAAAAGGTTTGGCGTCGCGAAAGGTTAGCCCAAGTTTAGAACCATCTAAGACGGGCTTGCCGTCATAGACAACGGAATAAGCGATTGTTTCGCCGACCGATAACGAGACTGTTGTTTTGCCGTTTGGAGAAGTTGCCGTTATAGTCTCCGCAAACGCGCCTGCAGAACTGACAATAGAGATTATTAACAAAAATAGCACGTGGAATAAGACTTTTTTTGTCATGGAATAGCCTTTCGTTTTTCAGTCGCTACGGTAGGAGAACCGCAACTTCTATTCTTATATACATTATTGTTTATTGCCACAAGAAATCAAGTAAAAGGAGGATATTTTCACAGTCAATCAGGCGACGGGAGTATAAAAGTTGGAAAAGACGCGCCAAAAAGAGAGAAAAAACAAGGAAAATGGACGTAGACGCTGGAATAAATAAAAAAGGGGGGAAACGAACAAGCCGCTTTCCCCCTCTATCAGTACGCCCAATCCGATTCGAACGGATAACCTTCGGTTCCGTAGACCGATGCTCTATCCAATTGAGCTATGGGCGCAACGAACGATTAAAAATACGCCCAATCCGATTCGAACGGATAACCTTCGGTTCCGTAGACCGATGCTCTATCCAATTGAGCTATGGGCGCGCTAACGAAGGAAAATCGTTCAAATACTCCTTCAAAGCAAGGATTATTTAATCACAAAATTTCCTTTTGACAAGAGTCTTTTTTGAAAAAAATCCAAATAGCGATAACTCCTGACGTTGGTTTTCCCCTTAGAATTTAAGTGTAAAGGGGGAAAAAGTCGAATAGCCAAACTCGGGTAATTCGTCTATTGCTTTCATATCCGCGTCGCTAATGACGAAATCAAAGACGTCCGCGTTCGTTCGAATTCTATCTGCATGAGTCGACTTTGGCAACGGGAGTATTCCATGCTGAAGTTCCCAACGAATGCAGAGTTGCGCCACGCTTTTACCGTAAAGGTTGGCAATCTTTTGCAACCGTTCATCGGTCAAAACACGTCCGCAACCGAGGGGACTCCACGCTTCAACAAGAATGTCGTTTTGTTTGCAGAAATTAACGGCGTCAAACTGCGGATAACCGGGGTGGATTTCAATTTGATTTACCGCAGGTTTGATTTCGCAGGCGTCGAAAATTTGCTTCAGGTGGGGTTCCAAAAAGTTGCTTGTTCCAATTGAACGAACGAGGCCGTCCTTTTGAAGTTTTTCAAATGCGCGCCAAGTCGCGACGTTTACGGCGACTGGATCGTCGTAAACATGCTCGTTTGCCGGCCAGTGGATGAGATAGAGGTCAATGTACTCGACGCCCAGTTTTTTCAGGGATAACTGCACAGCCTCTAAAGCCGATTCGTAGCCGCGATCAGTATTCCAAAGTTTCGTTGTGAGAAAAACTTCTTCTCGCTTGAGTCCGGATTCTCGCAAACCGCGACCAACGCCCTCTTCATTGTAATACGCAGACGCCGTGTCAATGTGGCGATAACCTGCCGCTAACGCGTCTTTAACGGCTTGAACAGTCGCTTCTCCATCAGGAGTCTGCCAAGTGCCTAGCCCAACGCAGGGGATTGAGTTGCCGTCATTAAGTTTGTAAACGTCGGTTAATGAGTTTTTAACCATAGTTAGATCCTCTCCATGGAAATGTAGAATATGACGATCAAAAAGGTGACTCAACGAAAAACGCCAACGTCGAAAACACATTCGGCGTCGGCGTTTTCAAGATTGGATTAGCCGAATTAACAGATTATTTCCCGCCAAGATCGCCGCCCATCTGGATCGTATTGGTCGGATCTGCGAGCGGGTTATCGCCAAAACCCGAACCGACGCCGCCGTTCATTCCGCCGGCGCCATTGGAAGACGAATCGCCATAGTGGCGTGAATTGCCGGGAACACGCCAAACGCGCGCAAGGCCGTCGGCGCTGCCAGTAACTAGGTAGACTTGATCGGAAGAAACCGCGACGGAGAACGTGGGACTGTTGACATGGAAACACGCAAGTTCCGTTCCCTTAGGTTTACCAGGTTTGCGAGTGGGCTTGGCAGACGAGGCGGATCTACCGTCCATTTTATCCTCTGGGTATCCCCCACCCATAGAGCCAGGCCCCATCGTTGGTTCGGAGACTCCAGGCGCCATCATCGGCTGAACCGTCATAGGACCAGGACCACCGGCAAGATCGCGACCGTCAAAGCCGTTTCTGTTGTTACTAGAACCGGCGCTAGCATTTTGCGTCCAGAGACGGGCAGTTTGGTCGTCGCTGCACGTTGCAATGTAGTTGCCCGCGAATTCGGCTTTGCGGACCGCGCCCGTGTGTCCGACGTAGCGGCAAACTTCTTCGCCAGTCGTCGCGTTGAACAGACGGGCCGTCTTATCGCGACTTGCCGTCAGGAGGTAAGCTCCGTCGCTGGAAAAACGAACGGAATATACTTTATCATCCGACGCCTTAATTACGCTGACTTGACGCTGTAAACTGAGATTCCAGATGCGGACGGTTCCGTCGGCGCCAGCAGTCGCCACGAAAGAGCTATCCGGCGAAAAAGCTACGTCAAAGACTGGGCCTTCGTGCCCCACGTCTTCAAAACCTTCGCCAAGCTTGCCGGCGTCTTCTCGGTTCGGCAACGAACCAAGCTTTTTGACGGTTAAGGATTCCCAAAAGTAAATGCGACCGTCGTTGCAAGCGCCGGCGACATACTGGCCCGAATCAGCAACGGCAATTGCCCAGAGACGGTCTTTGGCGCCAAGGTATGCGCGGATGTTCTCTTGATTGCCGAATTGCCAAAGCCGCCCAATAGCGTCGTAACTAGACGTCAATACGTATTTGTAATCAGGGGAGAAGACGGCGGAGGTAAGTCCTTGCTTGTGGACATCCTTATAGATTTTGCGCTGTCTGCCGTTGGTGACGAAAAATTCCGTCGTTTCCGGATCGAATTTTCCTTCAAGTTGCCAAACTCTCGCCGTCTTGTCGCAACTGGCGCTCAAAACAGCGTAGCTTTCGTAGCTGTTAGATTCGGTGGTTCCAACGATGAAGGGGACAATAGTAAGAGACGTGATGGGTTGTTTCTCTTCGTGACCTCTGTAAACATATTCCGGCGCGTCGACTTGGATCGATTCCCACTTCTCAACCTGCGCGGCTTGAGTTCCCTGAGTCGGGTTGGGCATGGCAGAACCGGACATGTCCATGGGGCCGCCCTGCATGCCGTTCGAAGAAGCAGTTCCGTAGGCGTTAATTCCTTGCGGAGCCTGACCGCCTATTCCATTGCCGAACGAGGAACTCGCCGTTTTGTAGACGCCCATGACGCCCGGAGATTGCGCGCACGCGAGGTCGATCGTAAATGAGGCCGCGACAAGAGCGGCCAGAATCTGCACGCCAGACAAAATAGGTTGGCGAGAAAGCAAACGTTCCAACATAGTTGACTTCTCCGGAATCGGAAATTTAACCTGGCGTGAGGTCTGCTCCGCGCCAGACGAATAACTCGCTTTCAACGATCGAGCAATCTTACGCGCAACGAACGCCAAAACGCGCGGAGTACCCGCGCACGAGTCGCTAACCGCCGTTGTAAGACAACGACGCCTCCCATTAATTTAAACCTACCTTTCGAGAGAAGTCAAGAATTTCATCGATTTTGCCTGATTTTTCTACAATTTCTTTGAAAAAATAGAAGGAAAATAACAAACGTGTAAATTATATTGATTTTCATAGCTGCAATGCTTTTTGTGCCTACCATTCGAGTAATGTCTTTTGTGCGATCTGAGATTTTTTGATGGAGTTGAATTCGAGAAGACCGTCAATCGGAAATTGACTCAAGAAAAAACGCAAGAATAGTGTGGACTGAGGTAACATTGGTCTGATAATACGGAATAAAGAGAATTGCAGGATAAATTTTTTTAAAAAAACAAGGGGATACCCCCCTAAAGTGGGGTTTATTTTTGTTTCGACACTGTCATTATTAATTATAAGGAATACTAGAGGTATTTTGTTCCTTAAGGCCTCAAACTATTTCCTGATTTGGCTGTCTGATCGGCGAGCCTTGCCCGCTTGATCTTCGTTACCGTGCAGTCAAATCCCAAAATGACGGCGTTCGCGACAGACTGCCGTGGAACTTATAGCGCCGAGTTGCTAAGACGTCAAGGCGGATGATTGTGTTCCTCGGTACTTTGAGTAGAGTCTTATTCATTGTAGTTTGTCTCTGCGTCTTTAGACTGTGAAACTTCTCCTCTCCCCGGAGGACGAGCGCGTCGACGCGCCTTTTAAATAGCGCTGGACTGTAATCAGGCGCGTAAAAGGAAACGAGGTGTACATGGGAATTTTAGCTTTACAATACCAAACTCTTGTGGACGCGCCTATTTTAATTGCTTTTAATCGTGAAGAGCAGTACGGACGTCAATTTACGCCCCCTAAGATTCAGTCTGGCAGACCACGCGTCGTTTGTGGCTTAGACAGAAAGACAGGGGGAACGTGGGCCGGCGTTAATCAGCACGGAATGTTTGTCGCGGCCATAAACGCTTACAAGAGATGCGTGCCTTACGACCCTCGTTCTCGCGGACTTCTTTGTAAGGAATTACTTGCCTGCGCTAACGCCGAAGAAGCTCTTGACCATGCCGAACGGGAGCTTTCAACGGGCGCCTATGCCGGTGTGAACTTTCTTTGTGTTGATCGCATTTCCGGCGGCGTGGCCTATGGCGGTTCCGAAGTAGAAGTCGAGATGCTGAAACCGGGGTTGCACGTTCTTACCGGCAATCGAATGGACGATCGGGAAGACCAACGGCAGGAGTATGTTCGTCGCTTGCTGACGCTTCATCGCCTTGATTCCTCTGTGGCTTTTCTGGCAGCTGCTAGCGGCGCTTTTTCACGAACGCCCGACGTAACCGGTAAGCGCGGCGTCGTTGTTCGCGAACCGAATTTTGGCACTGTTTGTTCGATGCTGGTGTCGTTATCTGATCGGACGCAGAAGTCTGTTATGCAATTTGCGAACGGATGTCCTAGCGAAGTGCAATTCGAAGATGTTTCAGCGCTATTACGCCAGGTTCTTTCGACCGACCGTTCGTCGCAGAAGAAAGCGAAAGCCAAACAGGAAGAAGCCCGACTCAACTCAGCTGATTCAGACGATACTACTGAAGACTGATTTTAGGCGGAGCTTTTTTCTTTCGTATTTGCCGTGCGCCCGACTCTTCTCTTTAAGTCGGGTTTTGCCTTTTATTCGTATTCTGCACGTTTGCACAGCTTCTGGGATTTTTTTGCTATGGAAACACGCCGAAATTTTTTGAAGAACGTGACTTCGGTAACTTGCGCTCTTTGCGCTTCATCCTGCCGTCGACTTTGGGCAGACGGCGTTTCGCCATTAAAGCCTCTTTTTCTACCGGGCGAATATTCCAGAATTAACGCGACCGAGCGAACATATCACATCAGTTGTGAGATTGATATGTTTGAGCAATATGACTCATTGCTTGACATATGGAAAGACGCCGGCGTTACAGACGCTTGGCTTGGCGTTTGGTATTACGGCCATTTCCCTTACCCTTGGGACGAATTTGATTATTGGCTTTTTCAATTAAAAGAGCATGGTTTTAGACCGCATCTCGGGAGCGTTCCTTTTTGCCATGGAGGCGGCTCTTTAGATCCTCTTGATTCTGAATTTCCGAATCTTCCTCCGAAACACTGGAAGACCGCAAAACGGTGGAATGGTTCCGAGAACTGGGGCTGGTCTTGGCATTCGCCCGCAGACGTTGAAGGCGCCGAGGCCATTAAGACGCTGTATAAACGGTATGGCGCTTTTAATTATTTTCTAGACGACGATTTTAGGTTTTCCTCGTCTCCAGCGGAAATAGGAGGCTGCATTTGCGACGAATGCAAGGCAGATTTCCTCAAGACGTCAGGACTTGACGCTTCACGATGGAACGAGACCCTTGACGACTTGCGCAATAATGTCGATACGCCGTTGCTTCGCGCGTGGGTAGATTATTTTTGCGACCGATTAACCCAATGTTTTAGAACGTATCGCGACGCCGTTCCTCAAGTAGACGTCGGGATTATGGTCATGTATATGGGATGCGAGCGTGGAGGAATCCGTCTTGACGATTATCGAGACGCGCTTTTCCGAGTCGGCGAGGGCGGTTTTAGCGATTCTTGGTTTGAGTCGACAAAATTCAAAACGATCGAATTGTTCAGTTCGCTCTTTCATCGCCGCTTTTGCGACCCCGGAAGGGCGTTTAGTGAAACGACCGTTTTTCCGGAAAGGAAATTATCGGCCGAGAATATGGCGGCGAAACTGTCCGTTTCCACTATTTCAGACGTTCGCAATACATGTTTTATGTCAGGGCTGCGCGCGATACCGCCTGAGTATTGGCCGATTCTTTCAAAGCGAATGGCTCTTGAGAAAAAATTCCATGCCAAGCTTGTTGGTCAGAAACTGCGGGGGCCGTTCAAGCATTATTACGGCCCCGCTTCACGGTATCTTGGCGGAGAAAATGCGTATTCTCTGTTCCTTGCTTTGGGAACGCCGTTTGAAGTGTGCGACGAAATTCCGAAAGACGGATGGACTTTTTTGAGCGATCCAGACGCGAACGAAGTGGAACGCGGCGGGCTGTCTAGTCCCGGTTCTACTTTAATTGCAAGAGTTAGGTCGTCTTCAGATCGATTCATAGAGGTTCCCGAAGATATAGACGCCCTTTTCAAATTCCGGCGTTCAATTGTTTCCGAGCTGCAAAAAAACTCGATTCCTTATGTTGAGGAGGAAACGCCAATCGTTTTAGCATGGTATCCGGATGTGAAATTGGCGTATCTCTGGAATTTGAACAATTCTGAAATTCAGCTTCACGTTCGCGCCGGAGAGAAAAGAATTGCGACCAAGTTGGAGGGACGCGGTTCCGCCCTCATAGAAATCTGACGCCGGTTGTCTACTTGCCCACAAAACGCGTGGAAGAAGAGAGAAACGGTCTTCTTTTGTCGCTTTTTGAGTTGGGAAAAACCTTTGTTATCACGACGGACGTTTATGTTTGAAGTAAAGGACGCGACGCTTCACTTTGAAACACGCGCTTTTTCTCGCCCAATAAAAAAATACTATTTGGCCCCCTCGAATCCTATACGCCTTTCGTATAGAATGGAAATAAGAAGACGCGCTTACACGAGTCTAGTTTGTCGCGCTGTTTACGCGCAATTTGTGTTTTAAGAGCTTTTAGTTCCGCGATAGTGTAATTTTCGTTATTATGCGTATCGTTCGGGCACTGTTATTTATTGGAGAGAATTCGCAATGGCGATCGACTCATATTCGCTCTGTCCTGGCGGACGAGGTAAAAAAATACGTTTTTGTTGTCCCGATCATGTCAAAGACCTTGAACAGATAGATAAAATGCTCGAGGGCGAGCAGTATGCAGCGGGGCTTGCTTTTGTTGAAAATCTCGAAAAACAGCGTCCAAACTGCGCTTGTCTGACGGAGGCGAAGTGCTTGTTCCAACGGATGATAGGACTTTGGGAACAGGGGTATGAAACAGCGAAAGATTTCGTTTCGCGCGAACCTAAGAATATCGTCGCGCAGACGGAGCTTGCTACGTTTGCCGCGCTTCTCAATAATCCTCAAGAAGCGATCTCAGCGTTAATTGACGCGCTTGAATCGGTCGAAGGCGAACAGTTCCCAATGGCGATTGTTCAAGCCATGTTAACCGTCGGTATGTCTCTCTATGAAAACGGGAGAATTTTTGAAGCTGTCGCAATTGCGAAACAACTTCAAGCGTTTGCTCCGCAAGACAAGTCCTCAAATACGTTCCTGTATAGGTGCCTGGGATCTGACGCGGTTCCTCTCATGCTGAAAGAACTGTCGTTTGATTTGAGGGCTCCTGAAGACTTTCCAAAGAAAAAAGAATATGACGACGCTGTTGCGTTGATTGCGCGCGGACAATGGAAAAAAGGACGTTCTATTCTAGAATCGCTTCTTGATCTTGCCGGTCAGTGGCCTAATCTTTTCCGCAATATTGGCATTGTTGAGTATTGGTTTGCTAATGAAGAGAAGGGGCGCGGCTATTTAGAAAAGTTCCTTGCCTCGCCGAGTATAGATCGAGAAGCTGCGGTAGACGTCGAGCAGCTATTACTTCTCCTTGCAACGCCGACATGGGACGACGTGCAACACATGATAAAGCGCGTCTATACGATCGACGACTTTGACGGCGTTTTTGAGAAGTTCCTTTCTTCTCCCGTATTGGTCGCTAACCCACGCATCCAAGCGTTGGCGCAAGAAGACGATATTCCCCCTAAAATGGCGTTTAGCGTCTTGAACCGACCTATGTCTGACAAGGTTGAGGGGGTGAAACTTGACGAAATTGCCCGTCAATCCGGCTATATGTTTGTTTTCGGTAAGACGACGACGCGCGCCGCTCGAGCTGAGTTCTATTTCTTCCCAGAAGAAACCGAAACCGTTGAAAATGCGTTAACCCTCTCGCTCGGAGAAACGCTGTCGTTAGAGAAAGAAGAAGAGCTTCATGATCAACCCGTCCTCTGGACGACTAATGCTTCAACCCCTCGGTTGCAGTTCAAAGATCCTTCTAAGTTGGATGACAAAACTCTTGAATCAATTTTTGACGAGGCGTTTCGCGAGTTTGGTTTAAAATGGTTTGAACATAAATACGCGTCTCTTGGCGGCAAATCCCCAAAGGAAGTTCTTGCGATTAAGAATGGAGATCGGCGTGTTGAGGCTTTGATTCGAGTCGTGGTCGGTTTGTTTACTGCTCCGTACAATGCAAAAGTGGCCCTGCTTTTACGTGAGGTAACGGGTTTGCCCGCGCCGGAACCGATTGTACCCCCGGAGAGTTTTGCGTCTGCGGAAGACGCGGCCGATTTCTTCCATAAAGTTCCTCTTTGGCGGTGGGATAGGTTGCAAGTTGAAAAATGCAACGTTGATTCGCTTGCAGAACTTTTGCAAATTGCAAATCTTGTCGCTCCTCGCGATGTAAAGGAAAAGTTTGCGGCGGAATTCGTCAAGCGAAGCGCTGAAGGGCAGCGGTATGAAGATCGTGCGATTGCGTATTCCATTTTGATCGACGCTGCGATTCTTTCGCAGGATTCTGACAAGGCTTTGGCTCTTATTGCAGAAGCTGGCAAGTACGCCCACGAAGTCGGACAGTCTGACAGCCAGTGGAACGTTTTGGAAATTATGACGCGATTCAGACGGCAGGAATTCGAGAAAGTACGTGCTTTGGCTCAGCATGTCTTTGCAGAACATCAAGACGACCGCGAAGCGATTCAGACGTTGCAGCAATTTTTCGCGGAATTGAACGCCTCTGCTCAGATGCAGGCTCGTGCGGCCGAAGCATATCGGCTTAGAGCGGGACAGACGGTTCAAAACGCTTCTCCTGCATCCGGTATTGGGGCTGGTTCCGGACTTGCGGCTGGATTGGGAAGTCAGAATTCAGAGGAAAAGTCGAGCGGGTTATGGACCCCTGACAGTGATAAGAATTCGGGTTCGCAAAACGGCGGTTCCAAACTTTGGATTCCTGACTAAGTTTTGATGGACGTTTAAGTTGCTTACCGCATGAATCGGTTAAGATTCCGTAACGACGACGTTGACGTATTCCGACGCCGTCGTTATTTCTAAGGGGGACTTTATGAGATTGGGCGTCTATGGCGGAAGTTTTGATCCGTTACACATCGGGCATCTTCTTCTAGCGGACACGGCTCGCGTTGAACAACGTCTCGACCGAGTAGTATTTGTTCCCATCGGCGTTCCTCCACATCAAAAGACAGTTCGCACAAGCGGCGAGCAACGCCTTCGTATGCTTCAGGCAGCGCTGAAACCGTATCCGGAATTTTGTGTGGATCGGTATGAAATTGATTCTGCCCGGGTTAGCTATACCGTCGATACGCTTCGTTTTTTTCGGGAACGCTATCCGAAAGACGAATTGTTTTTGATCCTAAGTTCGGAGACTTTTAACGACTTGCCACATTGGCGCGATCCGGCTGAAATTTGCAGGTATGCGTCTATTATCGTAGCTCAGCGAGCGGGTTATCCGGCTCCTGACTTTGAAGCGATGCGTCCGTTCGTTTCTGACGCGCAAATAGACGAGTTTCGATCGCAACTTATTACCATGCCTTTGATGGAAGTCTCGTCCTCCTTGATTCGAGAACGAGTTGCAAATGGCGAAGGAATCCGCTTTTTGGCGCCTGATTCTGTGGTTGATTATATTGTTGCGAACCGCCTGTATCAAAAATAGAGGAGATGGCTTTATGAACAGACGCTGTTTTTCAATCGTTTTATCTTTAACCGCCGTCTTGCTCATTCTTTCGATGAGCGTTGTTCTAGCGGAAGAAGAACGTGAATTTAAAGTTGCGACTCCGCAGGCGGTCAGAGTCCGCGACGGCGTTCCGCATTTTCTTTCGAAATTAGCGAATAAAGAGGAAATGAAAATCGCGTATTTCGGAGGATCTATCACCGCCGCAAACGGATGGCGCGTTCAAACCCTTGCCAAGTTTAACGAAATATTTCCCGATTCAAAGTTTACTGAAATAAACGCCGCTATCGGCGGGACGGGAAGCGACCTTGGCGTGTATCGGCTTGAATACGACGTGCTGAGACATAATCCTGATTTAGTCTTTGTTGAGTTTTGTGTCAACGACGGCGGCGCGTCATATGAATCGATATGGCGCCAAATGGAGGGAATTGTTCGGCAGATTTGGAAACATTCCAACGAGACGGACGTCGTCTTTGTATACACGTACCGCGTTGGGCACGAAAATGACTATCTCGCCGTTAAAACGCCGCGTTCTGTCTCCGCCATGGAACAGATTGCCGATTTCTACGGCGTTCCGTCTCTTGATTTTAACATAGCCGTAGTGGGAATGCACGAAGCCGGTAAATTGACGTATCAGGCCGATTCTGCGGAAGAAGGGAAGCTGCTCTTTTCCAACGACGGCGTACATCCACTTGACGAAGGTCACGAGATCTACACAAAGGTTGTGACCGACGCTTTTGAAGAGATGCGACAACAGAATGAGAAAACGTCGTTCCCTTCCGTTGAGGCCCGCAAAGAGAAACTTAATAATACTTTTGTCGCTGATAACTACGAAGAAGCGAAATTGGTTCCCATTAAAAAGACGCAGCTTTTAGGAACGTGGACGCCTTTGCCCGAAGACTCGCCGTTGAATTGGATTAAATCTCGACTTGGCGACGTCGTTTACACTTCTGATTCGCCGGGTTCGCAACTCAAATTCAAATTCAAGGGGTCTCATGCCGCCGTTTATGACGTTCTTGGACCGGACGGAGGTCAGGTTTGGGTTACCGTCGACGGTAAGCGGCGTGAGAAGCCGATCGCTCGTTTTGATAGTTTCTGCACCTATCATCGTTTGGCGACGCTTGTGCTTGCCGCTGACTTGGATCCGAATGTGACTCATGAAGTCGTCGTTGAAATCGACGAAGAACAGCCTGATAGAAGTTCTGTCGCTTTTCGTCTGCAAAATCCTGAAAAGGAACTTGCCGAACCTAAATATCAGGGACGTAACGTTTGGTTTGGTCCTTTAATGATTATAGGCGAAGTCGTCGAATGACTCTGCGTCCGTCAATAGTGGCTAGGTAAGAAAAACGGTTCGGAAGGACGTTAAGAAGTAGGATTTCGCGGATTATAGTCTTGAGAGTTAGTGAAATGGCAGACGAGGGCAGGTTAGTAGGTAAGACGATCGTCATTTCAGGAGGTACAAAGGGCGTTGGGCGCGCCGCTGCGCAGGCTTTCGCACAAGAGGGAGCCAACGTGGTTCTTGGTGGCCGCGACGAAAATTCCGCGATTGAGACGGTGCATCAGATTCGATCGGCTGGGCGCGAAGGGCTCTTTGTACACACGGATCTTGAAAATGTCGACGACTGCCGTCGCCTTTTTGATCAAGCTGCTGAGACGTTTGGAAGAATCGACGGCTTTTTCAATTATGCGGGCGTCACCTCAGTCGCTTCCCTGGAAGATTGCGACGTAGCGACGTTCGATTACATGATGAACGTTAACTTTCGAGCATGCTTTTTCTGCTGCCAGCAAGCAATCAGATACATGCGTCAGAGCGGCGGCGGATCGATTGTAATAACCGGTTCGCCGCACGCTTGGTTTGGAATGAAAGATCGCGCCATATACGCGTGTTCTAAAGGAGCTCTTTATACCTTGTCCGAACATATCGCGCATAATTACGCGACTGATCATATTCGTTGCAATTACCTGACTCTCGGATGGACTCCCACTGAAGGAGAGGTGAGCTTGCGAATC
>CAMNJU010000010.1 GCA_946541595.1 uncultured Planctomycetales bacterium
CACAATTTCATTGTTATTCGCGGTTTTGAAAACAGTTCTCGTAAGGAGATATTTATGGAATACGAAAATAGCGACAATAGTTATCACGGTTATATCCGGTTGGCTACTCAAGACGACGTTCCCGTTTTACAGGATATTTATGCCTACTATGTCGACAATACCGTTGTTTCTTTTGAATATGAAGCTCCGGACGAGGAGGAATTTAGGCGGCGTTTTTTGTATTTTTCCAGTTTGTGCCCTTACTTAGTCTATTGCGAGAACGGGAAAATAAGGGGCTATGCCTATGCGCATCCGGCGTTTGAACGCGCCGCCTATGCTTGGTGTGCAGAGTCTACCGTTTACGTGGCGCGTGAATCGAAAGGGCGGGGAATTGGCGGCGCGCTATACAGGGCGTTGACAAAGATGCTGGCATACCAAGGATACCGCATTGTATATGCCGTTATCGTAGCGGAAAATGAAGAAAGTTGCGCTTTTCATCGGAAAAACGGTTTCCAACTACGCGCTATGTTCAAAAATGCCGGATTTAAATTTAATCGATGGCTCGACGTAGCGTGGTACGAACTAATTCTAGGGGACTTTCCAACCGAAATCCAACGGCCAATTCCTTTTACCGACGTCCCTTTGGAGACGTCGAGAAAAATATGCGACGAGGCGTCTCGCCTCTAACGCAATAGAAAGACAAAATGCCTTTTCTTTTGATTGGGAACCGTACTGGCTTCTTATGGTGGGAGAATGCCTAGGCCTATATCCAAAGGCTTTTGTTGTTTTTACTCAATTCGTTTGAAGCAACCTGACGAATTGCTTCTGCCGGCACGTCACAAAGACCGCGGTATTTTGCCTCTAAACAAACCTTTTGTACAATCTCTTCTATGATCGGCGCCGTTTCCGAAGATAGATTCGACAGGGAGTCCGAATTTATCTTGTAATAATTTTCGGGCGTGAACGGAAGGGAATATAAGGTTGCGTACTTGGCGTAATACGCGGTGATTGAAGAAATCAACGGATGTATTTCGTCGTAAGACCTTCTTGGGCGAAGATTGTAGTTCCAGAGAAGATTCCAACTCTGAAGAACGCCCGACTCGGAACTTGCGTAAATAGTTTGACCTGTGAAATCGATCGCCAAATCGCAGAATTCTCCCTCCACGCTTGTTATTTTACGTACCTCTTTTCCCGATTGTAAATTCCAAAATCTTATTGTCTTGTCCTTGCCTGTCGAAGCGAGCCACTCTCCGTCGGGGAACAGTTTCAATTCGTTAACTTCGCCAAGGTGACCAGACAGAATTGTTTGCTTTTGACCGCTTTCATCCGTAAGATCAACGATGTATATCTTCCCATTTTCGCACCCAGCAACGAGGCTATTACCGTCGTAGGAAATATCAAGAGTAATGATTTTTGACGGAAATCCCTTAACTTCTCTGAAAGGTAGTTCGCTTCGTCCATTCCAGAATCTAACGACGGAGTCGTCAGAAGAGGTTGCGAAAAATCGTCCGTCTCGGTTAAAAGTGAGGGCCCGCGTATACCCTAAACCCACATTAAGCCGAAGTAAAGGTTTATTCGTACCAAGATCCCACAGTGAGACGGTTCCATTAGCCGTCGCTACGGCGAGCGTTCTTCCGTCAGGCGCGAAGGAAAGTTTGGTTAAATTCTTAATCTTTTCGGGAAGGGAACGCAGTCGTTTTCCTGTCGATAGATCCCAAAGGGCAACTTGATGATCCCAACTTCCGGAAGCCAAGAAACGGTTGTTAGGCGAAAGAGAGATTGAGCGTATCCAATCGTAATGATAACTCAATTCTAATTTTTGTTTCCAAGTTTTTTGTCTTGTTAACAAAGATTTTGCGTTTGGTTGCTTGTCTTGACCGCCGCCGTTCTCTTGAGGGGGCGCGCTCGTCCAAAGCTTTATGACACGATCTTTTCCCGCTGACGCCAGAAAAGAAGAATCCCACGATAACGCAATGGTTGAAACGGCGCCCTCGTGCGCTTGCAACTGTAAAGTCTCGACGGCGTCGTCCAAAGCGCTTCTTGGAACTTGTTGATCAAGCAACGTTTCAAATTGTCCACGTAACAGTTCCCAACCTTCAATCGAGCGAACGTCGCGGTAAATCTGTAACAGCTTGGGTATATTTGATTCGGCGGCTGCTTCCCGAGCTTCCTGAAGAGCATGATTAAATTGAGCTTGTCGTTCTTGTAACTCTTCAGACGAGTTGATCAAGCACAACATATGAGGCGCGTGTATCATCTTAGAGTGAATGCAAATTAATACAACGCTCCAAATTTGGCATATATTTCCCTTAGACAGGGTTAAAACGACCCTTTTTTTAGGATCGAACCACAATGCTTCAATGACGCCGCCAAGACCGTAGAATGTTCGTACACAGCGGTTGTTTTTGAGATTCCATATGCGAACAAGCGATTCGTCCCCACCAAATGCCATCCATTTTTCGTCTGGGGTAACGTCAAAGGTAGAAAGCTCCTGTTCGTCTTCCGTAATCTTTTGGATAACCTTTTCCGATTCCCGGTCAATAACTTCAATTTGCGAAGGACTGAGTTTGAAAAGTATTTTGTTTGATATAGATTGCTCGTCTGGATTGTTCAGCGCCTTTAGGAAGACTCCGTCCATAGGACGTGTTTTTTTAGCGCCCCAGTCGACGAGGTGAAATTTGTATCGTACTCTGGATTTGTTACCGTTTTCGCCTGTTGCGGAAGAAACAACAATGGTATCAGGTTCCGTTGCGACCAGATTCCATTTATAGTTGTCGCTAACGGCCGAAACCCGCCGTTGGGAGGCGGAAGCTGATTGATGATTCTTCTGAATGAAATTAGCCAGCGTCTGACCGTTTGATACTTTGATAAGCGCTATTTTTTTATCGATCAATTCAAGTAAGGCAAACTCGCCGCTTTCGTCGACGAACAAAGGTGGCGTCGAGTTGTCGTCCGGTTTTGTTAGAACGTATTGAGTCAGGCATTGTGAATCAAATGGAGCAATCTTTTCCGCTTCTTCAAGCGCTCGCTTGACTTCTTTGGATTTTGGCTCAATTTCTAGCGCGCGTGCGAAAGCGTTCACGCTCGCTTTTAGGTTTCCGCGTTCGAAATTTATCAGGCCAAAAGCATAAAATGAAGTTGCGTTAGCGGAGTTATTCTGCGTCAGATTATTGAGGAGTTGAACTGCCTGTAAATCATGAATTCTACCAGCGCGCCATAGCGCCAAGGCTCTGTTAAATATGATCTGCGGTTGATTAGGGGAATCTGCGGCCGCTTGATCTAAAAGCCCCAAAGCTTCGCGAGTCTTTCCAAGGTCTAATAGAGAAATAGCTCGGTTGGAGAAACTTTCGGCGGTTAGAGCCGCGTTTTGCGGTTGCCTTCTTGGGTACTTTTCACCGATTACTTCTTCGTATATCTGAATAATTTGATCGGCGACAACCTGCATAGAACTCGGACGATCCGACGGATTTTCGCGAAAACACCATCGGAGAAGATCTATCATTCCCTTGGGAACAGCAGGACGTTGGGTTGGGCGTTCGGAGGCTAGAAATACTTCAAAAACTTTAGCCGCAGTTTGCCCGCCCATTTTGCAAGGTGAACGTCCGTGAAACATTGCCAAAACAGAAATTGCCCATGACCAAATATCAGTTTGTTTAGTCATAGGGATTCGCGTTTGCAATTCAGTCTCAGAAGCGTGTTTTGCACGACGAGCCTTGTATATTCTGAATGCTTGATATTGCTCTGGGGAACAGTAAGACGGGGTCATACCGTCGCAGTTTTCCGTAGAAAGTTCGCTATCTTCTGCGGATTCAGCGGCAAATTTAGAGAGGCCAAAGTCCGTAACTTTGATGGTCGAACCAGACGTCATTACGTTGCCTGGTTTAACGTCTAGGTGGAGCAAGCCCTGCCTATGCGCATGCTCCAAGCCCCAAGCGAACTGGATTGACGCGTCTAGAATACGCGCAAGCGCTTCCGAGGCAGAGCCTTCGTAGAGACGTTTTGACGAGATCCAGTCGTTCAGCGTACCGTCGGGCGCATATTCTGCGAACAACCTCGGGATTCCGTCGATGCGGCGGACAAAATAACAGGAAACGATGTTGGCGTGAAGACCTAATTCAATCCAAGTTTGACATTCGCGTTCAAAATTCTCTTTTCCGTGTTCTGTTAGAACTACTCCTGGTTTTGGACTTTTTACAATGAGGTCAACGTTCCAGTCTCTACGTCTGATTCTTTGAACGACTCCTACGCCCCCTTCGGCGTAGAGTTTATTTTTTGAAAACGGGAGTACTTGGCACGTTCCGTCCAATAGCGTTTCGCCAACGGGCCAGACGCCCTTGGGAGGCGTTGGAAAACGGTTGGCAAAATCGTCAATTACGGATTGGGGAAGCTCGTCGTAGGAATCTTCTGAGTTTGTTCTCAAACCAGAATGGTAGCTATTGTTATTGTTATTTTCTCCTGAAGGTAAATCGATTTGCGATTGCTCTTTTGAAGCGTCTTGCAAGGTAAAACTCTTGTGACATTTACGGCATACCACAACTCTTCCTATCAGGCTCTTATCTAACCGCTGATAGGTTTCTGAACAATGCGGACACTGAGCTGTAAATTGCTGTGAATTCATATTCTACCGTAAACGAGGAAACGAAAACAGAAAAGTAAGAGAAGAACTCGTTCTCTTTCAGTCATTTCTGCTAATTTGAAACTTGTAAGGAACTATTCCTATTATGACGGCGCAAACAATCGGCGATCCTTAGCGATTCTATGCGCCGTCTCGTATTCATTGGGCGTGTCTATGCGCCGTCATTTGGCGTAAGCTTGATACGCTTGGTTTAGTTCCTCCGCTGTAAGATCGCCGTTGTGGAACAGAACTCGAAACGCAAAAGATAACGATTCGCCCTTATTGATGTTCTGTGAACCGTCGGCCTTAGGGGTATTAGGTTCGAAATCATGTTGACCGAACGGATTGCTCGCGAATAAACCGTAATCGCGAACATGGCGCCAAGCTGGCGCGCCAAGAGAATTAGGGCCGCTGAAAACGGCGATTCCCATTGACGTAAGAGGAAAGTCGGAAGCGTTATTTGCCTTTATATACTCTTTGGCAAGCTCGTCGCCTGTAAGAAAACGTTCAGCAGGTCCCGTGTAATTAACCCATTTCGAACGTTTGCCCCAAGTTTCGCCGCCTCTTTCGCCGGCGTCGTTAAGAATATCGCCGCCCCAGTTGGGATTGAGTTTTTTAGTGGTCATCGCGGTAGGACTTGGAACGCGAATTCCAAAGGAGCCTTCTTTCGTGTCGCCAAAAATAACGCCATCCTCCAATGCGAAAATTTCAATAGAGAAATCTAGGTAACGGACAGGTTTATCTCCGATAAAGCAACTCCCGAAAACAGCCGTGCGTACGTCGCGGCAAACGTTCCGCCCAAGTTTATCGTTATACCAGAAATTTTCGGTTGAGACCGTAGCGGTATGTCCGTCGCAGGTAGCAGAGAGGAGTTTGGACTGTTTAATAACCGAAGGCGTTCCACCCCAAAAATCTCCGCGAAGAACGTCGCCGTGATTGAACCACAGCGAACGGTGATGAGGATGGTCTTTGACGCCGCCGCGCTCAGAAATAACCGCATTTTCGTAGATCGTTTTCATGAGCGGATCCTGCTCCGCGTCAACGTCTATGTTTTCAATCATTGGCCAGGCGCGTGTGACAAGCGTTTGATTTGGTCCGCAAATAGGCCATATGATCGGCGTGCCTTTATAGTCGGAACGGTACTCTGCAAAAAAATTACCGTCAACAAAGACTCGAATGTTATCATCGCTGATTTTTTGCATCGAAAGAACGGGAGCGTCTTCGTCTGCGAGGATAAGATTCGTAGCAAACGGAAGGCAAAACGAGATCAAAAGAAGCGAACAGCTTCGAAAGAACGTTTTAGCGCTAAAAGAAAACGACGACATGAAAAACTCCTATTGAACCAAGAAAGCGTTGCAGGAACGGCTTTTCATATTCATTCGCCAACAACGTCGTCTGAGCGATTAATTTGACAAAACCGGAAATTTGACGGGAGGTTCTCCTGAACGCTTTTGCGGCATTTCCTGAGTTAACGGATTTAAACGTTATACAACTTCGAAAACGAAGCGTGTTAATTGTTGGAAATCGTATTCGAAAGGTCCGGCGCGTTGCCGAGAACAGAAAGGGTTTGCAGAATCGTATTCAAATGGATAATCCGCGGACCGTACTTTTCGAAAAACTCATTCAAAAGATACTCGTTACCTTGAAGGTCTTCAAAATTGTCGTCAACGTCATAAGCGAGCGACGTCAGAAACTCCGTCTGCAATTTTCCGAGACAGTCAGCGGCAATTTTACAGGAATTGGCGAGAGTTGGATTCGCTCGTTTCCACTGGGCAAGCTCAATGTTTCGTTGACGCTGGGCGGCTGTCAACTGATTAACCACTTCCTGCAGCAGCTCATTTTGTTTGCTTTGAACGGCGATTAGCTGTCTGAGTAGGTCTGGAAGTTCGGTTTGAAGGTCGGTGCGTTGCGTAATTGTCGCCGAGTTTGTATCAAGCGAACTGACCAATTCGTATTTTGATTCGTTTGCCATATGAAAAAATCCCGTGTGACTTAGCGACAAAGACGTTAGCGAACGCAAAACATGCGCCGCTTTCGTGGCTGACGCTACGATATGCAACTGATTTCAGTGGACGTTTTCCCCCTATATTATACACTCACTCACCCGAATCTGCGCGTGAAATTACCCGATTTCACTAAAAGAGCTCTAAAATTTGCGGGAAATAAGGCGTCGTCAAAAGTCTCGCGTAGATCAAGGACTGCTATTTGAATAGAAAAGTAATAGAGAAAACGTTTTTTTATTCAGAATTAGGACGACGAGAATAGATATTTTCTAAGTGAAACTTGACTCCTCTTACAAGAGGGTGTAGAATATCAAGCGGAGGGTTCCCCCAAACTTTTTTGCCCGGATGGTCAACCATTAGCGTGAGCCAACGCCATCAACCGGCTAGTGCAGGTGCACGCCCGGCGTTCGCTCGTCTCGCAGCGACATTTTCCTGGTCGCAATAATGGCGGGGGAATCCTCTCTTTTTTTCTTGAGGAGAATTCGCTCTTGATCGAATCCCCCGTACAGACGCCCTGCGTGAAAAGTAAACGCTGGCGTCTACTTTTGCTGGCGAAGGCAAATTATGCTCAGCGCGACTACTCCGGCCGAACAAACAATGAAAATGATATCCATTAACGAACTTGCCTTTTTAAACGGTACGCCTGCCACAATGTCGAGAAGGAAAACAAGGAGCAATAGCGCCGAGACAGCAGTGGAGAAAAGGCACAAAAACTTGGACATCTCTTTTTTTCCTGAGCATAAATTGTAACTAAAAACGCCCGCAACGGTAATCTCTGAACATTCAGAATCTGCCGACTCCGCTCCTTCCGGCAGGCTTCAAACGCGCGGCGAGCAGCTTCCCCGGATAAAACAGGAAAACTCGACCGTTTTCACACGACCGCTCACTTAGTATAATCTATTTATCCCTTTTTTCCAACGATTCTCAGAAATTTTTCGACTTTTTTACGACTTTGAGGTTATAGAACCGTGTTAAAAGCCTCTCTTAAATATTGAAAACGGTTTGCGAGGCTACTCTTCGTCGTTAGTTGTCGGCGCTAGAGGAAGTCGGATCGTAAACGACGTTCCTTTGCCAACGGAGCTTTTGACGCGAATTTTGCCCGAATGATCTTCAACGATCTTTTTACATAAGGCAAGTCCCAACCCTGAACCTCCTTTACCGGTTTCGTCCGGCCCTTGTTTGGTCGTGTAAAAAGCGTCAAAAATATGGGGTAATTTTTCCTGTGGTATTCCGGTTCCAAAATCCCGAACGATTATTTCTACGTATTGGTTTGATTCCTCGCAGGGACGAATTTTAACAATCAGTCTCCCCCCGTTTGGCGAAGCCTGCCGCGCGTTGACAAGTAGGTTGATAAGAACCTGCTGTATTTGGTTGCCGTTTGCCAGAACAGGTTTGACGGGCTCAAATTTCCGTTCGACGGAGATCCTGTACTTTGTGAGTTCACGTTCCAGTAACAAGAGCACGTCTTCTACGAGGCTCGTGACGTCCGTGGGTTGGCGACCGGGTTTTCGGTTGCGCGCCAATCCTAGAACAACGCCGACAATCTTGGCCGCGCGGTTTGAAGCGTCAAGTATTTTGTTGAAAGCCTTGTCGCGCGTTTCGTCGTCTTTGTGACGGAGCCCCATTCGCGCGTAGTTAATCGTAAGCGTCAGAATATTGTTGAACTCATGAGCCGTCGTACCTGCCAATTCTCCAACTGCAGTTAGCGATTGCGAGTCGGCGAGCGTTTCTTCAAGGCGACGAATTCTAGCTTTGAGTTCGGTAATTTCCTGATCTCTGGGGTCGCTTGACATGTTACTTTTTCCCGATTGTTGATTGAATATGTTGAAATTGGGACTGTTAGATTAACTGAGTAAAACCGAAGGAGGCGTTTTTGAAGGCCTAAAATGCCAACAAAAAAACATTAAAACTTTCTCATGTTTTCTATTCTGTTTTTTCAGCAGATTAAGCGCTTCGATTTATTAATTCATTCCTTTCCCTTCGTCTTATCGACTCATAGAAAAAGCTTTTTGATTTTTTTTAGTTAAAAGTAATCTTTTGACTTTTAAGCCGGATAAATTTTGATAGACTCTAACTAAACTGTTATTTGTATAAGTTGTAGCTATGCCCTTTAATTCCGTATAGGCAAGGCGTTTTAAAGGAACAAATTCAATTAAACATAACGTCGAACGAGGGCGTTTTATCCATCTCGTGAAACTCCACGAAAAGCGTATGGAAATGCCCGTTATAGGGAGGTAATTTGAATAAGGCGTTTTTTGTATTTTACGCGCTAGTTGTAATCGCTTTATTTTGTGCTTTTTATTTAATTCCGACCTTTTTACGCTGGAAGGCTGCGAATTCTTTAATTAGCGGGAACGGCGACAAGGCAATTGACGCTTTTTCCAAAGCTCTCAAAGTGTCGCCCCGCGACGCGAAGATCTGGTTTGGTCTCGCAGTCGGTTTTCGCCGACTCAAGCGCTGGGACGAATCCCTCCTTGCCTTGGACGTCGTTCAGAGGTTGAGTCCTTTTAAGACGCCCGTTTTGATAGAACGTATTTCTGTTTTGCGAGCCCAAAAACGGCTAGACGAAGCGTTAAAAGAAGCGACCCTTTGGGTTGAACACGAGGACAGCCTCGATGAGGTACGGTTAGCTCGCAGCGCTATTGAAATTGAGTTGCAACGGTTTTCAGAAGCTGAAAAGGATTGTGACTATTTAATTGAGCGGGGAACGGAGTCGATCTGTGCCGAAGCGTTTAGTAATCGCGGATTAGCGAGGCTTATGCTCGGTCGCGTTGCCGACGCGGAAGTTGATTTTGAAACTGCCTATTTACTGGATCCTCGATCAAGCGAGGCTCGCGCGTACTGCGCCAGTTTTTGGCTTCGACGCAATATGCCTCAAAAGACTCTCGCTTTATGTGAAGCGACGATCAAAACTGACGGGTCATGCGCGGCCGCATACTACTTTAGCGGACTTGCGAAGCAGGCGCTTGGCGATAGCAAAGGGGCTGACGAGTACTTGAAGAGGGCCGCTGAAATGAAGTATGATTTTGCAATAGCGCCGGAGCGATTGGCGGCTTTTCAATATAGCGAGTAGTATTATGGGAGATTCCTTAACTCGACGCGGCGTCGGGGGATTCGCAGCAAGGTTGATATTGTGTTTTTAGACAAACGTATTACGATAATAGAGAGTATTGACGATTCGAGGCTTGCGCCTTTTTGGAATTTGAAAGAGCGCACGCTTCGTGGCGAGTCAATTTTTATGGCGGAAGGAGCGCTAGTCGTTGAACGTCTTTTGCGCTCCCCATACGCCGTCGATTCAGTATTAACGACGCGAAAGGAAACTGGGGGTGAGAGTTGCCTTGAGCTTGTCCCCGAAGACGTCCCAATTTACTATATAGATGAGCGAGCCGCAGCGAACAAACTTCTCGGTTTTGAGTTTCATCAGGGGATATTGGCTTTAGGACGCCGTGTTGCGCTTCCAACGCTAACACAGGGTTTCGAGAGATTTTTTGAAATAGAATGCAGACGTTCCGACAAGCACGCTTGGGTCGTCTTGCCAGACGCGACAAAACCCGATAATCTGGGGCTTGCGTTCCGCTGCGCCGCTGCGCTCGGCGCGGAAGCGGTCGTTTTAGGAGAGCGTTGTTGCGATCCTTTTTCCAGACGCGCCCTCCGTGTTTCAATGGGCGGTGTTTTACAGGTCCCGATCTATCGGGCCGCTAATTTAATAGAGGAAATCAAGGGCGTTCGCGAACGCTGGAACATTCCTTTTTACGCTACAGTTTTAGATTCGGAAGCGCGTTCGCTGTATGATTTTCCCCACATAAAGGGACGGCGTTCTCTTGCCGCGTTTGTGTTCGGTAACGAATATACGGGTTTGACCCCGGAACAGGTTCAGGTTTGTGACCGTAAATTAATCATACCGATGCGTCCAGACGTAGATTCCCTGAATTTGGGAGTTTCCGTCGGTATTTTTTTGTATGAGTTCAATCGTTGCGCCGAATGAAGTTTTTCTGTTCTTAGCCGGTTATCCTTGTTTTTGAACGGAAGAGTTGAGTCGGTTTATTTAGGCAACGCACTAAGGAGAAAAGCGTAAAATGACAATTCGATTTGATAGTTTAGGCTTGGCGTTGGGAACTGTTGCGCTGATATGCTTAGGGTGTGGAGAACCAGTCGCTCCGCCGACCGTTTCAGAAGAAGTAGCTGCTGAAATTCAAAAAGAAGAAAAGGCGGCGGAAGAAGCGGCGAATCAGTCTCCTGAGGAGGAGTATGAACTGAAGGAAGCCGGCGTCGGCGCGACGGGCAAGGGGAATTACGGCGTTACTTCGGAAGAGGCCGCTTCTATCATTACCGTTCCGATTTCAACCTACTTCCACGCTCAGGAAAAAGCTGTGTTTGACATCCAGATTCCACAAGCGTTAAGTCTTTTTCAGGCGAGCGAAGGACGATTTCCCAATTCTGAGGAAGAGTTCATGCAAAAAATCGTTCAGGCCAATCAGATTATTCTTCCCAAACTCCCAGAAGGAGATTCTTATGTTTACGACGTTCAGTCTCACACGCTCATGATTCTTACAAAGAAAAAATAGCGTTTGCTATTCGCTCCAGTAATCGCAGCCTATTGCGTTGAGAAATTATCCCACGGAGACTCCGATAGATATGAGATTGGTAAAACTGTTTTTCGCGGCTCTTTTCGCCCTGACTTTTGTTTTTGGTTCCTTGACTTCTGCGGAGGACGTTAAGAGCGGAGTTCGAGGGGCGGTGAAACTGGCGAAGGGCCCAATTATGGGCATAAATCTTGCCGGCGTCTGCGACTGGAATACGGAACTGCCCTTTGTTGACGTTTTTCTGGAAACGAGACAATGGATAAGTCAACGCAAAGGCGAAAGTTGGGGAAAGGGACCTGCGCTTGATCTTGATTCTAACGGATGGGTTAAAAGCCTGAAAAATGACTGTTGGGCAGAAGTTCCCCTTTGTACAATTAACGGAGGACACTTTCCTTCCGGAATTTATACAGTAACGTATGAAGGGGAGGGCAAACTTGAATTTGGAAACGCTAAGGTGGTCTCTGAGAAAGAGAAAACGTTGGAGATAGAGGTCGATTCTAAGAACGGAGCTTTTTGGCTTCGTATTATGAAGACTGATCCAAAAGACTATGTTCGGAATATTCACGTTTATATGCCCGGTTTTGGAACTGAGGAATCGCGAGAGAAATACGGAATTTGGAATCCCGTTTTCATAAGTCGTTGGAAGTCGATGAAGATTTTTCGTACGATGGATTGGCAGGCGACGAACGGTTCTTCTTTGAAAACTTGGTCAGAACGCCCCCGTCCAGAAGAGGCAACTTATACTAGGGCTGGTGTTCCCTACGAGGTCATTTGCGATTTTATTGGACGTACCGAAGCGGATCTTTGGCTCTGCGTTCCTGATCAGGCGGACGACGAATTTGTGCGGAATTTGGCCGTTTTGCTTAGGGACTGTTTGCCTCTCGAAAAGAAAATATATCTCGAATACTCCAATGAAGTTTGGAACGGTTCTTTTGTTCAAAATCATCGCGCGGCTGAGAAGGGACGCGCGATGAAGATGGCTGAAACCGATTGGGAAGCTGCTTGGCTCTATACCGCCAGGCGTTCGGTAGAAATTTTTGCAATTTTTGAGGACGTCTTTGGCGGTTCCGAACGTTTAATTCGCGTTCTGCCTTCGCAGTCCGCCAATCCCTACGTTAGCGAACAGATTCTAGCGTTTGAAGAAGCATGGAAACATGCCGACGCGTTGGCAATTGCTCCTTACGTCGGTTGGAGTATCTCCTCAGAGGAAAAGGACGAGGCGATTGCGCTTGGGACCGAAGGAATCCTTGACCGTCTTGAGAACAAAATCCTTCCAGAAACGGTCGACACAATCAAGAAACAAAAGGAAGTTGCCGACAGATACGGTCTTGCTTTGATATCCTATGAGGCTGGGCAGCATCTCGTCGGACTGTGGGTTGCAAACGACGACGAGCGTTTGAATTCACTGTTGACTGCCGCAAACCGTTCCGAACGTATGGGAAAAATATACGAGAAATATTTTCAAGCTTGGGAAGAAATAGGCGGCGGCGCGCTCTGTCATTTTTCTTCTGTTGGAGAATGGTCTAAATGGGGATCGTGGGGACTGATAGAATATGCCGACGAAACAGAAGACGATTCTCCTAAGTACCGCGTTACTATGGAGTACGCGCAAAAATGGAATAAACGTTAATCGACGTCCTGCGCGATCGCTTTCAAGCTTGGAATAACTTGGAGAAGCCTTCTATAAAAATAATTCTGGCGTCGCCCAGTAGGAGACGCCAGAATTTTTTTACTGTGAAACAGCAATATCTCAGAAGACGTCGATAGGTCTGATTCTTTTCTTGCGGGTTTCGTTATTCCAAAGGGAGTTCTGAATGTCTAAGCTATCAGAAAACCCCTGAGTTGCAGAGAGGTCTGCAATCGATACAGTAACGGCCGAAGACGGAATTTGCGCGTCAAGGCAAGCGACGTGTTCCGCAACGTCTGAAAGAGCAGATTCAAATTCGTCGGCAAGCTCAATAATGGCGTTGGATGATTCACTAAGTCCTTTGATATTAACCGTTCCGATAGTTAGCCATCCAGACGTAACGTCGCTTGAATCTATAAGTTGCATGGAGACCGCGTAAACGCCGTTGTCCAAATAGCAGTGAGAAAATACTTGCGCCATACTTAATTCGTCAGTAATTTCCGACAGCGGCGAACCGTCGCCCCAATCGACGCGCCACGTTTTAACGGCGCCATTAGTCGCGGCAACTGAAAGTCGCGCCATTCCGGGAACAGCGGTAAAGGTTTCTAATTCGCCGTACGCGCTCGGGAGATCGGTTAACGTTACCGCGTCGTACGTTGTAACTTTAGTAGCGCTTCCCGATTTCTGAGAAGCCGAAATCTTATTTGTTTCGTTACCCGCGATTGCCGAAGAGTCTATCCAAACCGGTTGACCGTTGGTTGTGACGTCGGCAGAACCGTCGCCGTTGAGATCCCACCTAACGGTATTGGAACTGCCGTACGCGTTAAGGTCGACAGCGTTGGCGCATATAAACGGGATGTTTTTCGGAATATCCATCGTAATTTCAGTGAGCGCGGCGCCGACCCCAATTGAATCGGACGAAAAGATTTGCGACTTAATGAGAACATAATCGCCGAAAACGCCGTTTTCGCGCAAGTAATCGTTGTCAAGCGTGACGGTTACCGTTTGTGTTTCTGTATAATTTGACGGCGTAAAGAGTAATTCTTTCGTAGAAAGGATTGCGTTGTCGGAAGCCGTCAAGTATACGACGACGTTTCCTGTCGGCGCTTTGGGCAAAGAGACGGAAACGGAACCCGTTATAACGTTCTTGGCGGACGCGGTTAAGTTGGAAACGCTCGTTGAAACGGAAGCGGCTTTCGCAATTTCTGCAGAACCGTAAATCGGCACAATAGCGTCTGTGTTCGCAATAGCCGTTCCGTTTTCCAAGGTCTGCTTGGTATTCCAAGTAATTTGAAAATACTTAGAGCCAACTTTTTTGGGCGAAACAGAAACCGTTAGTAAGACCGATTGATTGGGCGCAAGTGTGAACGTCTTGCTTGTATTAATCGTTTGCCCTGATTCTGATGATAATTTGTAGGTGAAAGTTGACGTTTCCGCATTGGTAAGCGCGTTAAAGCCGGAGAATCTAATATAGTTCTGCCCGATGTTTTTGATAACGTACGATTCGGAACCGGTTCCGTCTAAAACGGAGTGTGCGCCAAATGAAACGCCCTTGTTGAGGACGTCGTACGATTGTGCGTTTATGACGGCAACGTCGCTGTTTACGTCCGGGGTTTCGACTTCGGAAGATGCGACGTTGTTAGAGAGAACGGACGTCGAATCAAATTCGGGCGCGCTTACGGCTTCTCTGTCGTAGTAGTACGCGGCGACCGCCGACGTCGACGCCGTATTGTAGGAGACGGTTGCGCCTTCGAAGGTCATCGTTCCGTACGAGTAGATCGCGCCCCCGTTCTTGCTTGCTTCGTTCCCCCACAGAGTTGTGCCAGACGCCACGGTAGAACTGCCGTAAGTTGCCGCGATCGCGCCGCCGTTGTTTGCTTTGTTGGAGCTAAACGTCGAATAAAACACGCTCAGACCGCCGCCGTTGAGGATTGCCCCGCCGAGTTCGCCCGCCATGTTGGCGTCGATATTAGCTGCGCTAACAGAGAGGGTTCCGCTGTTCGCCAATGCGCCGCCGGAGCCGTTGGGCGCGGAGTTGCCCAAGAGAGCCGAATTGGCTACCGTAAGTTTGCCTTGCGGATAATTAAGCCCTGCGCCGCCCGCGCCATTGAGCCCCTGCGCTACGTTTCCAGAAAACTCTGAGCCTGATACGGTCATATCGCCGACGTTGACAAAACCGCCCCCATTTGCCGACGCGATATTGCCGTAGAAGTAGGAATCGGCGACGGAGAGCGGACTTTCGTTATACACGCCGGCGCCTTCATAGGCGGACGAATTCTCGATCTTCGAATTAAACAGCCAAGAGAGTAAGTCGCTTTTGGAATAAATAGCGCCGCCGTTTACCGCTGCCGAGTTATCGGAAAATGACGTGTGGGAGAGCTCAAAATAGTTGGTAGAGTGAAGCCCGCCGCCCGATTTTTGGGCGGAATTCATATTGAGTTCTGAGTCGTTTAATTCCAACCAACCGGCATTGTAAATCGCTCCTCCATTTACCGCGGACTTGTTCTGAAGGAAACTGCCTTTGTCGATAAGAGTCAGCGCGTTTGGACAGACATAGAACCCAGCGCCGCTTTGTGTTGCTACGTTGTAATCAAACCTTGCGTCGGTTATCGTCAGCGATAGGGAGTCTTGATAGACGGCGCCTCCGTTTTCGGCTTGGTTGCCCGTAAAACTTATCCTGTCCAAAATGGAATCGCCTTCGCCGTCGACGTAGAACGCGCCTCCGTCCCGAGAACTGACGTTGCTGAGAAAACTCACGTTAGAAGCGTGAAGCGTCGCGCCCGTCATATAGAGCGCGCCGCCGTCTCCCGAAGTCGCGCTGTTCTCTCTAAAATAGCATCCGTCAAAGGACGCGGATCCGCTCTTAACGTATATTCCGCCTCCGTCGTTCGCGCTATTACCGGAAAAAACAGCGCGCGTTGCGTCGAGAGAACCGGAGTCGACGTAAATTGCGCCTCCCTTACTCGAAGTCCCGCCGGAAGTATTGCCGGAAACGTTTGAGTCGATCAGAGTAAGCGCTCCGGAACTGACATAGATTCCCCCTCCTAAACCGGTAGTGGAGGTATTGCCCATAACGTTGCAGTTGACGAGCGTTAGCGAGCATCCGGAGCTAACTTGAATCGCCGCGCCTTTGGAACTGATCGAAGTCGAGGAATTCCCCTGAAACGTCAGTCCTTTCAGCTCGGCAGAGACAGGATTGACGTCTGTTCCGCCAAAGACGTACAGAAGGAGCGACGTATTGCCCTGAACAGTAATCCCGCCTACGTCGGAAGCGTCTACGGAGATATTCTTCGACAGTATTTTCAGGGATTGGTTGGACGTAGACAGTGTAATAGAACCGCCAACGGAAAAGCGTATCCTCGAAGCGACCGTCTCGCCCGAAGTGAGCTTCTGACACGCATAGTCAAGCGCTTCTCTGAAGGTAATTTCGCCGTCGTTAACGTTAGTAACGTCTTTCAGCGACGTCACCCAGACTGAGGAAGCCTCGTCGCTCCCAAGAGAATCCGCGTTAACAAGCGCGCGATAATCGGCAGTCGTTACCGCGAGCGCAAGAAGTTCTCGTCTTTCCAACGGTTCGAGTTGAGCGCGTCGCGTAGCGTTCGAGCTGCGGAAAGCGTCTTTGGACTGTCGCGGTTTTTTCTTGGGACTGATAAGATTGGAAAGACGCATTCTATACTCCTGTTTCGCGACTGTATTGATAACGTTGAACGTCGTTCACAAATAAGAATAACGGAAAAAGCTTGGAATTCAAGCGAACGCGGTAAATCGCAGGCGGCCGACTGACGCGTTTATATGCAGCCGCCCGGATTTTTCGGTAAAACGACGCGATCCTCCCCGCCCATTATAGTGAAAATTTGTTCTTCTGACAAATCCCTTTTTGGATAAACAGGCGCCTTCGTATTTGACGCTGTGCGCGCTTGAAAGTTGCGTTAGGATCGCATTTTCTTGCTTTTCGGTCGGTTGACGGAGTCTAGCCAGATAGTTACCGGACCGTCGTTTATCAGGGAAACGGCCATGTTCGCTTGAAACACGCCCTCTTCGGTTGGCGTTCCTAGCGAATTGAGTTCTTGAACAAACGTTCGATAGAGCCGATTTGCTTTTTCCGGTTCCGCCGCGTCTGTGAAGCTGGGGCGGTTGCCCTTGACGCAGTCCGCGTAGAGTGTGAATTGGCTGACGATGAGCGCGCGTCCGCCGACTTGTTCGAGGTTGAGATTCATCTTGCCGGCCTCGTCTTCAAAAACGCGGAGACCTGATATCTTTTTGGCCAAATACTGAGCGTCCTCGACCTCGTCTTCCTGGCCGACTCCTAGTAGCACAAGGAATCCCTTCTCAATCTGACCCGAAACGCGATTGTTCTGATCGGGAAGTTCGACTTTTGCCATCGAAACGCGTTGAATACATGCTCTCATTTGATTCTTCCGAACGGCGTCTTGAAAATAGTATAATGGCTTTGGAGAAACGAATCGGGAAATGCTGAGAGAAAATCTGCGCGTACGGACAAAAGAATTACGCGCCCGACTGAGAAAAATGCGGCTTCAAACGGAAAAACCGACGCAATTGCGCTTTTTTAGACAAGCCTTGAAAAAACGGAAGGAGCTAACCGTCGAGGCATGAATAATCATGATACCATTTGACGCCAGCCGAGACTCCTACAAGATCGCGGCGCCGTGGATAGCCTGACGGTCAACTCCAGTTCGTTATTTTTCGTCTTCGTCGGAAACACACAACTTTCGCCGTCTTGCGGAAAAGTTGCTTGGAACGTCAATCCTTTTTGTTCCGTCTGACGAGCAGACTTCAAACGACTCCGAGTTCCTTCTTGGAACCAACCAGCGAACGGAGACGCTCGGCAAGAAGCGCCGAATCAAACGGCTTGCGGAACGTTTCGTTGATGCTGGAACGATCAAAACTCGTGCTGCTTCCGTCGTCAGGCAGAAGGGCAATAAGGATAATCTCGCCGAATTCAGGATTGCGGCGAAGATTCTGGCAGATTTGCAGCGCTTCGGCGCGACCGATCGAGAAATCGACGATGATGCAGTCGGGATGGAAGCTCTCCGCCTGAATACCGGCGTCGAAGCCGCTAGCCGCCACGGCGACCTTGAACTGGCGTTCGACGGGCAGTTCGCGCCGCACGTTTTCGATCAAGACTTGATCTTGCGCGACGATTAGGACTTTGGCCAGCGTTTCGTCTTCAAGATCGCCAAGGGGCATGCCGTGTTCCTTGAGGAACTTGATGAGACAATCGCGAGGGATGCGTCGATCTTGCGAACCGGGGATACGGTACCCCTTGAGCCGACCGGAATCGAACCATTTGCTAACAGTACGAGGGGCGACTTTACAGATCTTAGCGACCTGACCAGTTGTAAAAACCTTCATTGCAGGCTCTCCGATAAAAATATACGCATTTGTGTCCAACGAAGCTGCTCGCTAAATCGCGGGCAGACTTAAGCCTTCGTCTCGGTCAAACGCCGTTCTCCGTAACGACGCAAAAACTTCCGACGCGTTGTTAAAAGGCTAACGAAAAATAGCTCAGACGGACTGTGCGCTCGCCAACGTCCATTTGAACCGCCTAAGACGGATCAAAACAGGCCGTGTCGACGTTCCCGAACCCTCTGATTCTGTCTAACCGCGCAGAAACGACGCCGCCAAGACAAAACCGTACCGGGTGCGTCCTTCAAATCGAAGTCCGTCCCCATGACTTTTCCTTTTTTCGGATATCTCGCACCCCTTTCTAAAATCAAAATTGAAAGAAATGCAAAACACGCCACAAACAGAATCGAAACTTCCTTTGGAATAAAAGGAAAAATTGATTCTGGGAAAACAATGGAGTCTGCGCCGAGAACGCGTATGCCATAAGCGTCTCAGCGACGGGCTGCGAATTGAAACTCCGTCTTCGGGCAACGACCGGAGACCGATCGTCAACGAACTAAATATGTCGATTTTGGGTGGATTCACGGCTGTGCGCGTTCCACGAAACCGACTTTTTAGCGTCATTGTAGCACGTTTATCGACAACGCCAGTCGTATAACTTGAGCCGACTTTTATAGAGAATTACGCTTCGTAGGGAAATGAGGAATTCGATTGCTTTTTATAGGAATTATACAGAAAATGCCGGCGTAAATCTGATGAAATGGGAAATATTACCGGCTAAATTAAATTTAACGAATTACCAATAATACTCTTTTTCGCTAAAATACCTTTTCAGACGCGTGCAATCGAATCTTTCAGCGTACGAAGGAAGAACGTCTTTGCCAGAAATCAAGGCGAACAGACTTGTTTTTTGGGTCGTGCATGGGGCGCGTGAAACGGCGGGCGACGGGGCTGTGCCTTTGTGGACAGAGACTGCCGTATAGATTGTTGGACGTTGTGTGGCGTTTTTGAGAAACGTATCGAGAAAGGAATTTCATGGATAACGCTGGCATGGTAGATCAGGTTGTTGTCGCCGTAACGCTTGGCGAACCTCGCAACGTTGTTTCTCTGGAACAGGCTACTGACGGGGTCGGCGACGAAGACCTTGAAGTCGTCCTTGATAGCGCCGCCGACGTAGCTCTCTTTGAAGATCGTTTCGACGGGTCCAATCTATTTTGCTTTGGACTCCCGAGCGGACGCATGCTGGTGGGGAGGTTGGCGCCCGGTCCAAAAGACCTGGAAACGAAGCCTGACTCCCAGAGAAAGTTCTTTTTTGAATGTCTTGTCGCCGATTGGCAAGCGTTCGCACTCAGCGGCTCAAACCCGTGGAGTCTGCAGTCTCAGGCGATCTCCGATTTATATTTTATGAGTTACGCCCATTACGCAGAAGGAAAGAAACTTCAGGCTTTCCGTGTGGATAAGCAGAGGGAAATAATAAAACTTGGCGAACTGAAAGCTGAGATCGCTAAGAATTCTCCTCATACGCTGGCCGTTTTGGCGCAGTCGGTAATCGAGAATTCGCAGACGTTCTTTGTGGCAAGCCGTTCGCCGATGGGAGTCGTTTCAGCTTTGTACGGTCTGACTCCGCTTGCTTTGCGCCCGCTTCTTTCCGTGGCTGTTGGTATCGTCTTTCGAAATAGAGACGTCCGCGTGACCGGCGTTTTTCATCAAAGAAAGAGGAGTTTGGATTTGCCCTACTCGACGGACGCCAAATCTTTTTTTAATTTGGATTATTGCAACAGCGACGGGGGCGGGTATTTTGTTCATAATCCTTGGTGTAAATGTTTAGAAAGGGTTCTGGAAGCCGGAGGGGATTCCATTTCTCTTTGCCTTTTTTCTTACGCTATGGAGAGAGTCGTCGATGAATTTAGAGCCAGCGTATTTAACGGGAGTATTCAATTCAGCGATTTAGCGAGCCTAGGCAATCTACTCCTTGAGGAATTCGTGCTAGAAGACGGCGGAGACGCTTTTGGCGAGTCGTCAGACGAGGGAGTGAGTTTCCATTTGGACGACGATTCCGGCGAGAGTTGGAAAAACGGAGCCGCAGATCCGGATTCGGAAATTATCTCTTTTGACCAATCTGTTCTGGCTAATCCGAAAGGCGAGAGAAAGCCAAAAACAGATAGGCATTTCTATGACGAATTGATATCCTACACGAAGGACGTCGGCGCAAAGCAGTATGAAGATTATAAAAACAAAAAGGGCGCTCCCTCTCAGGATGCGCCGCCAGAGGACGGGAAAAACCGCGGCGTTTTAGACGACGTCCAACGCGGAATTCAAGAAGCGCGAGAGAAGGGTAATCTTCGTTCCGCCGATCCTGATAAGGCTGATCGGCGCTCTGACGATTTCGGAGGCTTTACGCTGTCTCCCTTTGCTCTTTTAAGCTGTAAATTGCCAGATAGAGACGTGTTCCTTAGAAAGCTCGACTCGCTTATTGACGGCGTCGTTAAAAGCGCGGGTTCTGTAGAATCGCGCGAAGCGTTGGGGGCTTTTTGGACTGAACTGTGTAGGGTATGTAACAACCGGGAGATTCTTTTAATTCGAAACGTTTATATCAAATGGATGACGTGCATCGTCAATTCGCGTTCTTCCGATAAAAGCGTCGATACGGTTAAGAGGAACAACGGCTTATTCCACGTTTTTAACGTCATTTCTAAGGGCTCTGGCAAAGAATCCGACGTTTGACGCCTTTGAAATCGCGTGGCTGGACGCGACTGACGGTCGGTTTAGACGCGCAGACGCCTATCAGTAGAACTCGAGAACGAACGGTGAACATTATGGCGCGTTTGTTTTTTTTCTTAGTCGTGGCGCTTGCTTTTTGTATGCCGCTGGACGCTTTGGGGCAGGAAGTCGCGTCAGGTTCCGCACTTCAAGAGCCAGAAGGCGCGTCGGAACCGGTTTCTTCCGAGCCTAACGCTGAAAATAGCGGCGGCGTTTTGAACAATGAGGAAAAGACGGAAGAAGGAAAGCAAGACGCGTTCGATTATACAGCCCTGTACGACGTTCCTGAGGATTTGCGAAAACTGGATAAAGTTTCGCCAATTTGGGTTTCCAAGGATAGAAAACACGTGGCTCTGGGCGGCGAAATTTGTCTCCGGGAAGGGCTGCTCGAGTTCTTTGCGTGCCGCCGCAACAGTAAAGAGCACGAGTCGATTGTTTCTCTGGACGTTCCTCCGCATTTGATTCACGCCGCGCTTTTGGCGGTGGGAGCGAAGCAGGGCGCGCCCGCTAAATTTGATCCTGTCTTCGTTCCGCCGACCGGAGACGTTATTGAAATTGAAATACGCTGGTTTGAACCCAAGAGTAAAGAGATTCAAAATGCCAGAGCGCAGGATTTTATTTTGGAGAACGAATCCGGCAAGACGATGCAGGCTTCTTGGGTCTTTACCGGAGGTCTCTTTGGCGTCGACCCTGACGGAAAGAAATACTACTTGGCCAACGTAACGGGCGAAGTCTTTGGCGTGTCGAATTTTCCGGGGTCCGTTTTAGACGTTCCTTTTGAGAGTTCCAGCGATAATTCGCAGCTCTGTTACGCGCCAAATACAAAGAGAATCCCCGACGTAGGAACGAAATGTCTTTTGATTCTTACGCGGAAAGGCGAGAAATAAACTTTTATAACTTGCGGCCCCCTTTTATTCGATCGACCGTATTGAAAGGATTTTATATGGACCCCTACGAAAATGCGGAAAGCGTTTCTAATGATTCCGGTTACATTTCAACTCCAGCGCCGCGCGGCGACGCCGAAAATTTAAAGGAGGCTCAACGCGCCGCCGCTTCGGCGCGAATGTCCTATTTAGTTCTGACGCTTGTTATCCTATTGGCGATAGTGTTAACCCCGTCTATAGCCGAGCGTTGGGCTTATTCCACGACACGGGGAGCCGAACGCGCGAAACGGGTGGAGGCTGAGAAGTTCCTTGCCGACCATCCCGACGCGATTGGCAATATGAAAATTGCGTATGTCGCGAAACTTGTTGCGCCGAGCGTCGTCGGTATCAAGACAAACATGATAACGTCGGATTATTTCGGAAGCGCCGTAGCGCAAGGCCAAGGGTCGGGCGTCGTCGTTGATCCTCGCGGACTTATCGTTACAAACTTCCACGTCATTTGCGAAAACGGACGTCTTGTAGACGGCGTGGAAATCTGTTTGAGCGACGGACGCAGTATTTCTGAAGGTATTCGCCTTATTGGATTTGACGAAAAATTAGACGTCGCCGTTCTGAAAGTTGAAGCGGGAGAAATGTCCGCGATCGAGTGGGGCGACAGCGACGCGCTTGAAGTTGGCGACGCCGTTTTAGCGATCGGCAATCCTTACGGATTGGCGCATACCGTTACGGAGGGAATCGTTAGCGCAAAAGAGCGGTTTGTCTTCGACGATAAGGGCGTTGTGGCGCAGGAGTTTCTGCAAACGGACGCGGCTGTCAATCCCGGCAACAGCGGCGGCGCCCTCGTCGACGACCGGGGAAGGCTGGTTGGAATCAACACCGCGATCTTTGGTCAGCAGTATCAGGGAATTAGCTTTGCCTTGCCAGTGAAGCGCGTTCGCGCGGTCTACGACGAAATTTTGGGTCAGTATCCCGATCTTAAAAAATGAGAATTGATTTAACACATAGAAACGCTGCGTCTTGCGGCGTAATTGACTGAAAGGAAGTAGACCCGATGTGCGCTGGTAGTCGAAGATCCTGGGCGTTTGTTGGAATCGCGCTCGCCGTTACGGTTCTGGCCTTCTGGGAATGCCGAATTCTGTCGGCCGACGAACCCAACGGTTCCGAGACCTCAGAGTTGTTTGGCGACTTGAATTTCAGTAATGGATTTACCGTTTTGGACGCCGCTAGAACGCTTGGAATTCTGCGTCTTCCGGTTCCCGGCCTTGACGCGGCGCCCGGACAGAACGCCGCCCCTACTTGGAAGATCGCGCAGCACAATTCGAAATACGATCTGACAAAGGGAAAGATAAACGTCGGCGCGAATCTTTCGGAATCCGTAACCCCTGGTCAGCGCTTAGCGCTTGAGAGAAACGCCGACGGCGAGCTTGTTCTTTATCTGGACGTCTCGACCGACAAGGAATACGCCGCGCCCCGTAAGAACGGCGAACCGTGGATTCACTTGCTTCTTGTCCGCGATTTTCCGCCCGAAGAGCGCGTGTCTTTCAGCGACGCGGAATCGATTGTCTTTTCGTGCGACGCGCGCGTGTGCGATTGGAAACGCCTCATGACCGACGGCGAGTTCAATTCGTCCGTCCACGCGACCCAAGCGTCTGTCTACTTTGCCATTTCGAACGATTCGCCTGATTCGCCCGACTACCGCGACTATATCTGGTTTGGCGTCTCGTTCTTTGACGACCGTTCGGAAGTTCAGGAGCAGTACGTCGAGGTAGACGGAGATCCGCGAACGATCGGCACCGGCAAACTGATCTATCGGCTTGGAGATCAAAAAACGATCGACGACGTTATGTCGGGCGTTAATCCCTATTCCAAGCAGTGGACGCACATTGAGATAGATCTTGTTCAGTATATAACCGAAGCTCTAAAAACCGCGAAAGAACGCGGTTTTATGACTCATACGGACGTCGGCGACTTAAAATTGGCTCATTTCAACTACGGGTGGGAGACTCCCGGAACGTACAGCGCGTCGTTGGCGATTAAAAATCTGCGTTTGGAAGCGACCGTGAAGAAATAATCGCGACCGATCGAAACAGAAGGTTGGGCGAGAGCGTTTTAGAGAACGGCTGCGGGAGTTTTACAGGCTTCGTCGCAGCCGTTCTTTTTGTAATTGTTTCCTTATCTTATCCATTCTATGTCAACTTTTTCTTGATGTAAAAATTTAACGTTTAATAAAAATAATCTGATCATATTTGCTAAAACGGTTGTGCTGATTTTAACAATTGTGTTAAAAAGTATGCGTCAAAAACGGGCAAAGAAAAGCCTAATAATTAAAAAACCCTTGATTTTTAGCTATAGAGCAATTAAACTAGGAAAGGCTTTTTCTGTTTTATCGGGAAAGTCGGAAGGAGTCGAAACGCCGTTTCGGCGACAGCCGACGCGTTTGCTGTTTCTTGTTCGATTGTTCGAGACGTCGAACCGGCGCGCGCTCGTTTAGTGAGTTTTTAAGCTGTGGAAAACTTAGGGTGCTTTTATGGCAAAACGACTGAACTACCTTGGGATCTTGAATAGAGATGGCTTGCTGAGCCGTACGCAAGTTCAGGAAGCGCAAGAGCTCATGAAGAAGACAGGCGTCAAGATGCCCGAGGCGTTGAAACAGCTCGGGTACGTGAACGGCGAGCAGATTGCGAAGGCGATTGCCGAAGAACACGGAAAGCGGTACGTCGACCTGAAAGACGTGGCGATTCGCCCGGCGGTTATCGAGTTGATTTCCGAGTCGATTGCCCGTGAAAACTGCGTCCTTCCGTACGAAGAGGACGGCGACGCCCTTGTTGTCGTCGTGAGCGATCCGGACGACGTCGAGGTCTTCGAAAAGCTGCGATTCATCCTTCAGCGTCCGATCGAATCGGTCGTTTCGTCGAAAGAAGCGATTCAGGAAGCGGTTAACCAGCACTACGGTCAGAACGTCGGCGAGTCCGCCGACTCCATGATTCACGAAATGACCGACACGGCGATTAACTTTACCGTCGTCGAGGGCGCCGGCGGCGACGAAGCGCAGGCTGGCTCGGGGAGCGAGAGCGACGCGCCTATCGTCCGTTTGTGCGACCAGATCATCGCCGAAGCCGTTCAGCTTCGCGCCTCTGATATTCACATTGAGCCGTTCGAAGATCGCGTTCGTATCCGGTACCGAATCGACGGCGCTCTAGTAGAGCGCGAAGCGTTGCCGAAGCGTTTTCAAGGCGCGCTCATGTCCCGTTTCAAGATTCTCGCCAAGCTTGACATTGCGGAACGCCGCCGTACGCAGGACGGTCGTATCAAGCTGACCTTGGGCGAAAAAGAACTCGACTTGCGCGTGTCCGTTATCCCGACCAACCACGGTCAGTCGATCGTTATGCGTATTTTGGACAAGGACAACATTCGCGTCAGTCTTGTTCAGTTGGGCTTTTCCGAACGCGACTACAAGCGTTTCACACACCTTATCGCTCGTCCTAACGGCATTATTCTGGTTACGGGGCCGACTGGTTCCGGTAAAACGACCTCTCTTTACGCGGCTCTTAACGAACTCAATACGCCGACGCGTAAAATCATCACGGCGGAAGACCCGGTTGAATACTATCTGCCCGGTATCAATCAGGTGGAAATTAAGCACCAGATCGGCTTAGACTTCGCCGCGGTTATTCGTTCCATGCTGCGTCAGGCGCCTAACGTCATTCTCGTCGGCGAAATGCGCGACCTTGAAACGGCGTCCATGGGTATTCAGGCGTCTCTTACGGGCCACCTTGTATTCAGCACGCTTCACACGAACGACGCGCCTTCCGCAATTACGCGTCTGGTCGACATGGGCGTTCCCGGCTACCTCGTTGCGAGCTCAGTAATCGGGATCATGGCTCAGCGTCTTGTCCGCGTCGTTTGCCCGAAATGCCGCCGTCCGTACACGCCGAGCGAGGCGGAATTGCGCGCGGCTCACATCACCCCTGAAATGGCGGCCAAGGCGACGTTCTTCAAAGGGAAGGGCTGCGTGAACTGTAACAAGACGGGCTATCGCGGTCGGCGCGCTATTTTTGAACTGATGTATATGTCTCCGAAAGTGCGCGAACTGACGTTTAAAGGCGAGACGACAACCGTAATCCGCCGCGTCGCCAGAAGCGAAGGAATGCACGTCCTGTTTGAGGACGGTATCGTCAAGGCGATGAAGGGAATAACAACGATTGAAGAAGTCATGCGCGTCGCGCGTCTTGACGACGACGTCTGATAGGCCTTTTCTCTTTGTCGAACAGTTCGCGGCGGTAGAGAATAGATTTGCAGACAGCCTGAAACAGAGGTTAAGCATATGGGAACGATTTTAATTGATAAGCTTCTTGAGACGGTCGTCGTGCGCGGCGCGTCCGACTTGCACCTGGCGGTTGGGCAGCCTCCCGTGCTTCGTTTGCACGGCCGTTTGGTGCGCTTGGAAACAAAGTCGCTTGAACCGTCCGACACGGTCGCGCTGATGAAGAGTATTACGCCCGGGCGCTGCCAGCAGGAACTTCAGGAACGCGGAGGTTCCGACTTCGGTTTTGCGTTTGGCGATAAAGCCCGTTTCCGTGTGTCCATCTTTAAGCAAAAGGGGAACACGGGGCTGGTTCTTCGTCAGATTCCTAACGACTTGCTTTCGATGGAGCAGTTGGGAACGCCTCCCGTTATGAAGGAACTCATTCAGCGTCCGCGCGGTATGATTCTGGTTACGGGGCCTACCGGTTCCGGAAAGTCGACGACTCTTGCGGCGTGTATCGACTGGCTCAATACCAATATTGACCATCACATCATCACGATCGAAGACCCTATCGAATTCTACCATCATCACAAGAAATCGACGGTCAATCAGCGTGAAGTCGGCGTCGACGTTATGTCCTTCGCGGACGCGATCCGCGCCGCGCTGCGTCAAGACCCTGACGTAATCCTCGTCGGTGAAATGCGCGACTTGGAGACGATCGAAGCGGCTATTACCGCAGCGGAAACGGGCCACGTCGTTTTTGGCACGCTGCACACCACGGGCGCGCAAGGTACGGTCAACCGTATCATCGACGTATTCCCGACGAACCAGCAGGAACAGATTCGTACGCAGCTGTCGACGTCCATTATCGGTATTCTGTCGCAGCAGCTTTTGCCGCGTATTCAGGGCGGGCGTATCGCCGCGTATGAAATGCTCGTGGTAACCCCCGCTATCGCGAACCTCATTCGTGAGAACAAAACGTTCCGTATCAACTCTTCGATCCAGACCGGGCACAAGCTCGGAATGCAGCTGCTTGACGACCACCTCTTCCGGCTTTGGAAGGATCAGGTCGTTACAAAGCAGGACGCGCTCATTAAGGCGAATATGCCAGACCAGCTCGCCGACAAGATGCGTCGCTGGGAAAGCGGTTTGGGAACGGAAGACGCGGACGAGGAGGAAGAGGAGTAACGGTTACGCGCGTCGACCTCGCTCGGCGGCGCTTCGCGAAAGCGGAGAATTCAAGCCGGGAAGGGGAGGACGCCAAGACTGTTGCGCGTCGCGTCAAGCGCGTGTTTGAATTTCATGTTTTTGTCAATTTAGACAAAATTGTGAAGATAAAGAGTAAAGTTGGCGCCGAAAATGCCTGTTAAAGAAATAGTCCCGATTTCGAATCGTTTTCTTGGTCGGAAAGCGGTGAACTGTTTCAAAACGATGCGTTTTTTAGTTGTAATATAAAGCGCGAGCATTTTACGACGACCGCATACATGGGAACGTTTTGAACGTCGAAGACGTTTTTCCTAAAATTACGGCAATTTTTTTAGGGCGCGTCGCCTTCGCCTGCCGCGTTCGCTGAATTCTTTGCAAAGGGAAGAAACGGAGCGCGCCAAACGGCGAATGGGCCTTTTGACGAGAGAATATTTTTCGGAATCGGGAGAACATAAGAATGGCGCGAAGCTTTGGTCAGGTTCTTATTGACCTTGGGTTCATTGACGAAGAACAACTTGATCTTTTAAGAGAAGAGCAGGAACAACGTCAAGGCGAATTGCTCGGTCAGATCGCGATCAGCATGAACATGATCACCGAGGAGCAGGTGGCGCAGGCGCTGGCCGAACAGAACGGCTTGCAGGTTGTCGCCGTCTCCGACCTCACGATCCCGAAAGAAGTGCTGAACCATCTGACGGAACCGATGGCGAATCTGTATCGCGTGATTCCCCTGAGTTTCCGCAACGACGTCCTTACTATCGCGACCGCGGATCCGCAGAATATTTCCGTTATGGACGAGCTGCGGAACTTCCTCGGTTATCAGATACGCGTCGTTGTGACGACCCCGAAGGAAATCGACGTCGCTCTCGAACGTTACTATGCGACCGACGAGGGGGACAGCGTCGAGTCCCTTATCGAGAACATGAAGAACGACAAGTCCTTCATGGACGAGCTCGAGGAATCCGCGAACGGCGACGATTTGACGAGCGCCGAAGCTTTGGCGGAGAGCGCCCCGGTGCGCAAGCTGCTCAACATGGTCTTCCTCTTGGGGATTAAAGACCACGCGAGCGACTTGCACTTTGAGCCGTTTGAAGACGAGTTCAAGATCCGTATCAAGGCGGACGGAACTCTGTATGAAATGGTTCCTCCGCCCCGACACCTCGCGAGCGCCATTACGACGCGTATTAAGGTTCTCGCGAACCTCGATATCGCGGAAAAACGTCTCCCGCAGGACGGTCGTATTCGTCTCATGGTTGCGGGCAACCCGATCGACTTCCGCGTCAGCGTCTTGCCTACGATGTTTGGCGAGAGCGTCGTATGCCGAATTTTGGATAAGTCGGTTATTTCGCTCGACCTTAACAACGTCGGTATGTCTCAGGAGCTCATTCGGCAGTTCCGCGAGACTATTTCGATTCCTAACGGGATTATTCTCGTTACGGGCCCGACCGGTTCCGGCAAAACGACGACCCTTTACGCGGCGCTTTCTGAGCTGAACGTCATTACCGACAAGCTCATGACGACCGAAGACCCCGTCGAGTACGACATCGACGGCATTATTCAGATGCCGATCGACGCGGAAATTGGCAATACGTTCGCGCAGTGCTTACGTTCGATTTTGCGTCAGGACCCCGACAAAATCCTTGTCGGCGAGATCCGCGACCGTGAAACCGCGCAAATCGCCGTTCAGGCGTCCCTTACCGGGCACTTGGTGTTCAGTACGCTCCACACGAACGACGCGCCGAGCACAATCACGCGTCTTAAGGATATGGGGATTCCCGAATTCCTTATCACCGCGACGCTTCAAGCGATTTTGGCTCAGCGTCTTGTGCGCCGTATCTGCAAGGAATGCCGAACCGAGATTAAGCCGACCGAGGAGCAGCTCGCCGAGCTCGGCCTCAAACCGGAAGATTGCGTGGGCAAGCATTTCTACCAAGGCGCCGGGTGCGTCGCGTGCAACAACACCGGTTACAAGGGGCGAACCGCTATTCACGAATTCCTTCGCGTTAACGAGGAGATTCGCGACATCGTCCTGCGCAACGGGTCCATAGCGGAAATGCGCGAAGCCGCTCAGCGAAACGGGATGATTACCCTGCGTGAAGCCGGTTTGGATAAGATTTTCGAAGGAACGACGACCATCGAAGAAGTTGTTCGCGAAACGGTTCTCGACGCGTAACCTTAACGCGCGCGATTTTTACACGCCGCGAGCTTTAAAAGGGGTTCGCGGCGCCCAAAACTAAAAATCGACATAACTCGCATTCTTTGCGTGTTTTTTGTAAAGTTTTTTATGTGGGGCGTTGATAAACTGCGGGCCGTTGGCTATACTTTTTTAGAGGCGCGCACGTTTTTAACGACGGCAGGACCTTTGCGCTTGCTTCCCTCGAGTCGGTTCGCCGCTTGGCGCGCGCCGGCTTAAACGTACTCCTCGTTTTCCGACCGTTTCCCATAAGATCGATCGACGGTTTGAAGACGACCTGTAAATTGCCGCTGTAGTTTCGTTCAAAAGGTATTCCCATGCCGAAGTATAAAGTAGAATTCGTCGACGCCGCAGGTAAGTCGACGACCGACGTCATTGAAGCGACGACAGAAGAGGAAGTAACCGCAACTCTAAAGGAGAGCGGCTATCTTGTTACCAAGATCGCTCTCAACAAAGAGAGAAAAGTCGCTAAGAAGGGGAAGACGAACGGAGGCAAGACCTTCTCATTCGGAAGAGTCAAGCCGAAGATCCTCCGCGACTTTACGCGTAACCTTTCCATTCTTCAAGACGCCGGCTTGCCGATTCTACGAAGTTTGAACATTTTGCAACAGCAAGCGAAGCCTGGCGCTTTGAGAAACTGTCTCATTGACGTATGTAACGAGATTGAAGGCGGTTCGAGCCTTTCCGAGGCTATGGCGAAATGCCCTAAGGCGTTCAATCGACTGTACGTCAACATGATCAAAGCGGGCGAAGCGGGCGGCGCGCTCGAAACGATTTTACAGCGTTTGGCGGAGTTCCTTGAACGATCGGAGTCCTTGAAAGCAAAGATTAAATCCGCGATGACCTACCCGGTCGCGGTTCTTTTGTTTTCTATCGGTATTTTGATCTTCATTATGACGAACATCGTTCCGAAATTTGAAGACATTTTTAAGGACTTCGACACGGAGCTTCCGGGATTGACTCAGTGGCTGATTAACGCGTCCCACATGGTCATGACGTACTGGTACCTGATCCCCGGTATTCCGCTTAGTATTTGGCTGTTCATTAAGATTACGACCAGTTTTTCATACATGCGTTTCGGATGGCACTTGTTCCTCCTGAAAGTTCCGATTTTTGGAATCCTGCTTGAAAAGACGGTCGTTGCGCGTACGACGCGTACCCTTGGAACTCTGGTTCAGTCCGGCGTTCCGATTTTGGAAGCGATTCACATTACGAAAGAAACGGCGGACAACGCGGTCTTCGAGAAGATGTATCAGAAGATTCTCGAAGGGATTCGCGACGGCGATACGATCGCCAATCCTATGAAAGCGAACTCGCGTCCGGGCTTCCATCCCGCGTGCCTGTTTTATTTCTTCTGCTTCCTTGCAGGCCCTATCGGCTGCCTCATCTATATGATGAAGGTTAAGAATAAGATTTTGAGCGACATCGTGGTCAACATGGTCGACGTCGGTGAAGAGACGGGCGAATTGGACGCGATGCTTTACAAGGTGGCGGACGTATTCGACGAAGAAGTCGAGGTTTACACCGAAGCGTTGATGAGTATGATCGAGCCGTTGCTGATTATGTTCCTCGGCGTGGTCGTCGGTACGATCGTTATCGCGCTGTTCCTCCCTATGATCAAGCTTATCGAAAGCTTGTCGAACTGATTCGCGAGGGAAGACGCCGCGAATACGTTTGCGGCGTCTTTTGCGCATGGGAGCGATTATACAGGAATTTTTTGGGACTCGGCGTCTCTAACTTGTTAGAGGACGCGCTTAGAGCGTCGACAGGCGAACTTTGAATTTAACTCCTGACGCTATCGGTCGACGGGAACCGTCAGGGTTAGAAACGGAATAAAGATGCGATCTTGGAACGTAACAGACGGCGCGCGCGCCTCGCAGAGCGTCCGCGGCGGTTTCACACTGATCGAGATTTTGATTGTCGTGGCGATTATCGCGCTCATAGCCGCCGCGTCCCTGGTCGCGCTTGGCGGCGCTCGCGGGTTCTTTTCGAACGTGACGCTGAAGATGCAGCTTGACGACGTGTCGCGGGCGCTGGAGCTGTATAAGCAGAAGCATGGCGAGTATCCGCCCGACTGTTGCGCGACCCCCGCCGAAGTCAGACGGCACATTTTGAAGCGTTGGCCGAAAGTCCTGAAAACCGGCAATGTGGACAAAATGGTCGATTTCGCTCTGGCGGAGATGCAGCGTACGCCGGGTTCCGCCGCGCTCTTTTGGCTCGCCGGTCCTCCGGACGCCACTCCCGACGGGCCCGTCTACGACGGCTTCCTCTCCGACGTTATGAATCCGTTCGGATTGGACGCAAGCGGCGCGCGAATGGCGTATGCCGATATTAAAGACGAGCCGTGCGAAGAACCGCTCATCGAACTGAAGTACCATTCAGAAGAGATGGGCGAAGGGAATTACGACGACGAAGGCTTTTGTTTTGCCGGTCAGACCCTCGCGTATTTCCGCGGGGAAGGTACTAAGGGTTCATACGCCGGAAAAGAGTATCACTGGGGAGACGCAGGCGTCGTCGCGCCTTACATGAAGAACGGCGCGTGGTACAAGGCCGATTCGTTCCAGTTGATTCTTCCTGGCGCCGACGGTATTTACGGCTCCGATCCTCACGGCAATGAGGAACATACGGATCACGACTACGAAGCGCGCGACGTCGCCGTCAAAGACACGCTTTCCTTGGAAGATTGGGACAACGTTACGAACTTCACTAACGGATCCGCGTTAGACTCCGAACAGGATTGAGCGGCGCGAGAGCGATTGAATCAGGATTTGAAATAGTTCCGAACAGCGAGAACCGACGGGTATGCGAATGAAAACTTTAACCAGAAACGCGGAATACGGCGCCGACGTCGCGCGTCTTCGTAAGCGTTACGGCTTCACGTTGGTCGAACTTTTGACGGTAATCACAATTATCGGCATGTTGGGCGCTATTTCGATCACGACGGTTCGCGGCGCCGTTCAGAGCGCTCGGGAAACTCAAACGAGAACGACCGTCGCAAAGATCGACAACGTTTTGACCGGAATTTACGAAAAGTATCAGTATCGCCGCGTCGAGATCGACAATTTGGAAAGGTCCGCCCGACAGCGCGCCTACCTGCGCACGCGGACGCTCCGCGACCTCCTTCGCTGCGATATGCCTTGCACGTATCTGGAGTTAGACACGGAGTCCGATTTTAACAAGGATTCCAACAACGACTATACTCCGCTCCAAAACGTTTATCGTCGCGAGGTTACGCTTGCCGTCAACAACGGAGCCGATCCTGCGTTGCCGAATATCAACGCGGAGCTTCTCTACCTCGTTGTCATGAACGCCGATCCGGAAGCTCGCGCCGCGTTTTCTGAGCGCGAAATCGCCGACACCGACAATAACGGCCTTTTCGAATTCGTCGACGGTTGGGGAAATCCGATTCGCTGGATGCGTTGGGCGCCGGGGCTTGTCGACAGCGACAGACAGCCCGCTTGCTATGCCGGCGTCGTTACGATTTCCGATCCTAATACGAATAGAGTCGCGAGGGAAGACGCCGATCCGTTCGATCCGTTGAGTATTATTCAGCTTGCCTACGATACGGACGTTACCGAGGCCACTTTGCCGGCGGAGCAGCCCGGTTGGTTCCTCGTTCCTTACGTATATTCCGTCGGACCCGACGGAG
>CAMNJU010000011.1 GCA_946541595.1 uncultured Planctomycetales bacterium
TGATTCCAAGTTCAGGACAGAGCGAGGCGCCGTCGCTCTTCGCCAGCGGCAGGTCCGCGTACCGTACGTCCTTAGGAGGATCGTGTTCTTCCCAAAGGTCGACTGAATTCGGCAGGATACTGAACGAACGCCGAACGATAATCTCGTCAATCTTGTCTTTCGACCCCTTTTGGGGACGGACGAACGCGGAAACCAGAACGACGCCTTCAAAGGGCGCGGGCGGCGTCCCTTCGACCGTCAACCGCTCGCCCTCGAGTCGGCAGGCAAGTCCCAGCTCTTCAAATCCCTGCGCGTCTTCCAGTACGTACTCGCCTTTGGGGCGGCGTCCGGGGACGTCGAAAAGCCGGAATTCAGCGCGATAAAACTCGCCGACCTTTCCGTTTTTAAACGACATGCCGACGACCGCTTCGCGAAAGATAACCTCTTCGACTGTGTCGGGCCCGTCGTAAGGAAGGTCAATATACGCAATCTCAATCGTCAAAACGCTTTTAGGCGAATCGGGCCAATCGGCGAGGTTCGGCGCGTCTTTACGCGGCGTCGGCGGCCTCAGATCTTTTTTACCGAAAAAATATCCCATTCGTTCCTCCGGAATCGCAAGCGCTACCTAACAATCCTGATTTCAGCCGGCGGGGGCGGCAGTTCCGAGTCGTCGGGCGGCGCCGCGGCCTGCATGCTGTCGCGGGATACGAACGACGAAACCCAGTCCCAAAACTTCGCGAACGAAGCGACGTCCATCGTTCCGAGCGAATAAATCTCGTCGGTAAGGAGCCGCAGCGGCTCGACTTTCGCGCGCGGACCCGCGCAGCACGCGGCGATCCGCGCAAAAGGATACTTCTTAATCGCGTTCGCCGCGCGTTTAAAGAGCAGCGTGTCGGACGGAGCGCCGTCCGTCATAACGACCAAAATAGGATTCCAATCCCCTCTAACCGACGCCGTCGAAAGCCGAACTTCATTTCTGAGCCGTTCGACAAGCAGCGCGAGCGCTTCTCCGAGATTCGTCGGCGACGTCTGCGGTACGGAAAGCGAGGGGAGCGTTACTTTGGAAAGCTCCGTCAGGGGCGTGAGGACTCTCGCGTGAAGATCGTACGAAATAATACTCAGCCAAACTGTTTCCAACGCGTACGGATCGCGGCGGAGGCTCGACAGGAGCGACTGCAGACCGACCTTCACCGCCTCGATCGGCTCGCCGCGCATCGACCCCGACGTGTCGAGCAATATGTAGACGGGCAATCTGCGCGAGACTGTTTCTTCAACGGCCGCCTGTCCCTGTTCCGGTTCCTCTTCTTCTCCGGCAGATTTCGAGATTATAAAGGGTTTAGGCGCGATGGGAATTCTGCTCAAGCGCGTCGTCGTTTGAACCGGGACGAGCCCGGCTTCTTCGGGAGGAAGCGCCGTAATAAAAGACGTGCCCGAAAGTTCCGAATAAATGTGAGCGACGACGTTTATTGAAATCTGACCCTTAAACCACGGTCGGGATTTCCCGGCGCGGTCGACGCTTCTAATTCTAAGTTTGCCCCCGTCAATTTCGCAGCGGAAACCGTATTGTTTGAAACCGACCGCGTCGAGGAGCGCAAAGTCGGCTCCGCCGACCGTCTTGTCCGCCAAAGGAAAGGTAAAATCGTAGCGAACGGCCGTCTCACCTTCGTCAAACGACATTTCCTCAATTCGTTTGAGAAAGCGGTTAAACTGAATGAAACCGTTGTTAGGATCTAAAAACTGAGCTAAAAGGGTGATTTTAAATTTGGCGCGGTAACGCGAAAGGCTGACCGCGGGCTTGGCGTCGCTCTTTTCAACCGCGCGCGGCGGCGGGGACAGCGCTGAAAAGAGCGGCGTCAGATCGTCGTCGTTCTCCTCGTCTTCCTCGTCAACAAGATCGCTCGGCGTTATCGAGTCGTCCGGTTCGTCGTCCGCGTCCGAACGCTCCCGCATTAGCGCGTCGTTGACAATCGCAACGAACGCGCGGTCCCCATAGTAGCCCGGTATTTGAAATTCAAGGCCCTTTAACGCCGCCTCGGCGCGCTCTTCGCAGCTTAGACCCAAGTCAAACGCGCCGGGCGCTAAACTTGGAAACGTCTTTGTCAGAAACTGCTCCCAAAGAGCGTACTCGTCCGCGAACGATTCGGGCGGAACAAAGGGCGCCAGCAAGCTTTTCGTCGCTAAAAAAATCCCGCCAAACTCCGTCAGAAACGTTATACGGGCGCGGTGGCGAACCGTCTTCCAAGGCGCGGACTCTTTCTTTATCTCCCAAGACGCGTCGTCGCGCAGATTCTCATCCCCCAATGGGGTAAGCAGAACGACCCGTGCGGCGTCGTTGGGGCGGTATATCGCCGTAACTCCGTCCCCGGTCCCATAAGAGAGGACGGCCCAAACGTCGGGGCGTTTCCTATTTCCGGAAAAACGCTTTATCGCGACGCACTGAAGAGAGGCGCGGTAATCGTCGGGATCGCTCTTTCTGGCCTGCGCCTCGGCGGCTATGATCTCGGCTTCCTTGCGCGCCAGTTTGGAGAAAAGCGAGTCGACTTGACCGCGCAGCGTCTTCCGCTCGACGCGTTCGGGAAAGACGGCGGCGCCGCCGAGTTCGTAAGCTTCTAAAAGAGCGTTCTCTACCGCGTCGGAAATCTGACAGGACGGGTCGTTCAAACGCGATTCCAGCCCGCGCGTCCACGCGCCGCGGCGAAGATCGGCGCCTTTATGCGCGTACTTCGCCGACTCGCAGCCTTCCGCCGCGGCGAAAACATGCCAACCGTCTTCGTCCGCGCCCAGCGCGCAGGCGTAGCCGCTCTTGCAGTACGCGCCAAGATGCTCCCGCAGCCGACCGCGTTTGCTCGCGGCTAAAACGGAAAGCGACTGATCGCCGTCGAGAAAGAATCCGTCGGAGCAGTCGTAGGGAATATCGGCGTAGAGGCCGTCCTTCGGAGGATCGTGTTTTTCCAGCGCTTCGAAAGGAACGGAGGCGATCGAAATAGGGCGGTAAATGGAAAATTCGCCGCTCCTGCCGAGCGAAGACTCTTCGTAGCCGTAGAACTCAACGCGACCTTTGAACGTTCGCGTCGGCGTCCCTTCAATCAGTAAAGAAGAGTCGTTAATGCGGCATCTTAACCCCAACTCTTCAAATCCCGACGACCGTTTTAAATCGAAACCGTCCGCCGAAAGAAGATCGAACCCGTCCGGCGCCAGATTAATTTCAAAACGGTAGGGTTCGCCAACCTTACCTGTCGGAAACTCTATCCGTAAGATTGAACTGACAAAGGACGGATAATCAAAGTCGAGAACGTTCTGTCTCCCTTCGGACGCGCCGCCGCGCGACAATTCAATATAAAGCTCGATTCCCTGCAATTCCGCCACACCTTGTCCGAGCGCTTTCCAACGCCTCGCGCCGTCAAAAGTCCAACCCAATAAAACCAACGTCCGCGCCGAGATAAACGGCGCGGACGCGGCGTCGTCCGTTACGGTTTAACCAACGTGATCTCCGGCGGAGGCGGGGGCAGCTCGCTCATTCCGCTGTCGACCTCGCGGCCCGCGTCGACCTTCTTGCTGCTGGTCGAGATGCTCGCGGAAACCCACTTGAAGTACGCGCCGATCGTCGACGCGTCGGCGACGTCGAGCGTTACGACGTTCTCGGTAATCTTCTGAAGGGTTCCTACGTCCGCGTCGGCGCCCGCCGCGCACGCGACGACCGTGCCCCACTTATACGTCCGGAACGTTTCCAGCCCTTTGTCGACGTCGTCGGTCGGGTATCCGTCGGTCATAACAAAAACGAGCGGCTTCCAGTCGCCCTTTTCCTCGGCGGTCGTCTTCTGAACTTCGGCGTTCGCGCATTCGGTTACCTTTTTAAGAACGCCGCCGAGCGACGTTCCGCCGTTCGCGGAGATCTGCGGCGGCTGGAACATAGCGACCTCTGTCAGCGGAACTATCTGCTGAACTTCGCTTCCGAACGTAAGAACGCTGATATACGCCGACTCCAGCGCGTAAGGATCCTTGCGGAGCGCGGAGTGCAGAATTTGAATGCCGTTTTTAACCGCTTCGATCGGTTCCCCGCTCATCGAGCCGGAAACGTCGAGCAAAAGGTAAACGGGAAGTCTTCTCATGGAAACTGTCCTTTGTTGTTCTCTTCACGCCCGAAAAGACGCGAAAAAACGGTAAAAAATCGACGCGCCGCGAAAACAAACGCGCCGTCAAAATCCGAACGGCGCCGCGCTTTGCGAACGCCGCGCGTTTCGGGTTAAAACTGATTCGGGTACGGCGCGCCTCGCCGACGGAACGCGTCGGGAAGCGAACGCCCCTTTATAACGTATGCGATTCCTCACGGCGAAACGCGGAAAATCGCGCGCTTTTTCGCCGAACGCCAAGCGCGGCGCTAACTGCGCTCGACGCCGTAATTGCGCGCGACCGTTCCGAGTCCGTAACCGAGTCCGGTTCCAAGCGCGCGAAAAACCCACTCGCCGTCGCGACGGCTAAGCTCGCCGAAAATCGCGCTCTGACCGTCGCCTGCGTCCTCAGGAAGGTCGAACCGGACGAGCTCCTCGTCGGACCGAGCGTCGATAAGCCGTATATACGCTGAGTCGACCTCGCCAAAATCCTGCACGCGCGCCTGAGCGTCGGATATCGAAACGACAAACGCGATCCGCTCGACGTCTTGCGGCAAGGCGGCTAAATCGACGCAAAACGTCTCCGCTTCGTCTTCCGTATGCCCGACGCGGCCGCCGCTCATGCGGACGACCGAACCGCACTGCGATTTCGGACGGCCGTAGAAGATAAAATCGGCGTCGCTGCGAACGCGGCGGAACGAATTGAGCAAAAAAGCGCTCGCGGTAAGGTCGAACTCGACGGCCGCGGGCGCGCGCCACCCGAGCTCGACGTTGACTTGCGTTGCGTCGGAAGGCGTCTCAATATTCTGTCCCCGGATAAGAGAGACGGCCATAAACGGCTCCTTCACGTTCTATTTCCACGCGCCGCGTTACACAAAACAGCCGAAATGCGCGGCGAGCTCGTTGATTTCGTAATCGTAACCCTCTCCGATCGCGCGGAATTTCCACGCGCCGTGACGCCGGTAGAGTTCGCCAAAGACGAGCGCCTGATTGATACACGCGTCTTCCGTGAGTTCGAACCGCGCGATTTCCTCGCCCGTCTTGCCGTCGATAATGCGGATAAACGCGGAGTCGATCATGCCGAAATTCTGACGGCGCTCCTTCGCGCCGTAAATCGTCACGGCAAAGACGATCCTCTCGACGTCGGCCGGGACTTTCGAGAGGAAGACGCAAATCTTCTCGTCGTCGCCGTCCCCGGCTCCGTCGCAGTTGTCGCCCATGTGAACGACGGCGCCGCAGGGCGATTGACGCTGATTGAAGTAAATGCAGTCGTCGTTCGAACGAACTTTGCCGTCCGCGTTCAGCAAGAACGCGCTCGCGTCCAAATCGAAATTGTCGCCGGCGTCGAGACGCGGATTCCAGCCCACGCCGACCGTTACCTGAGTAAGACCGGCGTTCAGCGCCGTCTTCTGACCTTTCTCTAGCGATATCGCCATCGTTAACCTTTTCAACGCGTTGGGACAACCGCGCGCGGCCGCGTTGCCACACAAATTTTTACCGACTCGACCGCGACGCGTCCTCCCTCCCATTATTGTAATTCGGCGAACGCAAAAAGACAAGCGAGTTCACGCAAACAAAATAAATTTCCCACGTTTTCGGGAAACTTGAACTCAAAAAAAACCGTCGAACCGAAAACAGAACAGCGGCGGAAGTCAGTCCCAAACCGACGTCGCAAAAAGGAAAAACAGAAACTCGCACAGCCGAAAGAAAAACTCGACGGAAAGAAAGAAAGAGAAAAAAGCGAAGCGCGCGCCTAGACTGCGAAAGGAGGGAAAAGACAAGGGGGAAACAAGCGGGAAGGGGGGAAAGTCACAACCCAAACGCGCGCTTCAAGGGGATTCGGAAATCGCTTTTTTCAAAGCGAGACGCCCGCGCCCAAACGGGAAAACAGGCGCCGTAAGAGGCGACCACCGGATTCGAACCGGTAAATGACGGATTTGCAATCCGTTGCCTTAGCCATTTGGCTAGGTCGCCTTGCTGGTACGCTTTTATACTAACTGATAAAACCGAATTTGCAAGAGGAAATTTTGCTTTTCGGGCCATTTTTGCCAAAATTCCACGCTTGCGCGTCTATGAGCGGAAACTGTAGATTCAAATTTCCGAACGCCCCCAAACGCGTCTGGCAAGCCCAAAACGCACGCGCGGCCGTCAGCGCAGCGGCGCGTGTTCCGCCGCCTTTTTGCGAACCGCCTCGATGACGCATTCGGGGAGGAACGACTTCAGTACGCCGTCCTCTTTCGCGCCGGCGATCTCCTTAATGAGCGAGCTCGACACGTGCGCCAGCTCCCCGTCGGCAATGAGAAAAAGCGTCTCGACGTCCGGCTCGATACGACGGTTCGCCATCATGAGCGTGAGCTCGGCCGGAATGTCGGTCAGCGGCCGAACCCCGCGAACAAGAACGCGCGCGCCGAGGCTCTTGGCGAAACGCACCGTCAGACCCTCGTAGGTCGTCGCGCGAACGTTGTCGAGCTTGAGCTCCGAGGCTGCCTGACGAATGAACTCGCAGCGCTCTTCGGAGGAAAACCACGGCGACTTTTCCGAGTTGATCCCGACGGCCACGACAAGCTCGTCGAAAAGCTTGCTCGCGCGCTCGATGACGTTCAGATGTCCGAGGGTTATCGGGTCGAAAGAACCGGGGTAGACGGCTAGTTTTACAGAAGATCCCATAGCGGCGAAGGCCTCTCCGTTGGAAGACGCGGCGGTCCTCGGCGCGGACCGGCGGCAAATTTGAGCGCGGCAACCGCAGGCGCGACGGACGCGGAAAACAGGGCTCCGCGACGGGGCGCGCTCTTTGCGATATAATTGAAAAAAATGGCTCGGTTGCCCTTTTTAATATCGGGAAAATACGATATAATTGAGCGGCTTGACTCGAGTTTTTTCGACGGGCGGGAGCCGAAACCGAAAACGATTTCGACTGCGGCGCCAAACTTGCTGCATTATAACAAACTGGAGCCGTTCCTACAGCGCCCCCCGACGGTCCGCGCGCGGGAACGGCGCGTTAATTCGCGTCAATCCGTCTGGCGTTTCACTTGACATTCAGCGCCGCCCGGGGCGCTCGGGCCGAAAACGCGGCTCCCCGGCAAGACGCGGCGATTTTTACGGCAGAATACGACGTCCGCAATGGGACCGCGCGAGCATGCTGCGCGCGGCCGCGAGGACAAACGATTATTGAGTACAAAGATGAGTTCCGAACAACATTACGACAGGGGTATGCTTGAACAAACGAAACAGCAGATTCGCGTTCTCGTTAACGAGATCGCGCAGGTCTCGCGTTCCGACGTCTCTCCCGACGTGTTCCAGGCGGAATTCATGACGCGCGTCGTGCGCGCGCTGGGCGCCATCGGCGGCGCGCTCTGGACGACCGACGAGTCCGGACGGCTGACGCTCGGATATCAGGTCAACCTCAAAGAAGCGAAGCTCCACGAAGACGAGGAAGCGAACAAGACGCACTCGTACCTCCTGTACAACACGCTCCGATCCTCGGAAAACGACCTCATGGTCCCGCCGCACTCCGGCGGCGAAGGCGCGAACGACGGCGGCAACCCGACCGACTTCCTCATCATCATGGGCGTCATTCAGACGGAGCTCGAAAAGGTCGGCATTGTCGAAGTCTTTCAGCGGCCCGACTCCAATCCCGCGACGCAGCAGGGCTTCCTCCAGTTCGTCCGGCAGGTTACGCGATACGCGACCGAATACTACAAGAACCGCCAGCTGAAGAATTTCAGCGACCGGCAAAGTCTCTGGACGCAGCTCGAAGACTTCACGCGCAATATCCACAAGACGCTCGACCTCAAAGAAACGCTCTATACGGTCGCCAACGAAAGCCGCCGACTCATCGAATGCGACCGCGTTTCGCTCGCCATTATGCGCGGCGGACGCGCGAAAATCGAAGCGGTCAGCGGGCAGGACATGGTCGATAAACGCTCCGAAACGGTCAAGCTGCTTGGCGACTTGGCGACCGCGGTCGTTAAAGCGAACGAGCCGATGGTCTATTCGGGCGACTCCTCGAACCTCGCCCCGCAAGTTGAAACGGCTGTGGAAGAGTACGTCGACGCCTCCCACACCAAGACGATCGCCGTATATCCGCTCATTCCGCGCACAATCGACGAAAAAGACTTCGACGAAACGGAACACGACAAGAAAACCGTAAAGCCGCCGTTCGGAGCGATCGTCGTCGAGCAGATCGAAAACTCGAACGTCTCCGAGCACATGATGAAGCGCGTCGAGATCGTCGTCGAGCACGCGCGCGTCGCCGTCGGAAACGCGATCGAGCACAATTCGATCTTTTTAGCGCCACTCTGGCAGGCGATCGGAAAGTCGAAAGTCCTCACGACCGCGAGAATGCTCCCGAAGACGATCTCCGTCTCGCTCGGTATCCTCGCGGTTATTCTGGCGTTCATTTTCGTTCCGTGGGACTTCAACATGCACTGCGACGGGTCGCTCGAGCCGGTCGTGCGCCGAAACGTCTTTACGCGCGAGCCGGGCAAGGTCGACGTCCTCAACGTCGAGCACGGCCAGCAGGTCAAAGAGGGCGACGTCCTCATGGAGCTCTCGAACAACGAGCTCGAAGCTGAATGGCAGAAGAATTACGGCGAGCTTCAGGAAGTTGAAAAACAGATCAAGTCTCTGCAGGAACAGAGTTACGACGCGAAAGACGTCGAGCGCACGCGCATCAGCGGGCAGATCGCGCAGTATGAAGAGCGCAGAAAGACGCTGGAAATTCAGAAGCAGATTCTCACGCGGCGGCAGGAAGACCTCAAGGTGCGCGCCCCGATCGACGGCGTCGTCATGACGTTCCAGCTCGAAACGACGCTCAAGAACAGACCGGTGCAGCCCGGGCAAATCCTCATGGAAATCGCCCAGCCCGACGGAAAACTGCAGTTGGAGCTCAATATGCCCGAAAAATACATGGGGCACATTGAAGATTACCGGCGCGTTATTCAGAAGGACGATCCCAACGAGCCTCTCAAGGTAAAATTCGTCATGACCGTCGATCCGTCGAATTCGCACTTGGCGACCGTAACTGAAATACACGACCGCGCGGAAAACCGCGGCACGGAAGAGACGACCGTCGAGATTCTCGCCTCGATCGACGACCCGAACGACCTCCCGGAAGCCGCGTCCGCCGGCATGGGCGTCTCCGCAAAAATATACTGCGGCAAACGGTCGCTCGGATACGTCTGCTTTAACGAACTCGTCGCGTTCCTGCAAAGGACCGTCTTCTTCTGGTTCCGATAATTCGACGCCGCGCCCCGCGCCGCAAGCGCGTGTTAAAACGCTTCGAATAAGCATATAACAAAAAGGATACATGAGCTGATATGTCGAAACAAATCGATTGGATCGCGCGCGCCTTCCTCGCGTGCGCTGTTGTCGCGGCGTGCGAACTCGCGTTTGGCCAGGACGATTACGAAAACGTCGTTCTCGGAAGGGCCGCCAGTTCGGATTTCGACCAGAACGTTCCCAGTCCGCTCGGTTCGCTCCAAACGCCGGGCAATTCGCCCAGTCTAAACGCCGCGCCCGCGCCCGACGCCACGATTGAGAGTTCCGCCGTCGCCGCGAGCTCGTCGACGAACGCCGCCGGCGATATCGTCGTGCGCAACGCGAAAGTCGAAGTCCCCAAGGGCGAAGGGTACGAAGCGCTCATTAGCGCCAACGGCCAAGGGCTCCTCGACGAACTGAGGCTCTATAACGACGACTACGACCTCGGTCAGGAGCTCCAGAAGCTCTCCGAAAGCATCGCCAAGGAGATCGCGAACGACCAGGCGCAGGATTCCGGAGCGACCGTAAAAGCGCCGGACGAGCCGGAAAGCGCCGCGGAAACGGAAGCCAACGCGCTCGCGGCCGTCGCAAGGCAGTTTGAGCTCCTGAGCAAATTTGAATTCGCGGAAAAGAACGAAAGCGAACGTCCGCAGCTAACGCGGGGCATGGTCGTTAAGAAGGGCCAGTATCTCGGCAGACTTCAAGACGACGAGCTCAAGCAAGAATTCGTCGTCGCGCTTCAGGAATTGCTCGTCGCGCGCAAAGAAGCGGAAAAAACGCTCGAAGTCGACGTCGCGTTCGCAGCCGCAGAAGTCGCCAAAGCGTCCTATCGCCGCGCTACCGCGCTCAATAAGTCGATGCCCGGCGCTATCTCGCCCGAAGAAATCGACGAAAAGAAATACGACTGGATTCGCGCGAATAAATCGGTCGAAAAGGCCCAGTACGACCTCGAAGTCAACCGCGAGAAGGTCAAAGTGAGCCTCGCGCGCGCAAACGCCACAATGGTCCAGATCCGCAACCGCAAACTCCGATCCCCGATCGACGGATTCATCGACGAAATCTATCAGAACGAAGGACAGTGGGTTCGCGAAGGCGACCAGATTCTTCACATTCTGCGGCTCGATAAAGTCCAGGTTACCGGAACGATCGACGCGAGTCAGTACGCTCCGGAAGACGTCGACGGCAAAACGATCTTCGTCACGGTGCGCCGGCCCGGCGCCGAACCGGTCGAACTGACCGGCAAGATCGTCTACGTGCGCCAGGTAATCGAATCCGGGTGCTACTACTTCTACGCCGACGTGGAAAATAAGACGGTTCGCAATAAAGAGACCGGAAAAGATTATTGGCTCTTGAATCCCGGTTCTCTGGTAACCGTAACGATTAAGGCTAAATGAGAGCCCTTCGCGTCCGGGCTCGCGCGAGTCCGGACGGCCGCGAACGTATTTTTACCCCAGTAAAGGATTGACAATGGCTTCTTTGGCGGATAGTTTGGTTTCCAGCGCGGAACGTATTCTTTCGGTATACGCGCGCACCGACTTAGAAGCCAAACGCGCGACGTATCTCGGCCGTTCGTTCTGGATCGTCAAGGATCCTATCGGGCTCAAATACTACCGTTTTCAGGACGAGGAGTATTTTATTCTCGAGTCTCTGGACGGCACGAAATCGCTCGAGACGATCAAAGAAGAATTTGAAGCGAAGTTCCCCCCGCAAAAGATCACGCTTGAAGAAATTCAGAATTTCGTCGGGCAGCTTCACCAGTGCAGTTTAATCGTCGTCGGCGTTCCCGATCAGGGGCACGAGCTGCTCAAGCGCCGCAAGAAGCGGCGGCGGAAGGAAATTCTGGCCGCGTGCTCCAATATTCTGGCGATTCGCTTTAAGGGCGTCGACCCCGACCGGTTCTTTGATAAACTGCTCCCCTACGTGCGCTGGTGTTTTCACCCCGTCACGCTGGCGTGCTGCCTGCTGCTCATGGCGTCGGCGGCGCTCCTCATCGGAATTGAGTTCGACCATTTCCGCTCGAAACTCCCGGAATTCAATCAGTTTTTCGGGCCGGGCAACTTAATTCTGCTCAGCGTCGTCCTCTTCTTTACCAAAGTGCTGCACGAGTTCGGGCACGGACTCTCGTGTAAAGTACTGGGAGGCGAGTGTCACGAACTGGGCGTCATGATCCTCGTGCTCACTCCGTGCCTGTACTGCAACGTTTCCGACTCATGGATGCTCCCGAGCAAGTGGAAGCGCGCCGGTATCGGGATCGCGGGCGTTTTCGTCGAATGTACGCTCGCCTCGATCGCGACGTTCGTCTGGTGGTTCACAAAAGAGAACACGCTCCACTATCTCTGTTTGAACATTATGTTCATTTCGTCCATTAGCACGATCGTTTTCAATATCAATCCGCTCCTGCGGTACGACGGCTACTATATCCTCTCGGACTTGCTCGAAATTCCGAACTTGCGCCAAAAGGCGACGAAAATCATGTCGCAGAAAGCGCAGGAGTGGTTCCTGGGAATGGAGACGCAGGAGGATCCGTTCCTGCCGAAACGAAATCAGGCGCTCTTTGCCCTGTATACCGTCGCGGCGGTATGCTACCGCTGGGTCGTTATGGCCTCGATTTTGTTCTTCGTCTACAAATTCTTCGATTCATACGGACTCAAAATCATCGCGCAAATCATCGCGGCTATGTCCCTGTACGGACTCCTCGTCATGCCGCTGTGGAAAATCGGAAAATTTTTCTGGGTGCCCGGGCGTATTTATAAAGTGAAAAAGTCGCATTTTTACCCGTCGTTAGCCGGCGTCTTAGCCATTGCCGCCGTCTGCTGCTTTGTAAAATTCCCTTACTCGATTTACGCGCCCGCCGTACTGGAACTGCGAACCGGCGCAGACACGTGCGCCAATATCTCCGCGCCGAAGTCGGGCGGGATTATTTCCAAGGTCTACGTCAAAGACGGCGACCGCGTCAAGGCGGGCGACCTGCTCGTCGAGCTCAGAAATCCGGCCCTCTTCTCCGAACTCAACGACGTCAAGGGGCAGATTCTTGAAATGGAGCGTGAAATCCGCACGTGCGAACAGATGGGAAATAATCAGGAAGCGGTCGCGCGGCTTCAGGAACTCCGCGCGCGGCTCGAAAGTCAATATCAGGCGCACGACGCGATTCAGGCGGAAGTCGAACGGCTCAAGCTCGTCTCGCCAATCGACGGCGTCGTCGTCTCGCCCTATTGGCGTATGGATCGCGACAACAAATTCCGCGACGTTTCCTCAGAATTGCTCCAGTGGGAAGGGACGCCGCTCCTCGAACGGAATCTGAATACGACCGTCGAGCCGGGCGTTACGATCTGCAGCGTCGGCGACCCGAAAAAACTCGAAGCGATTATCGTCGTCGATCAGTCGAAAAAAGACGACGTCGTTAAGGGGCAGAAGGTCAAAATTATGCTCACCGAACGGCCCGGCGAGCTCTATTACGGCGAAATCAAAGACAACGTCGATATCGAGCGGCGCGCCATGAACAACGTGCCGTATCAGCTCTCTACAAAAGGCGGCGGCCCGATCGCGACCGAAACGACCGACGGCGGCGTCGAACGCCCCCAGATGGAGTCGATTCGCGTTCGCGTCGAGCTCGATAACGACGACGAGCTCATGCGCGTCGGCATGACCGCGAAAGTCAAGATTAAAGCCGCGCCGAAAACGCTGCTCCAGAGACTCACGCGCCTTATCGGCCAAGTCTTCAACTTCAAGCTGTAACGCGGTTTGCGGCGCGTTATAAAACGCAAAAGAGCCCCGGTCGAACTTGCTCGGCCGGGGCTCCTTTTTTTGCCGCTAGAAAAGCGCGGAGGCTACTTCGTCAGACCGTCGAGAACGGCGTCGTTCTTCGGAATAAGGCTCGCAGCGTCAATCTTTTCCAGCTTCGCGCCCTTCTCTTCTCCGGCGTCCTTCCGCCAGGCGTCGAATCCGTCGCGGAAGATTTTCTCTTTGCGCCAGAGGACGTAAGGCAGCGCCTGATTCTCCTGCGAATAAACGTTCCCGTCAAGAACCGGCTGTTCCGGCGTCCACGCGGCGTCGGACCGAACGAGGCTTTCCGTCGCGTTGGCAAAGACGTTCCCTTTAACGAGGAAATTCTTCGTTTGCGCCGTATTGCTGTAGAACATGAGGCAGCGTCCGTTCGGATCGGGCCGCTGAACGTGTCCCCAGCCGTAGCCCGCGTTCAGACAGACGTTGTCGACGAACGAAACGTTCTCCGTTGTCGACGTCTCGTCCCGATTCCAATACTCAAAGGAATACTCGCAGTTCCAAATGAGATTGTCGCGGTACACAATGTTCTTTTCGACGTTCGTTCCGGAACCCTGATTCGTAATCGCGGCGTCGTAAACTTCCCAAAGGCGGCAGTTTTCGACTAAATTATCTTCCGCGTCGGCCCAAAATTCAATTCCGTTTCCGTACCGCACGCGGCGCCCTTCTCCGCCCCCGCGGTACTGATCGCCGCCCCCGATCCAGCTGATATCGCAGTTGCGGATGATCAGACGCTTGCTCGACGCGCCGCCGAAACCGTGCGCGGCGCCGTAGCGGAGATCAAGCCCGTCGAAAACGGCGTCGTGGACAGACGAATGATCGATTACGTGGAGCATAACGGCCGCCTCGAGCGTACGGTACGTCTTGGCGGGGTTCTCCTTCGAGTAGAAGAAGACGCGCCCTTCTTTGCGGTCGAACCAGAAATCGTCCTGCGCTTTTAAGTCGTCGCGCGTCCAGCGTTTAAACGCCGCTTTTTTGCCGTCTAAAATAATATTGCCAACGTCGGGTCCGAAATCAAACGCGTCGATCGCGACCTCGTCGACCGAGATATTCGATATTTCGACGGTCGTATCTTCCGGCAGACCGCCCATATAGAACGTAACGCGCGCGTCCTTCGCGTCGACGCGGGAACGGAAAACGACCGTCTGGCGCGTCGGCTGCGGCTCGCCGTGAATCGCGCCGTACGCAACGTCGCCGTAGCTCGACCAAGGGGAGCCCGCCATCATGAGGGACGGAAGAATATCGACCGGTTTCGTCGACTTAACGTCCGCCGAGAGACGGTAGCAGCGCCCCTTCTCGATCGGGAACGGCGAGTTCATCCATTGGACGTTGTTCGGCTTCGTTCCGAAATTCCCGCCGACAAACACATAGCGCGAATCCTTCGCTTCATATTGGACTTTCGCGCCGCCTTCCTGATGCAGGCTCCAGCCCTTGTCGCTGAGGAACCCGTCCGCCGGACCGACTTTCCGAACCTCCGTCGTGCGCGTCGCCCAAAGATTCTCGCCCGCGCGGACCCAGTCCGCCTCGACGTCGAGCGCGACCGAACGCCAAAAGCTCGGTTTCGCGCCGGTTCCATAACTCGTATAGACGATCGGCTTATTAGGCTCGCCGGAACGCGGTTTGAGACCGCCGCGCCATATTGAACCCGACTTAAACTTAACGGCGTCGCCGGGCGCGAGTTCTTTCGCCTCGGAGACCCGGTCGAGCGTCTTCCACGCGGTCTCTGGGCTCTTGCCGGACGCTTTGTCGTCGCCCGCGGCAGAGTCGACGTAATAGTCGGTCGCCGTCGCGACCGCGGAAAGTGCGAATAGGAACGGCGCGGCTAGGCTCAAAGAGCGCCGCGCGCAAGTCAATACGGCGTCAAACAGCGTCATAACGTCTCCTGTTTCGATTGAAGAACGACCGCAATTCTACGAAAAGCGGCGCGGAACGCGTAAAATCAACGGAGTCGTATTATAACCGCGCGCCGGACGAAACGCAAGAAATAACAAACGCGGCGGAAAGCGCCGCCGCGTTTGATTTATTGAATATATTTACTATAAACGAGTTAGCGTCATCTCGGTTTTTTGAACGTAGCGGGCGCGTCGGTCGTCGACGCGGTCTCGGCGCCCGAATCGAACGTCGGTATGTACGTCTTTTCGCCGTGTTCCGGCTCCGGTTTCGGATTCTCGACCGGGCGCGCGTAACGGCGCGTAATGAATCGGGCGGGAACCTTCGCGTACTGCGCGTCCTCTTTCGGTTCGGCCGGAGCGCGTCTCCACGCCGACTTCGGCGCCGTCGCGCCGCGTGTTTGCTCTTCGTCCGCGCGCGCGGCTACTTTCACGGCCGGGAGCGGGGACGCGCTTGCCGCGACCGGAACCCAGCCCGCGGCCCAATTGTCGTCTTTGACGGGCGCGGCCGTCTTCTTTGCGGCCGTCTTGTCGGCGGGCTTCTCGACCGTGGGCGCGGGCGCCGCTTCTTCTTCGACTTCGACGGTAAACGGCGCGTTCACAGGCGCCGCTTCCGGTTCGTCGCCGGATTCCGCAGGAATAGCGATCAGATCAGGGCCGGGTTCCGACGCGGTTTCTGGCTCTTCGGTCGGCAAGACGAGCGCTGGCGCGTCGTCGGACGGCGCCGTCGAGAGATCTTCAGGCAGCAGGAGAATAATCGGCTCCCCTTCGGAACCCTCGGCAGGCGCAGCCGCTTCTTCTGCCCCGTCTTCGGCAACGAGGGGCGACGCGACGACCGAACTCTCCTTCGTTCCGGCGGCGAGCGTCGACGGTATCGCGACCGGCGCGTCGAGCGCGTCGGAGTCGTCGGACGCGGCTATGCTCTCAGCGTCGCCGTCCTCTTCCGGCGAGAAATCGTTCAGAGCGGAAAATTCGTCGATTTCTTCCGGTTCGTCGGTCGAAAGAACGTCGTTCGAATTCGCGGCGTAACTGGGCGCGGAACGGCTCTCCTGTTCTTCAAGCAGCTTCATCGCGTCGAGGTGGGTCGACGGGCGCGCGCCGACTTTCGCAAGCGACGTCGTCTCTTCGTCGGAGTCGTCTTCCCACTCGTCCACGCCAATATAATCGCCGGTATCGTCGGCGAGCGCAAACTCGTCGCTCGAGAACGACGACTCAAAATCGGGCGTCTTATCGAGCCCGGCCGTCAGGCCGCGCGTAGAGCGGGAAGAAACGGCAAATCGGCCCGCGTCCGATTCGCTAAGACTGGGCGGGAGCGCCGGAACCGCCGACGCGGACGGAACCTCGAGAACGCTTCCCTGCTCGGGCAAGACGGTCGGATTCGCAACGACGCGCGTCTGCACGTCGCCTCGGGACAGTATGCGCGCGTAGACCGAGTTCGGCTCGTTCATTTTCGCGAGGAGCTGATAGTCGGGCATGCCGCCGCTCACGCGTGCGCGCGCCTGACTCGCAACGCGTTCCGCCTTGGCGGCAAAGAGGCGCCGCGCGTCGGGAGAAAGACCCGAAAGACTGAACGCGACCTGCATAAAATCGCGGGGATTGCTCTCGATCGTCTGCGACACGCTGTCGACGAACGCGAGCGTCTGATTGAAATTCGTATCCGCGATCTTGCCGATCGTGGAGCTGAACGTGCGCGCGAGAAATTCCGCGCCAGGATTGTTTAGATCGATGAACGCGTCCATACGGCACACCGCGAACGGCGTGCGGTCGGGGCCTTCCGTATACCGCGTCTGCAGAACCAAAAAGGCTTCGCCGGAAAGCTGGCGCCCAAACGCCGCTCCGCGGTACGCGCCGGAACAGTACGCAACGGCCATTTCGGTATCTTGGTACAGAATCTGTAATTTGCCGTAAGATCCGCTCTTTTCACGAATCTCGTAAGAGTGGTTCCCTAGATCGACCATCGTAATATCTTCGTAGCCCATCGAGCGCCACAGTTCGACGACCGTGTTCGGATAGGTGAGGAAGAAGTCGAACAGTTCCGGATTGCAGCGGCAGCCGCCCATCGGGAGACGGCGGTAGAGCGTCGACGACGACGTCAGGCTCTGAATCTTCGTCTTCGCCGAGGGCGAGAGCGCGTTCCACGGAATCTTCGTTAAGAGGTCGGCCGCGTCGGCTCGACTGGTCGACGGCTGCGCGAGCGATTCCGCGCTCGGCGTTCCGGCAGGAGACTGGCGGTACGGGGAATGCGCGTACTGAGCCTGAGGCCCCGCGTATTCATGATCCGGACGCCAAGACTGCGAACTGGCGTATCCGGAAGGCTCTTCCGAACGCGGCTGCGGACGCGCGGCCTTGTCACCCTGCAAACGGTTGAACGAAAGGGAAGAGCGCTTAAAGAGCGGACGGTATCCGAACGCGTTATTGCGCTCCGGCCCTTCCTGCCGCGGCTCAGGCTGAGACGACTGCTGGAACGGCGCGGTCAGCAGCGGCTGGCGAGGCTGCGAAACGTTCTGAGATTGGGAAGAAGAACGCGATCCGTCCCAAAGATTCGATATGCCGGAAAACAGACCCTTGGAAGAGCCCGAAGAAGAACGGCCTTCTTGCGCGGACGCCTGTTCTGCGGCCGCAGTCTGGCGGCGCGCGAGTTCCATGCGGCGAAGATTCTCCGCCTCCGCGGCCTGCCGCTGGAGAAGGAGCGCCTCCTGCTGGCGCTGGAGCTGCGCCTGCGCCGCTTCCTGCTGGCGCGCGCGGAGATACTGAGATTTAGCCGCGGCGGAAGCCGCGCTCGAAGAACCGTAGAAATCCGCGGAAAACGCGGCGCACGACGCCGTCAGCATAACCGCGCAAGCCGCCAAAGCGCGCGTAAAAAACCGAGCGCGGCGGTCGCCGACCGTCGTCGCGCGTACAGTACGTCCTCTTTGACGGGAAACCGATTCGTCGATACGGGTCATCTTCAATCCTTTGAACTTTTTGCCGGCAAATGTCCTGCGTCGTCCTTGACGCATCGGCGCCGCGACTGGTTTGGCGCGTATATAGGCGTATTAGGATTATCGGCGCCCAAACGCTGAAAAAACAGGAATAATTCCTATTTTTGAAACAACCGCATTTTTTAGCGGAGCCTCCTTTTCGTTCACTTCTATTTTCACGCCGATTATTAATCTGTTTTGCCTAGCCTTTTTATTTTGCGTATTTAAACAGAGAACCGTCCTTGACTCGCTTTATTTTTGAAAAAAACAAAGAGATAGGCGGGAACTGCAGTAAATTCGTTCGTATCAAAAAGTGCGCTTGATCGCGCGCGTTTCAGCCGCGTTCTAGCGGGTAACCGTCCCAAACTCAGACGGTTGAAAAACTCGAAAGCGCGCTGAAACGCATTTTAAGATTATAACAAAATAAGATTCGCTAATCTATAAAATTTCCGGCTTGCAATCGCAACAGTTTACGCAATGCATGCAAACCCTTTTTTACAAAAATCCGACTTTTTGTAATGGGAAGGTCAAAAGTGTTATTGATGAGAGTCGAAATTTAATTAAAATAGCGGGGACTAGGTGTTTTCTTATCTGGCAGACCCTGCTTATCCCAAAAAGGTTTCGCCTAATTTTGAAAATTTAGTCGAGAGGTTTTGTTCCGGCGCCGGTTAGCGGCAGTCACGCCTGCGGAACGCCGGAACGGGCTGAATATATAACGTTATATCCATATTATTCCCGATAGCAATACAAGGATCCAACAATGTTTGCTACCTCCAAGAATCGCCAGGGCTTCACCCTGGTTGAACTGCTGGTCGTTATCGCGATCATCGGTATTTTGATCGGTCTCCTTCTCCCCGCCGTCCAGGCGGCGCGTGAAGCGGCTCGTCGTATGCAGTGCACCAACAACCTCAAGCAGCTCGGTCTCGCCGTCCAGAACTATCACGACGCGAACAACGGTCTGCCTGCGGCGCGCGCACTTTTCGGTAGAGCTACCTACATTCACAACGGCACCAAAACCGGCGGTTTCGGAACCGTCATGTTCCTGCTTCCTTACATCGAACAGAACGCCGTTTATACCGAAGCTGTTTCTTACACCGAACCGAATTACAGCCCCGAACGCCTCCAGCACCCTTGGATGAGAGACTTCAAAGTCGATTATCCGGCTCTGAGCTCCGTAATTCCTCCGTTCCTCTGCCCCTCTGACGGTCTTTCCAAGCAGCTCTCGACCGACGGTCACCAATCCGGCCGCTGCAACTACATGAGCTCGCGCGGCGACTCCATGTGGAACAACAACCGTCACCCGGACGACGAAGGCGACGCTCGCGCGAAGACCGCGCACCGCGGATGCTTCTGGATCGGCGAATTCCCGAATCTGTCCATCGTCGTTGACGGAACCTCCAACACGGTCTGCTTCTCCGAATGCGTTTCCGCGAACGGAACCGGCGGACGCGCCATCAAGGGCAACCTGTTCCAGGAATCCTCCATGTACAACGGCAACTCTCGTCCTGGTCCGTGCCTCGCGCTCAAAGCCGGCACCGAAGCGACCAAAGACGCCATCACCGCCAACTGGCGCGGTCAGCGTTTCGCCGACGGTCAGGTCCTCGTTCAGGGCTTCAACACGGTTCTCCCGCCGAACTCGCCTAGCTGCTCCTACGGCGGCGACTCCGTCTGGGGCGTCGCGGCCGCTCAGTCCAACCACAGCGGCGGCGTCAACGCGGCTATGCTCGACGGTTCCGTTCGTTTCGTCTCCGATACGATCGACTGCGGCGACGCGTACAGCAACGCCGTTACCGCCGGTAAGAGCCCGTACGGCGTCTGGGGCGCCATGGGATCCGCGCAGGGCGGCGAAACAACCGCGCTGTAATACAGGCCTTTGCTTACGGGCCGCGTCCCGTTACGTAAAGCGCTTCTGTCGCTGATTAGATTCGGACGCCGAAGCAATTCGGCGTCCTTTTTGTTTATAGGCGTCTGCGCGACGGCTGACTTCGCAGACTAGAACTGCACGGCTCTTTCCCCAGTTCCCGCGGCGTACGTCTCACGCGCGGCGTCTTTCTTCCTTCCACTCGTAGTTTACAGGAAAAAGAATATGAAAAAATACCTCGTTCTCTCGCTGATCTGCGTATGCGCCGTCGCGCTCGGGTGCAGCAAAGGCCCGAAAAAGCCCGCCGATCTGCCGGCCCTTAACCCGACGGTCATTACCGTTACCTACGACGACGGCGAACCGGTTGCCGACGCGCAGGTCGTTCTGCGCAATCCGTCCTCAACCGGCGGACGCGTTTGGAACGTTACCGGCAAGACCGACGCTTCCGGCAAGGCGACCATGATGACCGACGGAAACTGGCCCGGCGTTCCGGCTGGCGATTATCAGGGAATGGTCATCAAAGAAGTCTCTGAAATCGAAGAACCGAAAACCGTCGGCGGAAGCGCCGTCGTTAAAAGCATTAAGCGTTACGTCGAGACGAAATACGGCGATCCTCACGATTCCGGACTGACCGCGTCGATTCAGGCGGGCGACAATCAGGTCGAATTTAAAGTCGGCAAGAAGCTCGAAGAAGATCTCCAAGTTCAGACGGGCGCTCAGACCGATACGACCGCGGAAGCTGGAAAATAAGTTTCCTTCAAGCCCGGTTTCTATATAAATAACGCCGCCCGGCGGTTTTCTCAAAGGAAGATCGCCGGGCGGCTTTTTTCTTGCCGCAAAACGCGTTCGCGGCTTATCCGGAAACCAAGGTCAAAGCTCTATAACGTCCAGTCCCTGCGACTCTACGGTTCGCAGTTCCGTTCCGTCGATCAGAATCTGATACGTTATTCCTTTAACGCCGTCGATATGCAGGGCGTTTCCGACGGCTCGCGCGGGAAAGGGAACGACGGCGCGTTTCCCGGCGGCGTCGACTACGGAAACATTCGTAAACTTACCTTCCAGTTTTCGACGCAGCATGTGAACGACGCAGGGGTTGATATTGAGCGGATTGCGCTGCTGAGCCGCGATATTATAGGAATCGGGCAGCGTTCCGACAAACGGTCCGTCCGGATACTCCTGCCGTTCCGCGCTCGAAACGATCCCTTCGGCGACGCGGCGCCAATCGAGCGTATTGTCGTACCGTGCCAGAAGAATGAGCGCGTCCGCGTAATCAAGCCCGCACCATTGAACGGGCGTTCCGATCCAGCAAGGCGCGATCCAATTCGTCGTACCGTAGACGGGAATCGTCGCGTAACGCATAACGAATCCGTCGTCCAACCCGTCGCGCGCGTCCCAAAGATAGACGAACGGCAAGCCCGAAAGCGCCCAGCGGCGCGCCGCGTCAAGATAGGCGCGCTCGCCCGTCGCCTCGTACGCGAGCGTATTGGCGTAAGAACAGCGCGCCGCCGCGACAATATCGGGCGTATGCAGCGACAGCTCCCACGTCTGCGCGCCGCGCGGCGTCTTCAGTGCGTTGATAAACGCAAGTCCTTTAAGGCCCGCCTGAAGCGACTCTTCGGACCCCGTCAGACGCCAATGTTCAAGCAAAATTGCAACGTATCTGCCGCAGTCGCCCGAGGCGTAGTCGACCGAGCTGCCGCGAAGGTACGGCCCCGAATAGCGGAACGACCCGTCGTCCTGCTGCTTCTTAATAAGATTCTTCGCGCTCCCGTTGAACCACGCCTTCGCTAAATCGCCGCGGCGCAGGAGTAGGAGCGACGCGTAATTATGCAGATTCGAACCTCCGGGGTCGACGCGCGGCGTCGGGACAAGCTCGCCTTTGAGCTCCCAAAGCGTTGAAATAAAATCGCTTCCGTAACTCACGGCGTCCGGCGCGAGCCCCGAGCCGTTCGCGGACGCCCACCCGTTCGGCAGTTTAATCCCCGAACGTTCCAGCGCGGCGAGATGAAGCGCGTCTTCTTCCGCGTCCGTACGCGGCCGTTTAGGAGGGGCAGGCAGCCCCAACTTCTGAACGGCCCAAAGAATAGACGCCTCGATCGGCTCCGGCGGAGCAAACCGAACGGCGCCCGAGAGCCGCGTTCCGCAAACGTTCACGCGCGCGTTCGTCTCCTCCCCGTCGAGGAAATTCGGAACGGCAAAGCATACGCGGACGGCGCGCGGATTCTCATATAAAAGCGTCGCCGAACAGCGGTCGGTTACGACCGTCGCATAGGGCGCCGTAACCCAAAGATTTTCGGGCGCATACCGCGCGCGCTCGTCCGGATTCACGTCGAGGGAAGACGAGCTCCGCTCGCCCGACTCGAGATACTCCACGCCCGGAAGAACCGCCTGATTCATTTCGCCAAGTACGCGCACGACCGGCGCGTGGACCGGAACGGGCGAATCAAAGTCAAATTCAAGCGCGTTGCCCGACAGGCGCAGCGTCCCTTCCCCGCGTCCGGCGGGAGTATCGAACGCAAAGCGCGCGCGATCCCCCTCAATTCCCGTAAACTCAGGTTGGATAAGGGAATAATCGGCGCGCTCTTTCGACGGCTCTTGCGTAAAATCAGGAGGCAAAACGCCCGACGCCAAATTCTCCGCGCACACAATCGGCGCGATCGCCGCAAGGCGCGCGGAATCCCCGGCGCGAAGAACGAGCGCTCCGGCCCCGTCCGGCGAAACGCGAACCAGAAGTTCGCCGTTCGCGATCTGCGGCCACGCGTTCGCGCGGTCGGACAGTTCGTCCCAATACGCGTAAAAACGCCGCGTAAGAATCGGCCGCTCTCCGCCCTCGCCGTCGGCGGCGTACACGGACGCGTCGAGCGTCTCAAAAGGGCGCTCGTGCGGAAACGCGCAAACGCGTTCCGCCGAACCGCGCGCGGGAACCTCCGCGATCCCGTCCAGGCCGGGCGCGGCGATTCGCACTTTTACGTCCGCGTCGCCGTCGTTGCGAATTGAGAAACGCAGTTTGCCGTCCGATATAGAGAACACGCCGAATTTCAACGGGTTAAGCTCAATTTGCACAAGTTCGATTTTAGCGATCTCGACGACGCCCGAATCGAGCCCGGGATCGACGCGGATCTGCGTCAGAATCCCCTCCGTCTTGAGCGGAACCGTATACTCTTGAAATTCGCCCTGTTCCGCCATGGCGAACCGAGCGGCGCGCGTCTCGTCGTAATCCGGCTTATCACGTTCGGCGGTAAATATTTGCGCGAATCCGGTCGTCGTCCGTTTCGCCGTGAGCTTCACGAGAAAATCGCCGCGAATCCCCAGCGAATCGAGCGCCGGGCTGAAAATGTACGGGTCGCTCCCCGTCGACGTAACGACCAGTCCCGACGCGCCAGTCGCAAGTTTGACCGTCGGGCCGGGCGTCCACCCGTCCGCCGCGCCCGAATCCGACGCGAAATCGTAGATCGCGGCGGCGCGCCGACCCGTCTCTTCCCGGGGAATCACGTCAAGCGGCAAATCCGCGCCCTGTCCGAACGCGGCGCCGATCTGCGCCAAAACTAAAATCAACGCGGCTTCTATCGCCTTTAGCGGTCGTTTCACTGTTTCAAACCTCAATTCGTCTGCTTTTGCGCCTGTTCTTCCAGCCTCGCGGCCCGCCAGCGGTCGACCGCGGCGCGAATCGCCTCCGCCGTGCGCGTACTGATCGTGCGCTTGCCCGCGCCAGGATAGAGACTCACCGCCTGATCCGGAACGTACGCGTTCACTTCGTCCCAAAGCGAATTGCAATATTCGTACCGGCCCATGAGCACGTAAAACATCCATCCGTCGAGCCCGTTCTTAATCGACGTATCCATTGGCCCGAACATATCGTTCGGCGCGCCGGGCGCCTTCTCGCCAAAGCACGGCGTCGTATACGTTAACCGCAGCGCGAACTTGCGCCCTTCCCCGGAAAGCTCTTTCCAATACGCCTCGTTTCCGCCGCCGCGCTGCCAGTAATGGTCGGCGTAGGGGCAGTAGCAGTCGACGTACGGCGTCATTTTGAGGTCGCTCTCCGGAGGCGCGCCCGCCATTTCCCCGGGATTGCACCAGATTCGAATCTCCGGCGCGCGCGCTTTAAACTGCTTCGCAAGCTCGACCCACGCGTCCGACGCGCCCGCGCCCGGCTCGTCCATAAAGCTCCACGCCCAGTCCCCGTACTTATACCCGTACTCCTGAAAACTGCGCTTAACGGCCGCGATATGCTCTTCGGAAACGTCCGCGTCGTTGAGTTTTACGAAAAGCTTTATTCCGTATTTCTTCGCGTCTTGCGCGGGTATAATCCCGCCGTTGAGCGTATTGACGCCCAAACGCTTAAACGTCTCCCAGCATGAAACGAGCTCGTACGGAAAGCTCCAGCCGCCGACGTAAGGAACCGGCGCCGAGCGCAAATCCCCTTTCCGAACGACGTCATAGCGCGCCGTCTGATCCCCGATCCGAACGGCGGCGGACTCGTTCGCGCTCTTAATATCCCCGTTGAACGTCAGCCAGATCCCCGCGGTCTCCCCGGCGGGTACCGTAACCTCCGTCCGTTCAAGGAGCGGATGCGGCGTCCAGCCGAACTGCGGCGTAAACGTAAACGCCTGCAGGCGCCAAGAAAGGAGCCCCGCGCCGTCCCCGACAATCTGAGGGCGGAACGTCTGCGCGCGATCGCTTTCGTTGCGAACGAGCAGCGACGCCGAAACGACCGCGCCGTAAGGGAGCGTTATCTCCGTCGGTTTCGTCGTCGGCGTAAGAACTTCGTCCGACTTCGGCGCCGAGAACCGCGTGAATCCGCTCCACGGATCCGCGTTCCATAAAACGAGTCCGCCATGATCAAACGGCGCGACAAGCTCGCCCTGCCCTTCCGGACGCCAGTCGGCGCTGTCGGTTACGACAAGGCAGTCGTAACGGCGGTACGTCAGCCCCGGTCCGTACTCCTTAGACAGCGTAAACGTCGTCTTTCCCTTGTCAAGTTTCACTTTAAGCTCGCGCCAGCGAAAACCGGGCGACGTCTTATTCTCCTCTTCGTTCGCACAAAAGACGGTCTCCTCGACGGTTCCGTCCGACGCCTCGACCTGAAGTTTGAATTCAGAAAGATAGCCCGGAAGTTCAAGATAGCGCGACCAAAGGGAATAGACGCCTGATTTCGGCGCGTCGAACTCGTAACGCGCGCGCGCGAGCCCGTCTCCGTAGCTCGCCACGAGTATCTTGCCCCCCGACGCGTCCGACGAACCTTCGACGCCCCACCCTTCGACCGGCGTAAATTCTTCGCCTTCAATCTTTCGGAAATACGACTCTTTGGGGAAACCGTCTAAAAATGCGCGCGCGGTCTCTTTTCCGTCCCGTATCTGGCGCGGCGTGCCGATGAGATTCGAACTTGGATCGAACGCGGCCTCCGACGCCATGCGCCGACCCTCGATTCCCTCGACCTTATATTCCGCGAGCTCGGCAAAAAACGCGTCCCGCCATTCCTGCCAGAGCGCGATAAGCCGCGCGTTTGTCTCCCCGACTGCGGGCCGGCGCTTCCACAGTTCCGCGCGCCGTTTCGCTTCGGCGCTCGGCGCGGCGCGGCGCAAGGCGATCGGTTCGGTCTGCGCGTTCCAATCTTCCGGGGCCGTCGGAATCGCAATCGGCTCTTCGGTTATCGCGATCGCGGCGATCCGGCGCGGAGCGAACGGACCGTCGTGCATCATGCCCGCGACCGTCAGCGCGCGTTCGCCCTTCTCCAGCCACACCGCGGGCGTCTCTTCCCACAGGAACCCGGTCGGCTCGTTGCGCCGGTTCGGGAGCAGATCGTCGCGCCGGCCCATTTCCGCAAAGTCAAACCGCCACGACTCGACGTCCTGAACGACCGTCTGCCCCTCGCCCGTGAGTGTGACGACTTTCGGATCTTCAAGACGCACGGTAAAAGAAGCCGTCGAACCCTGCTCGTGATAGTATTCCGTCCAAACGCGGTAATATCCCGACTTCGGTATCGTAACGACCGCGCGCGTCGCGCCTCCGCCGTGACCCGCGTAATAAGAGAGAACGCGCCGGTCCGCGACCGTCTCGAATCCCCAGCCGCCGCCAAGACGCGGCTCGAACGCCTCGGGCGCGATCCACACGCTCGCCGCCTTGCCGCTAAGCGCCGTAGGACGCGTGTTCTTAGGAGTCTCGGCCAAGAGCTTGCGCAAATAATCCGGCCGTGCGTCCGCGTACGCGCAAAAATGCGCAAACGAGGTCCGCGAACCGCCGAGCCGATCCCAGTTCAGTTCGTTCGGCTCGTCGTCAAAAGCAAACGTAACGGTCGAAAATACAAAGAATACGGCGCAGAAGCCGATCGCGAACGCGGTTCTCAGGGCGGGTCTCATCGTCTGTTCCTTGAAAGAAAGGGCTGACTGTATGCTTAGGCGTTCATCCATAACGCGGGCGCGCCGTCGGCCGGCAGTCGAACGGAACGCCGACGTTATTGTACGCTATGAATTTTTACATGTCAAACGACCTCGCCGAATAAAGAAAAGGAGTCGCCAATACATTGGGGCGACGCCGCTCGCCGCGCGACGGGGAAGAACTCGGCGTCCGCTTCTTTTAAATAAATTACCCACTTCGCCTCCCCTAACCTTGACGCCAGCCGTAATCCATGTATAATGGGGCTATTCGATAAATTATTATCGAATAAAAATGGGGGAGCGAGTCGGCCCAACGTCGGAGTCGCGCCAGAACGCCGCCTTTACCCAAGGCCGGCGCCCGTTTTACGAAAGAATCGGTCGTAGTCGACGCCCCCTGCGCAAGCGGTGGCGCCGCTGTTGTCAACTTAACGCCAAACCGCTTGGAAGCGCCATGGTAAACTTTCTTTGTTCCTCAATCGGTAAGAAACTGATAATGAGCCTGTCGGGCTTGTTTTTAGTCGTTTTCCTCTTATTGCATCTCGCGCTTAATTTAACGGCGCTCCTTTCCGAGAGCGCCTATAACGCGGTATGCGCGTTCATGAACGAAAATATCTTGATTCAGATCATGGTTCCCGTTCTTGCCGGCGGTTTTATCGTTCATATCCTTTTCTCGATGTTCGTCGAGTTCAAAAACTGGACGGGCCGCCCCCGCGACATGCGTTACGCCGTCGCGAACAAATCGAAGGCGACCTCGTGGGCGTCGAAAAACATGTTCGTTCTCGGCGTGATCGTCATTCTCTTCCTGTTCCTTCACCTCTTCCACTTCTGGTCCAAGATGCAGCTCGCGTCGTGGCTCGGAGCGGAGGAAGCGAATCCCTATCAACTGGTCGTGAAGACGTTTAGCTGCCCCTGCGTATGCGTGCTGTATATCGTTTGGTTCGCCGCAATCTACTATCACGTTTCGCACGGATTCTGGAGCGCGTTCCAGACGCTCGGTCTGAGCAACTCGAAGTGGCTGCCCCGGCTGCAGTTCCTCGCGAAGCTCTACGCGATCGTCGTCTTCTGGGGCTTCACGCTCGTTCCGGTATGCTTCTATCTGCGTAACTGCTGCGGCTGCTGCGGCGCGTCCTCCTGCGGACTGTAAGCGCGCAGCCGACGTTTTGGATTTGAACACAAACGGCGAAACGCCTTTCGTTTCCCGCTTACTGCGCGCGAAACATTAAGGGCGGCCCTTTCGCAATACAAACGAATATAAGAGAATCATGTCTGAAATTAAATTAGATTCGAAAATTCCGGCCGGGCCTCTGGCGGACAAGTGGACTAACTACAAGTCTCACGTCAAAATCGTAAGCCCCGCGAACAAACGCAAGTTGGAAATTATCGTCGTCGGAACCGGTCTCGCCGGCGCTTCCGCCGCCGCGACCCTCGGAGAACTCGGCTATAAAGTCAAGATCTTCTGCATCTCCGACAGTCCGCGCCGCGCCCACTCGATCGCCGCGCAGGGCGGCATCAACGCCGCGAAAAACTATCGCAACGACAACGACTCCGTCTACCGCCTCTTCTACGATACGATTAAAGGCGGCGACTTCCGCGCGCGCGAAGCGAACGTCTACCGTCTCGCCGAGGTCAGCAACGCGATTATCGACAAGTGCGTCGCGCAAGGCGTCCCGTTCGCGCGCGACTACGCCGGTCTGCTCGCCAACCGCTCCTTCGGAGGCGCGCAAGTCTCCCGTACCTTCTACGCGCGCGGTCAGACCGGGCAGCAGCTCCTGCTCGGCGCCTACGCCTCGTTGAACGCCCAGATTGCCGCCGGGAACGTCGTTTCCTACAACCGTCGGGAAATGCTCGATCTCGTCGTCATCGACGGCAAAGCCAAGGGGATTATCGTCCGCAACTTGGAGACCGGCGAACTCGAACGTTACGGCGCCCACGCCGTCGTGCTCGCGACCGGCGGATACGGCAACACCTACTTCCTGTCCACCAACGCGATGAACAGCAACAGCTCCGCCGCGATCCAGTGCTATCGCAAAGGCGCGTGCTTCGCGAACCCGTGCTTCGTCCAGATTCACCCGACGTGCATTCCGGTCCACGGCGAACAGCAGTCGAAGCTCACCCTCATGTCCGAGTCGCTTCGAAACGACGGTCGCATCTGGGTCCCCAAAAAGCTCGAAGACGTCGAAAAGCTCCGCAAAAAGCAGATCAAACCGTCCCAGATTCCGGAAGAAGACCGCGACTACTACCTCGAACGCCGCTATCCCGCGTTCGGCAACCTCGTCCCGCGCGACGTCGCCTCGAGAGCCGCCAAGGAACGCTGCGACGCCGGATTTGGCGTCAACGAAACCGGGCTCGCCGTCTTCCTCGACTTCGCCGAACCGATTAAACGCCTCGGCGAACAGGCGATCCGCGAACGGTACGGCAACCTGTTCCAGATGTACGAAAAGATCACCGACGTCAATCCTTACAAGGAACCCATGATGATCTTCCCGGCCATCCACTATACGATGGGCGGCATTTGGGTCGACTACAACCTCATGACGACGATCCCCGGCCTATACGCGCTCGGCGAAGCGAACTTCTCCGACCACGGCGGAAACCGCCTCGGAGCCTCCGCGCTCATGCAGGGCCTCGCCGACGGCTACTACGTCATTCCGTACACGATCGGCGATTATCTCTCGCACGAAATCCAGACCCCGAAAACCGATACGAACCATCCGGCGTTCCAGGAAGCGGAAGACGCGGTCAAGGCGCGCATTAAGAAGATCATGAACGTCAAAGGCAAGCAGCCGGTCGACGAGCTTCACAAGAAGCTCTACCACATTATGTGGGAATACGTCGGCATGGCCCGCAACGAAGCAGGTCTCAAGAAGGCCCTGACCATGATCGAAGATCTCAAAAAGGAATTCTGGTCCGACGTCTGCGTGCCCGGAACGACCGACGAATTCAATCAGGAACTCGAAAAGGCGAACCGGTTTGTCGATTTCCTCGAAACCGCCAAGCTCATCGCGCTCGACGCGCTCAACCGCACCGAGTCCTGCGGCGGACACTTCCGCGAAGAAAGCCAGACGCCCGAAGGAGAAGCCCAGCGGAAAGACGACGAATTCATGTACGTCGCCGCATGGGAATACAAAGGCGAAGATCAAGATCCGGAACTCCACAAGGAACCGCTGGTTTACGAAGAGGTCAAAGTGGCGACCAGAAACTACAAAGACTGATTTCGGTCCCGCCTCCGCGTATGTTTGTCATATTTTCGTAAACCGCTAAGTTAAAGAGATCGCAATAAAGATGAAATTCACTGTTAAAGTTTGGCGTCAGAAGAACGCAAAGGCGAAAGGTAAGTTTGAAACCTACCGTGTCGAAGGGATCTCTCCGGACACTTCGTTCCTTGAAATGCTGGATATCCTGAACAATCAGCTCATTCACGAGGGTAAAGAACCGTTCGCGTTCGACCACGACTGCCGCGAAGGTATTTGCGGCATGTGCTCCCTCTATATCAACGGCCGCCCGCACGGACCGGACGACGAAATCACAACGTGCCAGCTCCACTGCCGTAAGTTCAAGGACGGCGATACGATTACCGTCGAACCGTGGCGCTCCGCCGCGTTCCCGGTCGTTAAGGACTTGGTCGTCAACCGTCACGCGTTCGACGAAATCCTCCAGGCCGGCGGGTTCATTTCCACGACCGGAATCGCGCCCGACGCGAACATTATCCCGATTCGCAAGCAAGACGCCGACGAATCGATGGACGCGTCCGCGTGCATCGGCTGCGGCGCGTGCGTCGCGACCTGCAAAAACGGGTCCGCTATGCTCTTCGTCGCCGCCCGCGTCTCCGCGCTCGCCAAGCTCCCGCAAGGCCGCCCGGAAGCCGCGAAACGCGCCAAGGCGATGGTCGCGAAGATGGACGAGCTCGGATTTGGCGCATGCTCCAATACCGGCGCGTGCGAAGCCGAATGTCCTAAGCACATTTCCATCGCGCACATCGCTCGGCTCAACCGCGAATTCCTGCTCGCGAACCTTCAGGACTGATATCGGGCGGTCGGCCGTCTGATACGAACACGGCGCGCGGTTTGGAACGTCGAATATTCGACTCCGAGCCTCGCGCCGAACGTCGTTATAGAGAACAAGTAAAGATTTCAACGGTCGCGTTGAATCGGAAAAATACAAAACTTAGATTATTGGAGAAGTCCATTGTTATCCAAATTTGGAACTGCAAAAAGCGTTGCGATTCTGCTCGTCGCTTCGCTCTGTATTTGCGCGTGGCACGCCGCCATGACCGCGGCTCAGGAAAATAACGCGGCTGAACAGCCCGCCGCTGCGGCCGCGGCCGTCGAAGAAACCGCTCAGGAAGCGGCCGCCCCCGCCGCGGAACAGGCCCCGGAACAGGCCCCCGCGCCCGAAAAGAAAGCCCCTGCCAAAAAGAGCTATCTTGAAAAAGTCTTCGTTACCCCGTTTGCGAATATTCTCTTTTTGACCTTCCTGGTGACCGTCGTCGGTTACCTCCTCGGCAGAATTGAAATCAAAGGCGTCGGGCTCGGCACCGCGGGCGTATTCCTCGTCGCGCTCGTCTTTGGGCATTACGGCGGCTCCGACAATTCCCTGCTTCATCAGATCGGGCTCGTTACCGTCGACGAAGCGAAGCTTAAGTCCTCCATGAAGCTCATTCAGGACCTCGGTCTGCTCTGCTTCGTTACGGGCGTCGGTTTTATCGCCGGTCCGAAATTCTTCTCCAATCTCCGCCGCAACGCGAAATCGTACGTCCTCCTCGGGATCGTCATTATCGGAACCGCCGCCCTGTCGTGCGCCGCGATTATGAAATTCACGAGCGTCGACGGCGCTATGGCGGTCGGCATTCTCTCCGGCTCCCTCACGACCACGCCCGGTTTCGCCGCCGCGAACGAAGTGCTCGGAAACGCGAGCGAGACCCTTCTGCAGGCGTACCGCGATATGAACATCATCACGCCCGACATGACCGACGAAGCCGCGCGCGACGTGCTTGTCGACCGCTGCACGGTCGGCCACGCGATCGGCTATCCGTTCGGGGTCGTCGGCGTCGTTCTGTTCGTCCAGCTCGTTCCGAAAATTCTCCGCGCCAATATGACCGAAGAACAGAAGCTCCTGAGCGCCTCCGACGAAGAGCACGTCGAACGCAAGCTGCCGGAAAATCTTCTCAAGCTCGATCCGATCGGGCTCGGTCCGTTCGCGCTCGCGATTCTGCTCGGCGTTCTCCTTGGCAAAGTTTACGTTCCGCTTCCGGGCGGCGCGAACTTCTCCCTCGGCAATACGGGCGGCGCGCTCATTATGGGTCTGATCCTCGGTCACTTCGGCCGGCTCGGCCCGATCAGCATGAAAATTTCCGGCGACTTCCTCAAGTCGTTCCGCGAATTCGGGCTCGTCTTCTTCCTCATCGGCGCCGGCGTTCCGGGCGGTATGAGCTTCGTCGAGTACGTCTCGCAGTACGGGTTCATTCTGTTCATCTACGGCGCGATTATGGAAATCATTCCGATGTTCCTGGGCTTCTTCGTCGCGCGTTACCTCGTCAAGCTGTGCTTGCTCAACAACCTCGGCTCCATTACGGGCGGCATGACCTCCACCCCGGCGCTCGGCGCGTTGATCAATACGGCCAAGACGGACGACGTCGCCGCCGCGTACGCCGCGACCTACCCCGTCGCGCTCGTATTCGTCGTACTCGCCTCGCAGTTCCTGGCGATGATGTAATCGGAACGGCCCTGTAAAGCAAAAAACCGTCCGGCAATTCGACGGACGGTTCTTACGGTCAGAAAACGGCCGCGGTTCTTAACGCCGCGGCCGTTGTTCTTTTCGCTCAAAGCGCAAA
>CAMNJU010000012.1 GCA_946541595.1 uncultured Planctomycetales bacterium
CGCGGCCTTCTTAACAGCCTTCTTCGCCGGCGCGGCTTTCGCGGCGGCAGGCTCGGCCTTCTTAACGGCCTTCTTCGCCGGCGCGGCTTTCGCGGCGGCAGGCGCGGCCTTCTTGACAGCCTTCTTCGCCGGCGCGGCGGCGGCTACTTTGCAAGCGCACTTTTTGCAGGTTTTTTTGGTTTCGGCAGTTTCAGCGGCTTTGGTTTTGGCCATGAGGATTCCCCTACGGATTGAGTTGATCTATGAACTATAAATGGCGAACGAAAAAAAACAAACGACTCGTTCGACCTATAACTTGCCTGCGCTGTTAATGAACAGGCGCAACCTGTTCGCTACAAGCGTTGTTCGACGCGCGCAAAAGCCGAGTCCGACTCAGGCATACGACGAAAAAACTCACTTTGGATCGCGCTATGACTACGCCGCGAAAAAACTTACGCTCTTTGCGGAGGCAAGTATCAATCGGCTTGTTGATCAATCGTCAAGCCGAATTAACGCTTTGTCAAATTTGTTGACGCCATCCTGCAATGAGTTTATCGACCTTTTGTATTTTATAAAGTAGCTAAAAATGTCGGTAAATGCAATATTATCCACTTTTTTTTATATTTTTTTTTAAAAATTTGCAGAAATTTTTTTGGAAGGAACGTCCGGCCACATAGAAGATTGCGTTGAAACCGTTTCTTGCCTCTTCTCACAACCTACGTTTTTTCAATACATTGCAACATACGCGTTTTCTTTGTGAAACGATTTTCCCATGCGCTTTTTATTCTTGGCGTCGATCAAAAAAATTACTTCAGCGTCAATGGGTTAGCGAGAAAAAAACGCCGCTTTCTGTTTACGAATTGCACGGAATTACGCGCGGAAATGAACGTCAATTATATCCTTTGAGAAATCAATAGTTTAGATATAAAAACAAAAATCATTTTCCCACAAAGCAGTTTCTTGTAGCTCTTATTGTCGATTCTTCGTAACTTCAACGTTTAAACGTTTTACTTTATCAGAATATTACGTTTCATCACGCGTATTCTCTTTCGTTCAATTCCAAAAAATAAAAACTCGGCGGCGCCTGACAAAAAACGCGGGCCGATCTCAGACGTCTTTCCCCTTTTGCTCTTCAATCAAATTTCCGGCTTCTCTCTTCTGCTGCCTCTCTCTTGCTCGTTAGCGACGCCGAAAAGGAAACGAAACAGGGGGCAAACGCAATCGAAAGAGGATTAGGAATCGACAAGCCGCAGTCGGGAAAAAATCGGACGGCGGCGTCCTTCTTCTGTAAAATGAGGCGCATTATTCTTTTTGCAACCGTCAAACTTTATCTAACCGCAAAAAAAGACGCCTTACTCAAACTTTGTCTAAAGAAAAATTCCCGCGACGTCCGATAGTTGCCATGTTCCCTGTTTGCCCCCCGCAAAACAGCCCGTGCAAAGGGGTTCTTTTTCGGAAAATCAATAGTGGAACTTGAGCGAATTCGCTTAAAAAAACAAGAAATTATTCGCGTAGCTTCGGGAACCGTTTCGGCGTTTTTCCCAACTCGCGCAATCGATTAACGCTCGGCTTTTAATCGAGAAACTTATGACAAAGTTGATAAATCGGAACAGACGCGTTCGGCACATCTGTTCGACCCTTATTCCCGTATTCGCGGTCTTGGCGTCCTTTGCGGCGTTGACGTCGACAGGCTCTGCGGCCGATAATGCGGAACGGTGGACGCGCGCGCCTCGCTCCCCTTTCGTGGACGTCGTCGAAGAAACCTGTAAATCGGTCGTCAGTATCCAAGGGGAAAAACAGTACGAGCCTAACCGCCGTTCCCGCAGCGCCGCCGATTCCCAGTACGACGTCTTTAACGGCATGGGCACGGGCGTTATCATCGACGAACGCGGATACGTTCTTACCAACTATCACGTCGTTAAAGGTCTTCTCAAACTTGAAGTCATTACTGAGGACGGCGAGCGCTACCGACAGGTCGAGCTCGTTTGCAACGACCCCGCGACCGATCTGGCTCTCTTAAAGATCTCGCCGAAAAAACCGCTCCGCAAAATTACTATGGGGCGTTCGGAAAATTTGCGGCTCGTAGAAGAAGTCTACGCGATCGGAAATCCGTTTGGCTACCACTGTTCCGTTACGCGCGGAATCGTAAGCGCGATCGACCGTCCGCTCGAAGTCAACGACTCCCTTTCGTACGACAGCGTTATCCAGACGGACGCGGCGATCAATCCCGGCAATTCGGGCGGTCCGCTCATCAACATAGACGGCGAAATGGTCGGCCTTAACGCCGCTGTACGTGAAGACGCCGAGAACATCGCGTTCGCCATTCCGATCGACGTGGTCGTGACCGTCGTCGAACGCATGCTGCGCCGAACCGTCGCAAAAATGACGCATCACGGCCTGAAGTTCCGAGTCGTCGATCCCGACGACCCCGACTATCCTCAAGACGGCGACGGACACGATTATATCGTCGTCGATTCGGTCGACGCCAAGAGTCCCGCGGCTGCGGCCGGCATTATGCCGGGCGACGTGCTCCTGTCCTCCAACGGTTATCAGACGCGCTCGTCCCTCGACTTTACCTGCTCCCTTATCAATATGGGTCTCGAGGACGTCGCGACGCTCAAAGTAGAGCGCGACGGCGTCGAACAGGAAGCGACCGTCGCGTTCAGTAATCTTGCGCGAAAACAGGTTCGCGAAACCGCGATTGCCGATAAGGCGGAAAAGAAGACGGAACGTTACTCCAACGCCAAGACGGAGAATTCGTTCGCCGAATCCGCCGAAAAGGAAATTCCGACGCTCGAAGAGGAAGAAAAAGAGAATCCGATCGCGTTTTCGGCGGCGGAAACTCAGACGGCCGCGCAGATCGTATGGCGTCGGCTCGGCGTCAAAGTAGAAACGGTCTCCGAACGCAAATACCGTGAAGAGTTCCCCAATCTGCAAGCCGTTGAAATCGATTCGTTTAACTTTGCGCCCAACGGCGGAGTCCGCATAACGGGCGTCGCGTCCCACTGCGTCTTCTCGTCGGGCGACGTCAAACTGCAGCCGGGCGATCTCATCTTCGGATTCGGGGTCGGAAAAGAAAAAGAAGATCAGCTGAGCGTCGCGTCCCTCGACAATCTCTGCTATATCGCGCAGCGGCTCGACGAGTTCGCGAGCGCCGACGACGGCAAGGCGCGCGTCTATCTCATTCGGGACGAAACTCCCTATTTCTTAGAAATCGACCTCACGCAAGCTAAATAAACAACCGCCATTAATCCAACGGAACTTTAATGCGCAACCAGCCGCGTTCACGTCTCGCGCCAGACTCCGAACGCGGCTCTTGCGCTATTGGAACAAGCGCAAACCGCCATATGAGAAAGGACGCGCCGGTATGGAAAACGCGCCAAAACAACAATTTGAATTCAGCGACATGCACGTTCATCTTCAAGACCGACGGTTCGGAGACGCGTGGAACGAAGTCGCGCAATATATCGACCGCGCTAAGGAGCAGGGAGTTACAAAATTCCTGTGCGCGGGGACCTCGCCCGCCGACTGGAACAGGGTCGCGGAACTCGGCAGAAGGTTCGGCGGCGTCTATGCGGCGTTCGGCGTGCATCCGTGGTACGTCGGCAAGATCAGCGGCGAATGGGCGCCGATTCTCGAAAATCTATTGCGCCGATACGTCGCCCAGGACGGAACGACGCGCGCGTGTCTCGGAGAGGTTGGGCTCGATTTCGCCGTCCGCGGCTGCGACGAAGCGCTCCGAAAAGAACAGGAGGAGGCGCTCCGAACGCAGTTAAATATCGCCGTTCAGGAGGGAACGCCCGTCGTTCTTCATTCAGTGCGCGCAAACGAACGCATACTGAAGATTATGCGCGAATATTCGAAAACGCCCGTCTGGCTCCTGCACGGCTGGACCGCGTCGCCGCAAGAGGTCGAACAGGCGGTCGAACTCGGAGCCTTCTTCTCCTTCTCGCAGCGCGCTCTTGCCCCGGCCGCGGCCAAAGCGCGAAAGACTCTCGAAGCGGTTCCGCGCGACAGATTGCTGCTCGAGTCCGACGGTCCGCATCTGATTCCGCCAAGAGGATACGACGGCGCGCCCGACGCCGTCCCAGAAATCTACGTCGAACAGCGCTCGCCCGACGGACGCCTGCTCGCCGAGCCCGCCTCGCTCGTACTCGCGGCGCAGGAAGTCTGCGCGCTCCGAAAGATGAAGCCGGACGAATTCTTTGAGCAGCTCGCGATCAACGAAAAGCGGTTCCTGAAAGCGATTCCGCAAAAGGCGGATTAGCGCCCCGAACCAAAAAAACTATTATTTATTGACGTCGAACGCGCGGGTCGATATAATTTCGACTCGAAACGCGAGACTGTGGAAAACTCCACGGTTCGCGCTGCGGCTCGTTTTTATATGAAAAGGCGACGTCCGCCGCCGCGCACTGCGCGTTTGCCGACGGCGCAAAAGGAAGAATTCAGATACAGGAGTCATCATGCAAGGCACTTTCCGTTTTTCGTTCGGTCCGTGGAATATTCACGAAGGCGCCGACCCGTTTGGGCCCGAAGTCCGCAAGAGCATTCCGTTTAACGAGAAGCTCGAGTACTATAAGAAACTCGGCTTCGACGGAGTCCAATTCCACGACGACGACGCGGTTCCGGATCTCAACAATAAGACTCACGAACAGATCATTAAAGAAGCGACCGAGCTCAAAAAGGTCCTCGACGATCACGGTCTCGTCGCTGAATTTGTCGCGCCGCGACTCTGGATGGATCCGCACACGATCGACGGCGGCTTCACCTCGAACTGCCCGAAATGCCGCGAATACGCGCTCAACCGTCTGAAGACGACCGCGGATATCGCCAGCGCGATCGGCGCGAAGAACATCGTCTTGTGGCTCGCGCGCGAAGGCACCTATATCCGCGAATCCAAAGACCCCGTTACCGCGACCGAACGGATCGGCGAAGCGCTCCAAATGGTTCTCGACTATAACAAAGACATTCGCGTCATGATCGAATCGAAGCCGAACGAACCGGTCGACCACGCCTTTATCCCGACGATCGGGCACGCGATCGCCATGGGGCTCATGACCAACGCGCCGGACCGCGTCGGATGCCTCATCGAATCGGCGCACGCGATTCTCGCGAACCTTTGCCCGAGTGAAGAAATGGGCTTTGCGCTCGCGCACAAGAAGCTCTGGAGCGTCCACCTCAACGACCAGAACGGCCTGAAGTTCGACCAGGACCAGACGTTCGGCATGGTCGATCCTCGCCGCGCGCTCAATCAGGTTCGCGTTCTCGACAAGCACGGGTACGGCAATAACGGCGAATGGATCGGGCTCGACGTCAAAGTTCTCCGCACGCAGAAAGACGACGTCTGCCTCAAGCACCTCGAATACAGCCGCAAGATCTTCCTGCGCCTGCTCGAAATCAGCCGTTCGTTCGACGACGCCAAGATCGAAGAACTCATCGGAACCCGCGATTACGAAGAGCTCAACTGGTACATTCTCGACGCCATGTTGAAATGACGCCAAGCCCGGCGTGAGCCTGGCCCAACGGAAACGGCGCCGCGCTTTCGAGCTTTGCCCCGGGAGCGCGGCGCGCCGTTTCTTGGCAAAGCACGACCGCGCGGCGCTTTGACGTCCGCCCCGGACCTTATATAATAGCGAAACGGTATTCTGATGTTCTCCACTCGCGGAGGTTCGCTCGGACAGCAAGATTCACACGAAAAAATGCGCTTTAGAACTGTAACATTAGGCTGTAAAGTCAATCAATACGAGACGCAGTGGCTCCGCGCGGCGTTTCTCGCCAACGGCTGGGAAGAGGCGGAAGAAGACGCGGCGCCCGAAGAAGTCGACCTCGTTCTCGTCAACACATGTTCCGTAACGGCGGAAAGCGACGCGAAGAGCCGCAAGACGATCGCGCATTTCGGCAAGCTCTATCCTCGCGCGGAAATCGTCGTGACAGGCTGCTACGCGGCGTCCGCGCCGGACGCCGCCGCCAAGCTGCCGCATGTTTCGGAAGTCGTTTCCGATAAAAGACTTCTCGCAGACTTTCTCGAACGCCGCGGGCTCGTCAATATCCCGTCGGGCGTCAAAGGACTCGCCGAACGCCATCGCGCGTACGTTAAGGTTCAGGACGGCTGCCGCGTCGGGTGTGCGTACTGCATTATCCCGACGACGCGCCCTTATCTTAAGAGCCGCCCGATCGCCGACGTCGTTCGCGAAGCGCGGGATCTAGCCGACGCCCATTATCGGGAAATCGTCCTTACCGGAATTCATCTCGGACATTACGGTCTCGACTTCTGCCCCATGACGCCGGACGAACGCGCGCGCGTCGCCGCGGGCGAAACGCCCCCCGACTCGGCCCGGAACGCGCGCAAACTGACGCTCGCGGACTACCTTGCGCGGCAGGCGCTCACCCCGGTCGAAGAACGCGTCGACCTTGCCCAACTCCTGCGCGCGCTGACCGAACTCAATCTCCCGAACATGCGCTATCGACTCGGAAGTCTGGAAGCAGTCGAAGTTTCCGACGCCATGCTGGCCGTCTTTGAAGAGCGCTCCGACGCGCTCTGCCCTCACTTTCATCTCTCGATGCAGAGCGGCGACGACGAAGTCCTCGCGGCCATGAAGCGGCGCTGGCTGAGCGGGCCGTATATCGCCAAATGCGAAGAGATCTGCGCGCGCATACCGGACGCGGCGCTCACAACTGACGTAATTGTCGGCTTTCCGGGCGAGTCGGACGCCAATTTCCAGCGCACGTGCGACGTCGTGCGCAAACTGAACTTCTCGCGCGTGCACGTCTTTCGGTACAGCGCGCGGCCGGGCACGGTCGCCGCGAGCATGCCGAATCAGATTCCGGAACCGATTAAAAAAGAACGCGTTAAAGAGCTCATTCGGGTCGCGAAAGAGGAACGCGAGAAGTTCGCGCGAAAGTTCGTCGGACGAAACGCGCGCATGATCGTCGAGGATTTCGTCTGCGACGGAAACGAAAAATTCGCAAAGGGAACGACCGACCGATATTACGAGGCGCTCGTTCCTGTCGGCGGCGTTGCGAAGCAAATAGAAATCGCGCCCGGCGACGTACTCAATATTGTTTTGCGCGGCCTTCAGGGAGACGTCTTTACGGCCGAGCCCGCGCAGTCGTAAACGTTGGCGGCGTTCGATTAAGCGCTCCGTTAGACAGAGTTTTTACTCTCGCGGCAGAGACGGGCCGGAAGACAAATCGAAAGCCCGCCTTTGCCGTCCCCTTCTCCCCTTAACGCGCCCCCGCGCGTCTGTCCTATCGCAGGAACGCCTTATGGTTGAATCGGATTTGATAAGAATTTACCCCGCCGACCGGGAACAGATGGAAGCGCTGATTGCCGCCGAAAAAGACGGTGAACTCAAAAAAGCGTACCGGGAAATGCTCGACGGCTGCCTTGCTCATCCTGAACGGTGGGAATGGTTTGCGGCGTGGTTTATTGAAAAAGCCGACGGAACGCGCGTCGGCGATCTTTGCTTTAAAGGCTTGGAACCGGGCAAGAATCCGGAAATCGGATACGGAATTCTCGAAGAGTATCAAGGTCAAGGCTGCGCGACCGAAGCGGTTAAACTGGCGGCGCGCTGGGCGTTTGAACGCCCCGAAGTTACCGCCCTAGAAGCGGAAACAGATCCGGAAAACGCGGCCTCGCAAAGAGTTTTGGAGAAGTGCGGATTCAAAGCCACCGGCGTTCTTGGCGAAGAGGGCCCCCGGTTTATTCTATTCAAGGAAAAGAAAATGACAGAAGTAAACGGCTGCGTAATTCGTTTAGAAACAAAAGACGACTATAGGACGGTTGAAAATCTCGTCAGGGAATCGTTCTGGAACGTCTACCGGCCCGGCTGTTACGAGCATTACGTAATTCACGTGCTCCGCGACGATCCGGCGTTCGTTCCGGAACTCGACTTCGTTATGGAGAAGGACGGCCGGATCATTGGCCAGAATATGTTCATGAAGACGGTCGTTCAGGCGGACGACGGGGGCGACGTTCCCGTTCTTACCATGGGGCCGATCGGAATCGTTCCGGATCTGAAGCGTCAAGGCTACGGAAAAGCCCTGCTCGATTACTCGTTAGAGAAAGCCGCCGGGTTAGGCTTTGGCGCCGTTCTTTTCGAGGGGAATATCGGATTCTACGGCAAGAGCGGTTTCGATTACGCCAGTAAGTTCGGAATACGGTATCACGACCTTCCGGAGGGCGCCGATTCGTCCTTCTTTCTCTGTAAAGAATTGAAGCCCGGATATTTAGACAACGTCGTCGGCGTATATCAGACGCCGCGCGGCTATTACGTGAGCGGCGCCGACGTCGACGAGTTCGACAAAGAGTTCCCGCCCAAAGAAAAACAAAAGCTGCCCGGCCAAATCTTTGAATGATCGATTTTAGGCGCCTGCCGCGGTAAGGCTTAGTCTGACCGCAACCGCAAAAAAAACGGCGCCGCCGTCGTCTTATATATAGGAACAGAAAAGATGAGCGAACTCGACCGAACCGCCAACCGTACTCCGCGTTTCACAGTACGCGCGCTGGAAGAAAGCGAAACGGACGCGGCGCTGCGGCTCGTCTGGAACGTCTTTATGGAATTCGAGGCGCCCGACTATGCGCGGGAGGGCGTCGACGAGTTCCAAAAATGCCTGAACGACGCCGGGTTCCTCGCCGGAATCCGATATTACGGAGCGTTTTGCGAAAAGAATCTCATCGGCGTTCTCGGCGTTCGCGAGCAAGAGGCGCACGTATATTTTCTCTTTGTGGACGGCGCGTATCATCGCCGCGGCGTCGGAACGGCGCTCTTTCAGAGATTGCGGCAAGACCGCCCCGAAAGCAAGATTACCGTCAATTCCTCTCCCTACGGCCTGCAGTTCTATCAAGCGCTCGGATTTACCGCGGCCGGCGACGAGCGAACGGTAAACGGTATTCGTTTCACGCCTATGGTTTACGAAAAAGAAGACGCCTAAAAAACCGCGTTTTCGGCGCCGCGCGTGCGAACAAGTCTAAGCCCAAAAGAAAACGGCTCTTAGCGCGTCGGAAAAGCCCGACGGTCAAGAGCCGTTTCTATTTTTGCGCTGCAAAACGAATTTAGGCGCGCGTCAGAATTCGATCAATTCGAGCTTTCCGATCGCTTCCGCGTCGGTCGGAAATTCGGCTTCGTTCATCGCGTCGAGGCGCGCGTCGTTCGGATTTTCGAGGAACCCGCGCAGATTCTTCGAACGGCTCGGCGCCTGAAGCTTTTTGAGCGCTTTCGCTTCGATCTGGCGCACGCGCTCGCGCGTTACGCCCCAGCATTTGCCGACCTCTTCGAGCGTGTACTCGTAGCCGTTCTCGAGCCCGAAACGCATCTTGATAATTTCGCGTTCGCGCGGCGCGAGCGTCTTGAGCGCTTCCTTCAGCCGTTTGCGCAGCATAACGTTCGACGCGGAATGTTCCGGGCGGTCGAACGAATTGTCGGCAATGAAATCGCCGAAACTCGCGTCGTCGTATTCCCCGACGGGGCATTCGAGACTGATCGGAGTCGAACCGGTCTGGAAGATGCGCGCGACTTCTTCGGAACGCATGTCCGCGCGTTCGGCAAGTTCTTCGACGGAGAGATTCCGGCCCGCGCGCTGGAATTCGTCTTTGCGGAGAGAACGCAATTTCGAGAGAGCCTCGATCATGTGCGCCGGAATGCGAATCGTGCGGCCTTGTTCCGAGATAGCGCGCGTGATCGCCTGGCGAATCCACCATGTCGCGTAAGTTGAGAATTTGAAACCGCGCTGACGTTCGAACTTATCGACCGCGCGCATGAGACCGGAATTGCCTTCCTGGATGAGATCAAGGAAATTGAGACCGCGATTGCGGTAGTTTTTCGCAATAGAGACGACGAGCCGCAAATTACTGCGCGTAAGTACGTTTTTCGCTTCTTCGTACGCTTTGCGGTACGCTTCAATCTTATCGATGCGGCGTTTGAGCGATTTCGGAGATTCGCCCGCTTTAATAATAAGTTCGTGAAGATCGCGAACGAGCTGTTCGCGGCGCAGAGGCGTGCAGCGGCGTCCGAGCGCGTCTTGAATCCGGACGATCTGCTGATACGTCGAGCGCATGAGATCGACGGCGCCGCGCGCGCGGCGCGTGCGGAGATTGAGTTCTTCGATCATAACGGCGAGCCGGCGGCGGCGACGCAGCGCGACGCGGCTGAGAGCGCCTAGTTTTTCTTCGCGTTCCAGCTCCCGTTCCTGATCGTCGAAGAGACTCTTCTTGACGCTCGGAACCGGCGTCAGAGCCTGCTCTTCGCGCGCCATGTGCCGAATTCGGCGGCGGCGAAGGTAGTTGTTGGCAAGTCGGCGGTTCGCCGCAGTCAGTGTCTTAAGGTAGGTCGGAATGCGATTGAGAGTCGTCTCTTTGGAGACCGCTTCGAAACTCGACGAGTTGAACGTGCGGTCGTACGCCATTGTGCCGTCGAGAATTTCCTTCAGTACGCGCTCGACGTCGCAAAGCGCCATGGGCGCGGAAAAGACCGAAAGACGGTAGCGTCTGCGCGCGCGTTCGACTTCGCGCGCGGCCGCGCATTCTTCGTCGCGGGTAAGGAGCGGAATCGCGGCGATGTCTTTCATATAGAGCCGAATCGTGTCGACCTTGCCGCGTTCCGATTCGACCGCGTCGAACGCCGACGGCTCGGCGTTTCTATTCGATTGGGCCGGTTCAGGCTCCGCCATGCGCGGGTCAAAGACGTCTTGAATGACGACGACGGGCTCGTCGTCTTCGTTTTCGCGGAACGTTTCAAAATAGCCGTTCTGACGGTCGTCGACAATTTCAACGTCTTCGTCTTCCAAACGCGCGGTCCATTCGCTAATCCATGACGAATCGACCGATTCGAGACTCAGACACAGGCTCGCGAGCTCGCTGGCGTTGACAAATCCGCGAGCTTTGCCGCGTTCGAGCAATTCCTGAAATTCTACGACGTTCCAATCTTGTTTATGCACGGACGTCTCCTTTGACTACGGGCGTAGTCTTTTGGGGGGTTGTTACGCATGACGCGTAGGTTAATAATGAATCCAAACCTTTGTTTCGCCAAGCCGTTCGAAAACCCGATCGGCCGGGCCAAAAAAGGAGCCGAAAAAACGCGCCTTGGCGCTTCGGCCGAACTGAATCGGCTTAGCGCGGAAAAGGGGCGTTAAACGGGCGAAACGCCCGCGGAGAGAGGCAAAAAGTCTCCCTGTCAATTTGCCGATTCTCACCCAGAGGTAATACGCGCGCTCGCGTACATCTTTGCGCGCGTTCGGCAAAAAAATATAAATTTTATCGATAACCGTCCGACGGATAGCCGCCGTCCGAGTCGTCGTCCGACTCGTAATCGAACAGCGTATTCGCGCTGCGCGTCTGCTGCTTCGCCTGCTGCATATTGCGGATTTCAAGCAGCGTCTTCAGCTTGTCTGCGGCGGTCGCGCCCGACTCGCGCAGTTCGCTCAGACGCTTCGGCGCTTCGCGCTCAAGTCTTGCGCGTTCGAACCCGGAAAAAATGTCGTTAAGGACGGTCTCGCATTTTTCTTCGTCTTCAAGCGCCCCGGCGAATTTCTTGGCCTCCGCGTCCGCGTCGAGCTCAATGAGAAACGACTTCATCGAATCGTCTTCGTATCGCAGCATAACGCGGTCGAACGTCGGTTCCAGCCCCAGTTCGAGATAGTCGCGCGCGACAAGATCGAGCTGACGCGTTATCGGAGAACTGAACGACTCGATAGAAATCTTCGCGACAAGCCGGGGATAGAGCGCCGGTTTGACAAGCCAGACCTGCATGTACTCGCGCTCCAAAATATTCGGAAGGAATCGGCGGTCGTTCCACAGACTCCGTTCAAACGGCTCGAACCGTTCGCGCAGTTCTTCGTCGGTTTCCTCCTCCGACGACGCGACCGGATAGACCCAGTTGCGGCGAAATTCGGCGATACGCGCGGCGCGTTCGTCCTGCTTCGGCGCTTCGGTTGCGTCCGCGCCGTCAGACTCATGCCGACGCTGTTCGTACCGTTCCTCGCGCTCCTCGGCGCGCTGCGCGTAGGCGCGGCCGCGCGCGCGTTTTTCGGCGATCTGCCGGCGAATCTCCTGCTCGCTCACGCGGAACCGCGTCGCGAGCCGCTGGACCGTTTTAATAATGCGCAGCCGCGCGGGGTCGTTTGAGGAACGCGTCTCTTCGGGAAAGAGCGCGACGACGTCGAGCAGCGAGTCGAGCGCTTTCGCCGATTCGACGACGTCGCCGTCGAGATCGATTCCGGCGGTCGTCGTTTTAAAAGCGTGGTCGAGCGCGTCGACCGGTCCGTGTTCGAGGAGCTCTTCAAACGCTTCCGGGCCTTTTTCCAATAGATACTCGCACGGGTCGTCGTTGTCCGGAAGAGTCAAGACGCTCATATTGACGCCCTGTTCTACGAAAAAGCGCAAAACCTCGCGCGCTCGTTTTTGGCCAGGCTCGTCCCCGTCGAGGAGGAGAATCATCTTGTCGGCAAATCGCTTGAGAATGCGGACGTGTTCCGCGCCCAACGCCGTGCCCAAGACGGCGACGACGTTCTCAAATCCAAATTGAGACGTTACGATACAGTCGGTATAACCCTCGGTAATTAAGACGCAGCGCTTCTCGCGGATGCTGTTGCGCGCGACGTCCAGCCCGTAGACCATCTTGGATTTCGTAAAGATAGGCGTTTCGGGAGAATTGACGTACTTCGCGGGGCTCTTGAGCGGCGTGTTCGGGAGTAGTCGGCCGCCAAACGCGACGACGCGGTCCTGCACGTCGCGAATCGGGAAAATGAGCCGGCCGCGAAAACGGTCGTAATAGCGCCGGCGTTCCTCGTCGGTGAGAAGAGGCGTCGGGGGCGCGGCCGGGCGCGGCTTGGCGCGGCCGCGGTCGTCGTATTCCTCGCGATAGGCGAGTATGCCCGCCGTTTCGAGTATGCGGACGCGATTGCGGTCGAAACGAATCCATTTGAGCGTTTCGTCGTACCCGAGGGGCGCGTAGCCAATCCGGAACCGTTCGCTCGAAGCGTCGGTAATTCCGCGTTCGCGAACGTAGCGACGCGCCTCTTCAGCCTCCGGAGATTCTAAAAAGGTCTGACGGTACTTTCCAGAAAGCCAATCCATGGCGCGGTAGAGATCCGGCTTAGAGATTGACTCGGGCACGTACGCGGGATCGCTCGGCGCGTCGTCAAGTTCGGCGAGCGGCGCGCTGGAAGAAGAATCGGCAGGACCGGCAAGACGGGGATTACGGCGCGGATTAGAGAAGCGCTTGAACCCGCTCTTTTTCTTAACGAGTTCAATACCGGCGATATCCGCGAGAATCTGCATCGACTCTTTAAAGTCGACGTTCTCGATCCTCATAATAAACGAGAAGACGTCGCCGCCAATATTGCAAACCCAGCATTTGAACGTCTGACGCTGAGCGTTGACCTGCAAACTGGGTCGCGAGTCGTCGTGCCATGGGCATCGGCCGACAAAGTTCGCGCCCTGTCTGCGAAGAGGAACGTACCGCTCGACAAGATCGACAATATCGATCGCGTCGCGGATCTGTTCGCGTTGGTCGAACGAGCTATCGTACGGTTGGGCCAACTTGAGCTCCTGCGTCGACAAATTAGAAAAATATATAAATCTGGGGTTGACTTTTCGACCGCAAATCGTTAAAGTCTGCCCAGTTTAATTAACCAATAAAACCCGCGCCGCAAAAGATAAAAAAGGAAGTAACGGTAAAGTCAAGGTATTTTACCCAGATTCCGATTATTCCGCTTTTATCGATTTTACCGCGCAGAGGGCGATTATAATTTGAAATTTTCTTTCAGTCAAGGGAAATTTTAAAGTTCTATTTCTTTTTTGACGACAGCGTCACATTTACTCTTTGTTACTGCAATTCTAATTTTCAGTTTTTTTTGTTTAAAATTTGGCGTATTTTCCAATAAATTACGTAACGCGATATGAGAAAAAGAATATGAAGAATTCGCGTTCACGGAATTCTCGTCGGCGTCAAACTGTGGTTTTAATTAATTAGAGAGACGCCGCCCTAAGCGGTCAGAGACGCGGGCGCACTTCCGCAGCGCGTTCAAAAAAAATTTTTTCCCGCGTAAAAGAAAATTTTCATTTGAATAAAAAAGGGAACGCTTTGCGCGTTCCCCTTCTCTAACAGCGTTTTTACGTCAAAAACGCCCGTTTATCCTCTTAGGCGCGTCCCGCTCGCTTATCATCCGCGACTACGAGCTCCAACCCACTCTCGTTCTCAATGTCGGCCGTGTACCCCGGCGGGAACCGGAGCGAGAATACGAGCTTGCCGTCTTTCTTCTCCCAGCGCAGTTTAATCGCGGAGTCCCCAACCGGCATGACGCCGGACGCCCAATCGAGCTTGTCGATCTTCGGGAACCGCACGACAACGTTGCGCTTGATCACGTCGACGCTCGCAATTCCGAGCACGTTGCGATAGAAGATGTGCAGAATGTGGGACGCGAATCCGTGATTGCAGCTCGCGCCGTCGGAATCGAGTTCCCAGAGCGTGCCCGTCCGGTCCGCCATGTATTCGTTGTACGCGAGCGATTCGTCGAGGAGCTGGTCGCCGCGGCCCGCCTGCGACAGAAGTTCAAGCCGCATGACGTTCCCAACGAACGCGTTCGCCTTGTGGATATCGGGATAGAGCCCTTCCTTAATACGGTTCGGGCCGAACTTGTCGAGCAGGATCGACCAGAGTTCCGGATACGTTTCCGGCGTGGCCGTCTTAAAGAAGAACGCGAAATACTGGCAGACTTCGGTGCGGTCGCCCTTCTGAATTTCGAGCGTTCCGTCCTCTTTGCGAATCGCGTGGTCGACGAAGAATTCGCCGTCGAACGACTGCTTGCGGATTTCCGCGCGCACCTTCTCCGCTTTCATGCGCCATTCGCGGACGCCGTAAAGCTGGCCCGCCGCGTCGAGAATAAATCCGTAAAGCATATTGTTCGGGTAGTTTACGTCCTGAACAAAGTTGTTCGCGGCAGACCACTCGACGAAGACCCAACTCGGCAGTTTTTCGAGCAGACCGTCGGAATTCTCATATTTCGCCAGGAAATTGAGCAGCTTGACGATCTTGTCGCGAAGCGCTTCGACCGTCGACTGATCCGGCGTCCGGCGCGAATATTCCTGAAGCTGCGCAATGAACCACATCGCCCACGAGGGAATAAAGACGCCGTCGTAATGGTCGGCGGGATAGCACATGGGCAGCATGCCGTCGGGCAGGCATTTAAACGATTCGGGAAGCTGGTAGTTTTCAAAGAAGACCTTTTCGACGTCGGTTGTTCCGGTCAGATCGAACGCGACGCGCGAGGTAAAGAAGCTGTCGCACAGCCATCCGGCGCGCTCGCGGTGCGGGCAGTCGGTGAACGCGTCGACGGAATTTTCGCGGAACGTTAAGTTCGCCGCGTTATAGACTTTAACGATCCGTTTATCGGAGCAGTCGAACGAGGCCTTGCGGGTCGGCGGATAAGCGTATTCGCGAATGTAGAAATCTTTGAGCGTGAAGGATCCTTTGACGCAATGGATCTTGGCGAACCGGCCGACTTGCGGCTCGAACGCTTCGTAAACGTTGCTCGTTCCTTTCTTAATCGTCCATTTCATGGCGCTGCACGTTCCAAGACGGACGAAATTGAGATCCTGATTGGCGTCGAGAATCTCGTCGAACGTAATAATGATCTCGGCGTCTTCGTCGGCCGTCGCGACTTCCATACCGAAGAACCCGCAGTAATCCGCGCCGAAATCGACGATCTGAACGTCGCCGTTGTTATAGGTCGAGCCGAAATCCAACTTCTTCGCGTTCGGGTCGAACGTCGTTCGGTACGAATGAACCTCGTCGGAAAGAAGAATGGAGAGCTCGTCCATCTTGTATCCTTTGAGTTTCGGCCCGATATCGGTAAGAGAACGGTCGCGCCACGGATTCTGGGGCTTTTCTTCGATCTTTGTGAGTTTGCCGGTCATGCCCCAGCCGGTCGGTTTAATTACGGCGAATTCCGGATACGGAACGCGGCGCGGAAGATACTTAACGTCCGGCTGCTTCGCGAGTTTAACCGTTTCAAATTCGTCGACCTTCGTGAGGTCCCAAACTTCAATGAACGGGCGCTGGAAGCTGAAGCGCTGCACCTTTTGGACGCGGATTCCGGTATAGTCGAGCGCCTGGAACGACTTAACGCCCTGAATCGGCTCGGCGGACGTCGCCGCGAGGACTTTCCCTTCTCCGTCGACGACTTCCGCCTGAAGGAAAGAAGGCTGGTCGAGATGATAGAAACTGTTGCTGTTGTAGCCCGCCACTTCGACCGTGAGGAAATTCGTTCCTTTTTTGGCGGCCTTCGAGAGATCCCATTCGTCGATACGGAACCAGCCGTGCGGCCCGCGGGCAGGTCCGTAGCCAACGTACTGGTTGTTGAGCATAACGCGCATGATCGTGGACCCGGTCGAACGGAGAATCGCGCCTTTCGCCGCAGCGTCGCTGGAAAAATTGAGCGACGCGAAGAAAACGAGCGTTACGTTCATCTCTTCCTCACGGCCTTCTTCCCAAACGGGAACCGCTTTGACGAATTTAGGCGTTTCGGACGCGGCCGATTCCGCGGCTAGAGCCGACGCGGCGCCAAAGAAATTCATTTCGGGAGCGAACGCGCCGCTCATAAAGCCCGCGCCAAGCGCGGTTCCGGTCTGCATAAACGTACGGCGATTAAGAAGATTTCGTTGCATCGCGTTACGGGTCCTTTCTGATTAAACGCTGAGTCAATGGCGCGAACCCGGAAAGGCCCGCGCGCGACAAGATTAGATTTATCATAATATAATTGGAGGGCGGCGTCAAATTTTTTGCGCGCGGAGACAAAAAAAGCGCGCTCCCCAAAAGGGAACGCGCTTCTCGTTAACGGAGTAGGATCTGCGGGGATCCGCAATTAAATCATTCGCTCAAAACCTGCTCGGTAATCTTCTCGACGGAATCGTCGGTCGCTTCCGGAGCGTAGTTCTGGAGATCTTCCTGAGCCTTTTCGACTTCTTCGATCTCTTCGGCGCGTGCGTTGGCCATTTCAATAAGCTGCGCGCTGAGCTGGAGCTCCGACGCATTGAAGTAGCTTTCGACCGGGTTGTTGCGGGAAACCTGACGTTTCTTCGCGGCGAGCTCTTCCATCGTCAGCCCGTTTTCCGTCGCCCAAACGGCGGCCTGAACGGCGTTCTGATCGAGCTCTTCGTCGCCCAGCATGGAGCAGAGGACCTGAGTCGTTTTGTTGTCGGTGTAGTTGTCGATCGGAACGATCGTGTAGTCGACCGTGGAGCGCGGTTCTTTCTTGCCGTGTTCAAGGCAGACGGTGCGAACAGACTGCTTGTGCGTCTTGTTCGGAGCGATAGCGAACATTCCGCCGCCGCCGCGTCCGCCGCGACCGCCCATCATGCCGCCCATACCGCCCATGCCGCCTCGGCCGCCCATACCGCCGCCGATCGACTGGTTGCCGCCCATACCGCCGCGGCCGCCGTTCATGCCGCCCATGCCGCCGCCTCTACGGCTGCCCATGCCGCCGGCTTCGCCGAACATTCCGCCGCCCATCATACCGCCAGGGCCGGCCATCATTCCGCCGCGTCCGCCGCGGCCGCCCATCATACCGCCCATCATGCCCATGCCGCCGGGCTGCGCCGTAACCGGAACGCCGGCAAACGCCTTAGGCATATCGACGACAATTTCTTTATCCGTCTTGTTCGTAACGGACAGGCTGCTCTGAAGGGAGTTTTTCGGAATCAATTTGACTTCGACGAGACCCTGATCCATCGCCTGGAAGAGTTCGACCGCTTTCGATTCGTCAACCTTAGAGGTTTCCGCAGATTTTTCAGCGGCGCCGGCGACGCCGATCGACGGAAGAACTACCGCCAATGACAAAAGTAAATGGAATATGCCAGATTTCATCTGTTTCCTCCGCGTATGGGACAAAGTTTCGACGGATAATTCCGATCGTTTCCTTTAAAATTCATCGCTTTGCGCGACGTCGGCAAACGCGCCGCGACGCGCACGGTTAAACCCGCACAGAAGCCCTTAAACGCGCAAAATCGCGCCTTAATACAGCCCTATTGCTTAATGATAATCTAACGCCTGCGAAACGTCTACTATCAATTAGAATAAAAAGCAACTTTTTTTGAAAATTTTCAAAGAAACTGTCGTTTGCGCAAATTATGACAGTTACCCGGCAAAACCGGCGCCGGAACGCGCCAATTCGGGGCGCCGCCGAGCGCCTCGGCGACGCCGCGCAAAGCCGTCCGAGCCGCCCTTATTTCGCGTCCCACTCGGCAATTTTGCGATCCTGCGCGCAGACCATGCTCAGGTAGCTGCTCGTTACCGTTTCGCGAAGTCCGAGCTTTTGCGCGAGGAACATAACGACGGCGCGAGCGTCTAAAAATTCATCTTTTTCCGCAGAAACCTCAAGCTCGGTAAAAACGCCCAAACCGTCAATTTCATCAAGCGTAATTTCAAACTGCCGGCCGCCGTACTCCGTCGACGCGCGGCGGCGCGACTTTGTAACGACGCCGTACTGCGAAAACCCAAGCCGCTCGTAGAACCGAATCCAGTTGGCGCGCGCTTCGTCGACGCGGCGCGCGTTCTCCTCGGTGAGTTCCGGCCGTTCGTCGACGAGCGTTAGTTCGATCTCCTCGCGCGTCTTCGTCTGCGAATCGAGGCGCGGTCCTTTGAACGTCGCCGCTAAATAGTTGCCGCGACGGCGAATACGCAGCGATTTCCCTTCGTTTGGGAATCCGAGCGCCTCGTTGGTAAAGAAAACGTCCGATTCGACCGTCGGGGCCCCGAACGTCGCGCCAAGCGTCTCTGAAATCAGCCGTTCGTACTCAGCCGCGTTCTCAACGCGAAACTTCATTTCAATTTCCAGCATGCCGAGCCGCGCTCCCCTGTACAAAAAAAGAAAACGATCGAACGTTCACGCCGCCGATCGCTTTGAATTTGGGGGCGCAAACGCCCCCGACGGAATCTTTATCTTCGCGGCGTTCGACGCGCCGCGCCCAATCACAATAGGGTCGAGAACTGCTCGTTAACGCGCAGGTCCCCGCAGTTCATGTAACGAATGTCCGTTATGCCGAACTTCATCATGGCAAGGCGCGTCAGACCGACGCCGAACGCGAAACCGCTGTATTCTTTCGGATCGATTCCGCCGTGCCGCAGAACCTCCGGATGAATAAGACCGCACGGAATCAGTTCGATCCAGCCGGAATTCTTGCACGTCGGGCAGCCTTTGCCGCCGCAAAGCAGGCAGTTCAAGTCAAGCTCAAAGCCCGGCTCGACGAACGGGAAATAGCCGGGCCGGAGACGGACTTTAACGTCGCGTTTAAAGACCTGACTGAGCGTTACGCGCATAATGGCGACGAGATTTGCGACCGAGATATCCTTATCGACGACAACCCCTTCGCACTGGTAGAACGTGTTCTCGTGGCTTGGATCGATCGCCTCGTAACGGAAGCAGCGGCCGGGAAAGATCGCGCGAATCGGCGCGCCGAAACGCTTGAGCGTGCGGACCTGGTTCGCAGACGTGTGCGTGCGAAGAATGAGCTGATTCTTGAGCCAGAAGGTGTCTTGCATATCGCGCGCGGGGTGATCGTGCGGAATATTGAGCGCTTCAAAGCAGAAATATTCCGATTCGATTTCCGGACCGTAGACGACCGAGAATCCCATGCCCTGAAAGATATCTTCGAGCTCCATCTGGACGAGCGTAATCGGATGCAGCGCGCCGAGCCGGCGCCCTTTTCCGGGCGCGGTCAGGTCAAGGTCGTTCGACTTACGGTGAACCGTCGCCGCCTTGCAGGCTTCGGCCGCCTTAGTAATTTCTTGGGTCGCAAACTGCTTTAACTCGTTGAGATTCCGCCCAAAATTCTTCTTCTCGTCAACCGACATCTTACTGAAATCGGCGTTCTTCGCAAGCAGCGTAATCGAACCTTTGCGGCCGAGAAAATCGATGCGGATCTGCTCTACCTGCTCCGCGGTCGTCGCGGATTTCAGAGCTTGCTCAAGTTGTTCTTTAATGTTTTGCACGGAAATTACCTCCGATCCGTAAAACAAACGTCAGCGCGCGTCAAAACAAAACGCGCAAATATTATAACGCGCCGGGGGATTTATGTCAGCCCCCTTTCGTTAAAAAAGCGGGCGCGCCGGCCCTCGGCGCGAATAAAAACAAACGGGAAACGCCGGATTCTACTCTTCTAACGCGTCAAGGTCAACTTGACTTAACGGTTCGGCGTCAACGGACGCGCGGAGAAAAAACACGCCGCTTTTCTTGTACCGGCGCAGACGCGTCAAAACACGCTGTTTTTGTGCTGCGCCGGCCTGCGGCGAAAGTCAAACCTAAGTTCGGCGGGACGTATTTTTTCAATTGGCGCTCCGTTTGCATTTTACTTTTTGTACGACTCGCGGAGGCCCGGAAGCGGGCCGGTAAAACATCGGCAACTCTTTCAAAAGACGTTACTTAAAAAACCGCGATTTCGTGAAAGGAGAATGCTATGAACTTTTCCCAAGACAAACTTACGACTAAATCGCAAGAGGCGATTTCTGCCGCGCAACGACTCGCCGTCGCCAACTCGAATCCGGAGGTCGGCTCCATCCATCTGCTCGCGGCCCTGTTAGACGAGAAAGAGGGGAACGTCCTGCCAATTTTTAACGCGTTCAACGGCGACGTCGCTCGGCTGAAAAAAGCGGTCGAATCCGACGTGGCGAGGCTCCCGCGCGTGAGCGGCGCGAGTCCGTCGCTCGGCGCCGATTTGCAAAAAGTCTTTTTGAAGGCGGCGGAAGAGGCGACGACCCTCACCGACGAATTCATTTCCACGGAGCACCTGCTCCTCGCGCTGACCGACGTCGAGTGCCCCGCGCAGGCGACGCTGAAGCTCTTTGCTATCGACCGAACGAAGATTCTCGAAGGGACGGGCAAAGTGCGCGGCAACCACCGCGTCGTCGATCAGGAGCCGGAAGGAAAGCTCCAGGCGCTCGATAAATACGGGATCAACTTAGTCGACAAAGCGCGCAAAGGCAAACTGGATCCGGTTATCGGCCGCGACTCGGAAATCAGGCGCGTTATTCAGGTCCTCTCGCGCCGCACCAAAAACAATCCGGTCCTCATCGGGGATCCGGGCGTAGGTAAAACGGCGATCGTCGAAGGCCTTGCGCTCCGTATCGTCGAAGGGGACGTGCCCGAAAGCCTAAAGGACAAAGAGGTCGTCGCGCTCGATATGGGCGCGCTCATCGCGGGTGCGAAATTCCGAGGCGAATTTGAAGAGCGGCTCAAGGCGGTCCTCAAAGAAGTGGAAGATTCGCTCGGCCGCGTCATTCTCTTTATCGACGAGCTGCACACGGTCGTCGGGGCGGGCAATCAGCAGGGCGGCGCGGACGCGGCGAACCTGCTCAAACCGGCGCTCGCGCGCGGCGAAGTCAAGTGCATTGGCGCGACGACGCTCGACGAATACCGCAAGTACGTTGAGAAGGACGCCGCGTTGGAACGGCGGTTCCAGCCGGTCATGGTCAACGAGCCGAACGTCGAAGATTCGCTCGCGATTCTGCGCGGACTCAAAAGCCGTTACGAACAGCATCACAAAGGGGTTAAGATCACCGATTCGGCGCTCGTGGCCGCGGTCGAACTTTCGAACCGCTATATCTCCGACCGATTCCTGCCGGATAAAGCGATCGACCTGGTCGACGAAGCGATGAGCCGGCTCGCCATGGAGCTTCAGAGCGTGCCGACGGAAATCGACGTCGTGCAGCGGAGAATCGTACAGCTCAAGATCGCCGAGAGCCAGCTCGTCGACGAAACGGAACCGAGCGCCGTCGCGCGTTTGGAGGAAATCCGCAAAGAGCTCGCCGCGAAAAACGAGGAGCTCGCCGAACTGAACCTGCGGTGGGAGAAAGAGAAAAGCGGCGTCGGCGACGTGCATCAGACCCGCGAGAAGATCGCCGCGAAAGAGCGCGAATACAAGAACCTCGACGCGTCGATTAAGCAGGCGTTTCAGCATGGCGCGCGCGTCGACAACGCCGATTTCCAGAAGCTCGCCGACCTGCACAACGAGATTCAGAATCTGCAAAAGAGCCTCAATCAGCAGGAAGAGGAAGAAAAGACGAACGGCGAGCCGGGCGCGAAAGGACAGAAGCCTAAACGGCTGCTGCGCCAGGTCGTCGGGCCGGACGAAATCGCCGACGTCGTCTCGCAGTGGACCGGCGTGCCCGTGTCTAGAATGATGGAGACCGAACGCGCGAAACTGCTCGTCCTCGAAGACAGACTGCACCTGCGCGTCGTCGGACAAGACGAAGCGGTCGAAGCGGTCGCCAACGCCGTGCGAAGAAGCCGCAGCGGTCTTCAGGATCCGAACCGGCCGATCGGCTCGTTCCTCTTCCTCGGCCCGACCGGGGTCGGCAAGACGGAGCTGTGCAAAGCGTTGGCGGAAGCGCTCTTCGACGACGAATCGGCGATCGTGCGCATCGACATGAGCGAGTTCATGGAGAAACACACGGTAGCGCGGCTCATCGGCGCCCCTCCGGGATACGTCGGATACGAAGAGGGCGGCGTCCTTACCGAAGCGATTCGGCGCAGGCCGTACTCCGTCGTGCTCTTCGACGAAATCGAAAAGGCGCATCGCGACGTCTTTAACATCCTGCTGCAGGTCCTCGACGACGGGCGGCTGTCCGACAATCAGGGCCACACGGTCGACTTCACGAATACGATCATCGTCATGACGTCGAACCTTGGCAGTCAGGCGATTCGCGAGATTACCGCCGAGGGCGGGTCAAAAGAGGAGATCGAAAGCGCCGTCGACACGATTCTTAAAGGCAAGTTCCTGCCGGAATTCCTCAACCGAATCGACGAAACGATCGTCTTTCATCCGCTCGAACGCGCGCAGATTCGCAAGATCGTCGATCTCCAAATCGAGAAGCTCTGCAAGACGCTCGCGGAACAGGGCGTCGAGCTCACGCTCACCGACGCGGCGTACGACGGAGTCGCCGATCTCGGCTATCAGCCGGAATTCGGCGCCAGGCCGCTCAAACGGATTCTGCAGCGCAAAATTCAGAATCCGCTCGCGCTCGAACTCTTGCGCCATCCGACGAAAACCGACGAATTCGCCGAACCGACCAAGAAAAAGATCTCCGTCGACTACGACGGAAACGAGTTCCGCTTCAAGGTCGAGGAATAAGCGCGTCGGCGCCTCTAACGCCGCGCGGTAACGCTCGGCAAGAAAACAAACGCGGGGGCGTCCGTTACAACACGGACGCCCCCGTTGCTTATTGGCGTAACGCCTTATCGCGCAAGATCAGAGCGAAGCGGTCGTTTCGCCGCCCTGCGGAGAGCCCATCGCGCCCCAGACGCCGTACGGGCTCTTGCCCGCGGTTACCTGATACGCGTTAAGGTTGCCGCAGTCGATCGTCTCGGAGACGAACCGGACAGAACCGTCGAGCATGCCGACGTTCACGCCGCCCGAGTGGTTGCTGCCCGCGCCGCCCGCGAGCCAGGGATAGGAGTTGTTCCAGATGCAGGGGACCGTATTCGGCGGGCAGTTCGTCGAGAAGCCGGCGTTCGCGACGCGGCAGTCGGCCCAGAACGTTCCGCGCCACGTGTCGGCGCCGTTCCCGTTGACGACCGTGCGGTCGTTCGGGTCGTACCCGTCGGTAATGCACGGACCCGGCTTGGCGTTCGTGCCGTCGTAGAGCGCGCCGACGACGGCGACGCCGCCGCCTTTAACTAAACGCGCCGACGTGGAACCGGGACCGCACCATCCTTCGGAAACGCACGCCGTATTGCTCGTGCCGTCCGTCGCGAAGGAGTAAGGATGCCACGTTTCGGCGAAGATCATGCCGCGCGAGTGAATTTTTTCATTATCGCTGTAGTTGTTCGGCGCATGGTACTGGTTGGCCCAGAGCGCGTCGCCGACGCAGAACATGACGTTCGCGTGACCCGTCGGAACACTGGAAAAATTATTGCTCGTCTCGTTCGAATTGCCGTCCGAAGGACAAAGGAACGTCTGGATTTTCACGTTTCTCGTCCATTCCTGATCCCAAACCGCTTTATTAGAGCCGCTGTTAGCGTCCGCGTCGAACGCCGTATAGACCGTCGTCTGTTCTATAAAAGGAAGTAGGAAAATACGCACGCCGGCAGTGTAGTTGCCCCAGGCGGGATGAACGCGGGTATACGCCTTATAAGGAGCGCAAAGCGGCGGACAGGTTCCGTTCACGTCGTGGTAATTCTGGACCGCGAGCGCCATCTGCTTGAGGTTGTTCGTGCACTGCATGCGGCGCGCAGCCTCGCGCGCCGCCTGAACAGCCGGAAGGAGCAGCCCAATCAGAATGCCGATAATAGCGATCACGACCAGCAGCTCGACCAGCGTGAAGCCGTGCCTTTGTTTCGAGTGTGTCATGAGAAAACCCTCTGCTAAAAAATATTGTAAATAACGGTAAGCTCCGCGCGCCATACAGACGCGCGGCAGCGTACAAATCAAAAGCCAACGTTTGAGAAAACGCGCGCTATTACTTCTTAATGACGTTGCGTTCCGCCTTGCCGACGTCGAACTCCGGCGTCTCGTTCAGCTCGACCGCCTTGACCTCGACGGAAAGGGGCGACTTCGAGCTGTTGCCGTAATCCATGCCGACGAGGTTGTACACCGACTCGCCCTTGGGGGCGTCCGTCGAATCGCCCTTCATGGCAGCCGCCGATTCTTCCGCCGACATTCCTCCTTCGGATTCATATTTCGAAACGGTAACTACGAACTGACCCGCAGGAGCGCCGTCGAATCCGTACGTATTGATCTTCGCGATTCCGTCCGCGCCGGTGAGACCGCCGCAAGGCCAGCGCATAAGCTTCGAATCGGAACTAACGAACGCGACGTGCGCGCCTTCAAGTGGCGCTCCGTCCTGAACGACCTTTACGGAGATCGGATAGAGATCTGGCAGCCCCTCCGGACGCGAGTCTTTCTTACACCCGGCCAGCGAAGCCGCAACCGTAACAAAGATTGCAAGTAACGTGAAATTTCTCATCTTAAGTTCAGCCGCTCCTTTCATTTTCGATCGACGCGCTTCGCTCGTTGCGCGTCGCCGATCTGGCAAAACAAAACTTACTTTACATTCGGACGCCGTCGGCGGCTCCGACGCGTATCGCGGCGGGCGGCAAGCGCGTCCGATTCTGAGACCGTCTCCAACGCGCAGCGGCGAAGACTGTGTGTACGACCTATGCAGACTGTGGAATGTTAAGGATTTACGGCATGGGTAGGAATTTTTTCTCAGGACGTCCCCGTTCGGTTTGCGGCCTAAAGACCGCGCAAACATGAACGGCGCCGAACGGCATAAACCCGCTTTGCTGAGTTTATGACACGGTCCGGCAAAAAAGTTCTTTCGAGATCCGCCCTGAAAGGCAAACCGGCGGCGCCGAAGCCAAAAAGACTTGAGGAAATCCGTTGACTTCAACGACTTCTATTGTATCCGACTTTAAACGCGGCGTCAAATAAATTCTATAATAATATTCACTTTTATTGTTTTTTCACAAAAGACAGGAGCGCTTTTTTCCGGAGATTGTCCGCGGAGCCGGCGTCCGTAACGCAGCGCGGCGCCGTTAAGCAAGAAAAAACGCGGGGGCGTCCGTTTTAAACGAACGTCCCCGTTTCTTATTGGCGTAAATATTTACCGCGCAAGATCAGATCGAAGAGGTCGTTTCGCCGCCCTGCGGAGAGCCCATCGCGCCCCAGACGCCGTACGGGCTCTTGCCCGCGGTTACCTGATACGCGTTAAGGTTGCCGCAGTCGATCGTCTCGGAGACGAACCGGACAGAACCGTCGAGCATGCCGACGTTCACGCCGCCCGAGTGGTTGCTGCCCGCGCCGCCCGCGAGCCAGGGATAGGAGTTGTTCCAGATGCAGGGGACCGTATTCGGCGGGCAGTTCGTCGAGAAGCCGGCGTTCGCGACGCGGCAGTCGGCCCAGAACGTTCCGCGCCACGTGTCGGCGCCGTTCCCGTTGACGACCGTGCGGTCGTTCGGGTCGTACCCGTCGGTAATGCACGGACCCGGCTTGGCGTTCGTGCCGTCGTAGAGCGCGCCGACGACGGCGACGCCGCCGCCTTTAACTAAACGCGCCGACGTGGAACCGGGACCGCACCATCCTTCGGAAACGCACGCCGTATTGCTCGTGCCGTCCGTCGCGAAGGAGTAAGGATGCCACGTTTCGGCGAAGATCATGCCGCGCGAGTGAATTTTTTCATTATCGCTGTAGTTGTTCGGCGCATGGTACTGGTTGGCCCAGAGCGCGTCGCCGACGCAGAACATGACGTTCGCGTGACCCGTCGGAACACTGGAAAAATTATTGCTCGTCTCGTTCGAATTGCCGTCCGAAGGACAAAGGAACGTCTGGATTTTCACGTTTCTCGTCCATTCCTGATCCCAAACCGCTTTATTAGAGCCGCTGTTAGCGTCCGCGTCGAACGCCGTATAGACCGTCGTCTGTTCTATAAAAGGAAGTAGGAAAATACGCACGCCGGCAGTGTAGTTGCCCCAGGCGGGATGAACGCGGGTATACGCCTTATAAGGAGCGCAAAGCGGCGGACAGGTTCCGTTCACGTCGTGGTAATTCTGGACCGCGAGCGCCATCTGCTTGAGGTTGTTCGTGCACTGCATGCGGCGCGCAGCCTCGCGCGCCGCCTGAACAGCCGGAAGGAGCAGCCCAATCAGAATGCCGATAATAGCGATCACGACCAGCAGCTCGACCAGCGTGAAGCCGTGCCTTTGTTTCGAGTGTGTCATGAGAAAACCCTCTGCTAAAAAATATTGTAAATAACGGTAAGCTCCGCGCGCCATACAGACGCGCGGCAGCGTACAAATCAAAAGCCAACGTTTGAGAAAACGCGCGCTATTACTTCTTAATGACGTTGCGTTCCGCCTTGCCGACGTCGAACTCCGGCGTCTCGTTCAGCTCGACCGCCTTGACCTCGACGGAAAGGGGCGACTTCGAGCTGTTGCCGTAATCCATGCCGACGAGGTTGTACACCGACTCGCCCTTGGGGGCGTCCGTCGAATCGCCCTTCATGGCAGCCGCCGATTCTTCCGCCGACATTCCTCCTTCGGATTCATATTTCGAAACGGTAACTACGAACTGACCCGCAGGAGCGCCGTCGAATCCGTACGTATTGATCTTCGCGATTCCGTCCGCGCCGGTGAGACCGCCGCAAGGCCAGCGCATAAGCTTCGAATCGGAACTAACGAACGCGACGTGCGCGCCTTCAAGGGGCGCTCCGTCCTGAATGACCTTTACAGAAATCGGATAGAGATCGGGCAACCCCTCCGGACGCGAATCTTTCTTACACCCAACCAGCGAAGCCGCTACAGCGACAAAAATTGCAAGCAACGTGAAATTTTTCATCTTAAACCCAGCCGTTCCTTTCATTTTCGACCGACGCGCTGCGAACGATTGCGCGGCGGCGATCTGGCATGACAAAACTTTCTTTACATTCGGCCGCCGTCGTCGTCGACGCGTACCGCGCCGTGCGACGAAAGCGTCCGCACCTGAGAGCGTCTCCGTCGCGCTGCGGCGAAGACTGTGTTGTACGACCTGTGCAAACTGTGGGAAAATGCGGGGGATTGCAGGGAGGTGAAAAAATTTTTTCCCGGGGCGCCCCCGTTCGGCGCGCGGCCCTAAAACCGCGCCGATACGAAAGGCGGTGGACGTCATAAACGGCGCTTTGCGACGCTTATGAAACGGTTCGACAAAAACGTCATTTTTGAGAACCGCCCCGAAAGGGAAATCCGTAACTTTGGAGTCAAAAAGCTTTAAAGAAAGCCGCTGGCTTCATTGCGTTCCATTGTAGCTGACTTCAAACGCGGCGTCAAATTAATTCCATAATAATATTTGCCTTTACTGTTTTTTTTACGCCATCCGGCAAAAAAGCCCGGGAGAACGTCTGCTGCGCCGCAGAAAAGAGACTTGGCTGTTTCAAACATTATCGGTAAATTTTGTTCGGTTTGTCCATATTTAAATCCGCGCCGCAGACTTCAACGACTTTCTATGAATAAAAATGCCTGCTCTTATTCAAACCTAAAACGCCGACGACGCGAAAACCGCGCAAAAACGGTTCGGCGCGGTTGCGCGGAGAACGCGCGTCTGATAGAATAGAATTTGGCGGCGCGGGCCGCCCCCGGCGTTGCTGGCAAAGAATAAGGCGCGGCGAACGCGCGCCGTTCACGTGTGTTCGCAACTTCTTTTTTGCCAATTTGTTCCGTCTTTTACACACTATTCGTTCGCAGGAGCGTTCGCTATGCGTGTTCGATTCACTTTGCTGACACTTTCTCTATTCGTCCTTTTAACCGCGTCGGCGACGGTTCTTTTCGCGGCGGAAGAAAAGGTCGGAAAACGGCCTTACGAGATGGATTGGGCCGGACGCGTGGAAGAAGTCCGCGAGCCGGTCGTCGATTTCGAAAATCTCGACGGCTGGACGGTCAAAACGGTCAATTCAGTCGCGTCGTTCGAACGGTCCCGGGAAGAACAGATGTACGGAAAATACGTCGGCAAGCTGACTTACCGCAAAGCCGACGGGAAAGAGACCCCGCTGGTTGAAATACGGCCCTCAGAACCGATTCCGATCCCGACCCAAGGCTTCGACGCATACTCCTGCTGGATCGTCGGCAATAACTGGGCGTGGGTTAACGATCCGAAGACGCCGCGTGTCAATATTTACGCGCTCTTTCTGGCGAGCGACGGAACGGAACTGCCGTTCACGCTCGCGACGGTCGACTGGCGCGAGTGGTTCCTGTGCTATAAGACGCTCACGCCCGGCGAACAGACTCGGCTCGGCCCTAATGTGAAATTCAACGGGTTCCGAATCGTCGGCGGCACAAACGCGGAAGACCGCACGCTCTATTTCGACTCGTTCTGCGCGTTCAAAGAAGAGCGCAAACCGCTCGATATTCCGCTGCGCGCCAAGCCGGGAATCGACCTGTTCGAAGGGCAGCCGCTCGGAATCAATTCCGGCGAAGGGCGGCTCCCCTTCCCAACGACCGAAGACACGATTCTGCCCGACTCTTCGGCGAATCTGAAGACGCCCATGTTCCACTTCTACGGCGACTCGTGCGATTTCGTCTATACGGGCAAGGACGGAACTCTCGTTTACTACTATACCCCGCAAAACGGCGACTGGTCCGACGTAACGGCGCGCTGGAACGACTGCGCCGCGTTCAAGCCGTGCGCGCAGGGCGGCGTTAAGACGCTTGTCGGCAAGGACGGCGCGGAAGAAAAAGTCGAAGAAGCGAAACTCGTTAAACTGGAACAGTATAAAGACGGAGCGCGCGCGATTTGGGCGCTCAAATCGAAGAGCGCGGAAGCGAACGTCGAATACCGTTTCCATATCCAAGGCAAGAGTCTAATCGTCGATACCGTCGCGCTCGGCGGGAACGTTCCAAGCGTCTCGCTCGGCCGACTCGAAGACGTCGCGAAACCGCGCGTCTATACCGTTCCTTACTATCTTTACGACTATGGACGCCGACCGGGAATCGCGGTCTTTAAGCCGCTCGACGCCGACGAAACTCTGTTCGCGTCCGCACATATCGACTGGTATCGGACCGGCGCGTCTTATCTCATGGGCCGAAACGGACTTGACGTCTACGAAAAAGAAATCGCCGTCGGAAAACCGGGCGACGTCAAATTGGAAAAGCGCGCGTTCAGCTGCGCTTATCTCAACGGCGCCGCGGAATACCGCGTTAAGACGGACGGAACCCGAAACGACGTCTACGAACGTTTCTTCTTTACCGTCTCGCCAGAATTCGCGGAAACGCTCCCAAGTATTCCGAATCCGAAATCGCCCTATCGAGCGGTTGCCGGAAAAGGCGTATGGCGCGCGCACGGCGCGACGACGCGCGACGGCGATAAAGCCTACTGGCGCAATATTTGGCGGCACGGTATGCGACACGTGATCGTTACCGACCACGAGGTCTGCTGGCGAGACGGAGGCGAGAGCTTTACGTTCAGAACTAAGCCCGCGCCCGGAAAAGGAGGAGACGAAGGCTGGTTTGATTACTGCAGATTTATGCAGGACGAGCTGGGGTTCGTATACGGCCCGTACAATAACTTTACGGACTTCGCGCCCGTCAACGAATACTGGTCCCCCGATATGATCTCGCGCCTGACCGACGGATCGCTCCAGCGCGCGTGGGCGCGATGCTACGCCCCGAAACCGACAAGGGCCGTCGAATTCTGCGAAAAACTCACTCCCATTAACGAGAATAAATTCCATTTCAGCTGCGCGTACTGCGACGTCCATTCGTCCGTCCCCGCATGGACGCGCGTCGATTATGACGCGCGCGTTCCCGGCGCCGGAACAATCATGAGCGTCTTCTACCCCTACGGGGAAATCTTCTTACTGCAGAAGCAAAACTGGGACGGCCCAACCTATTCGGAAGGTCCGCACCACTGCTTCTACGCCGGCCTGACCGACGGAAATTACGCCCAGGATCAGCCGTACAATATGTATAAGAACCCGTGGCTGGTCGACTTCGATCTCCTCAAGATTCATCCGCAGGAGGTCGATTTCGGCATGGGCAATCTCAGTATGTTCGCGCCCGGCTATTCGCCGAAAACGGACGAAGAAAAGTCGGAGTTCATCGACCGGTTCCTTACCGCGACGGTCGCGTTCGGCCATTCGGGCTTTTTAGCCGTCGATTACGGCCTCTATCTCGGTTCGCGCGCTTACTTTATGATACAGCAGATCGCGGCCCGCTATACGCAGACGGACGTCGATTCGATTCGCTATTTCGACTCCGAAGGAAATATGCTCGACACGAGCGCCGCGCTCGACGCCGACTGCGTCAAACGGAGCCAGCTCTGCGTTCGCTATAAGGACGGAACGGTCGTCGTCGCCAACGGTTCGACGTCCGAAACGCTCCAAACGGAAATCGACGGCAAACCGCTCGTACTCCCGCCGAACGGATACGCCGCGTGGTCGAACGACGGACAAGTCGTCGTCGAATCGCTCCTGACCGATTCCGGAACGCGGTACGACTACTGCGAATCGCCCGAATATATCTACTTCGACGGGCGCGGCGCATGGACGGTCCGACCGAAAGCGTGCGGATCAGGCGCCGGCGTCTGCCGCATACTCGAAGACGGCCAATTTGAAATCATTACGGCGAGCGCCGAACTCGGTTTCCGTATTACGGAGCCGGGCGAAGACGCCGACGCGGTCGCGCTCGACGCCGATATGAAAGAAATCGGGCCGGCAAAGACCCGTATTTCCAGAGGTTACCTCTATATTGAGCCGGTCGCAAACGCCGTCTCGTACCGCGTTACAAAAAAACAAGGTTCCGAAAAAGCGCAGTGGACGAGCGAACGCTCGAAAGTCGCGCGCGGGGAAACGGTCGTTCTGACCGCGCTCGGTTCGGACGGACAGACGCGCGAGTTTACCGT
>CAMNJU010000013.1 GCA_946541595.1 uncultured Planctomycetales bacterium
TGCGGAAAAAGCGCTCGACGAACCCGCCGCTAGACAGCCCGTCCAGGAAGAGCCTGCGCCCGTTGTGGCCCCGCCCGCGGAGCCGGGAGCCGAGTCTGAAACGCCCCAAATTGAATCTGCGGCCGTCGCGGAAACGCCGGCGCCAGAGGAAATCGAAGCGCCCGTTTTGGTCGCGCAGCGTCCGCGAGGAGACTCCGGAGCGCTCCAGACGTTTACCCCATACCGAACGTTCGGCTCGACCCGTCCCGTCGATTCAAATCGCGCCAGTCAGGCTCAATCGCCCCAAGCCGCTCAGGGGTACAGCGGGACCTACGCCGCGAACTACGGAACAGCGGGCTCGCAACGCGCCCCGTTTAATTCTTCCGCGTACGGCGCGATTCAGCGCGGCGCCATGGAAAACGCGGCGCGCGATATGCTTAATCTCAACGACGTTCGGGAATTTTCCGAGCAAAACGGCGCCTCGATTGACGAAATGATGGAAGACGGCGCCTGGCTTGCCGAAATCGACGAAGACGTCGCCAACGAAGAGCGCCTCGGAGCTATTACGCTCGCCGACGTCGCCGACGAATGTTTCTACGCGCTCGATCCGTATTCGTCGCTGTTTATCGAATACGAACCGACTGCAGCTTGGACTGAGTCAATTCTGGAAAGCGTCGAAGCGATTCTCGGACAGCTCGACAATCCTAATCCCGGAGTGCGCGCGCTCATTAAAACGTTCGAAACCAAGATCGACGAGGCGGACGAACTCAGGCCCTCGCTTGTCGCCGCAGATCGCAATCCGTGGACGGCCCCAGACGCGAAAGACACGCCTAGGCTCGCGGAACGCTATACCTTAGCTCAGCGACTGGAACTCCTTGAAACGTTCAAAGACACGCTCAAACGCCGCGTCTGTTTATGGACGGCAAGTCTCGACTACTTCGCCGCTAAAAATGAAAACAGACTCGTCGAACCGCGCGATATTACCGCGGCGGAATTGGTCGATCTCATGCGCGAAACGAGCGAAGTGCGCGCCTTCTTCGGCGACACGCCTAACGGAAAAAGCTGGCGCGCAAGTTTCGACGTCGATCAGCTGAGCGACGATATCGCCGCGGCGCTCGAACTGCAGGCGTCTAAGCTTCCGTCGAACCTTCCCGAGGACGGGCCCGCGCTTATCCCTTCGCTGGAGGAAGACGCGGATCCGGCGCTCACCGACGACGAAATCGCCTCCATGGGGCTGCCTCTCTCCAAACAGGAACTTGTCCTCAAAGAGAGCGCGCGCCGTATGCGTTTCCTTCATGATCGGCTCAACTCGGTGGCGTATAAGCTCGAAAAAACGCCCATGACGCCGGAACAGCGTCAGGTATTCAAACGCAAGACGCTCGCGTCTTGGTCCGCGCTGGCTTCCTCCTACGCGTGCGATCAGGCGAACGGACGCGCCCTGCTCTATGAATTTGAACGGTACGAACGCTCCGGAGGCGGCGACTCCGGACGCGCGCTGCAGCAGATCGCGCTCAGAATGTCAACCTCGCGTTCCCAGGAATGCCGCAAATTCGGGCGCGCCATCGACGCCATTTACGATAATCCGAATGTAAAAGCGTATATTTCCGAAGCTCTTATCAACCGTCTTCTGCCCATTCGCGACCCGGAATTCGGCGTCGTTCAAGACCGCGTTTTAAATAATCCGGTCGCGGGCAAGCGCCGCGTCGACACGACCGTTTCAATCGAGCTCATTCCCGACCCGAACCGCTTGCTCATGAGTCTGGTCGTCAACGGCCGCGTCTCCGCGCAGACTAGCAGCGAAGTCTCTTTGGCAAAACTCCACAATCAGAGTTACGCGACCTATTTGGGCAAAAAGACGATCGAGTGGCGCGATTCGGGCGTCGCGTATTCTCCGGCGAGCGTCGGCGCCGATACGATCAATCAACTGGCGTCCGTCGAGACGAACGTCGACTTCGTTCCCTTTGTCGGCGGGGTGGCGCGCGAGATGGTGCGCGGCCAGTATGAACTCAAACGGGAAGCGATCCGCGCAGAAATGCGCGGCAAAGTGTCGCAGGAAGCGCGGCAGAGAATCGATAAAGAAGCAAACGAGCGGTTTGACGCGCTCAACGCGCGCCTGCAGGAGAATTTCTTCGCGCGTATGAATAAATTGGGGCTGTCCCTCAAGACGCAGCGTTCAAGAACAACCGAGGACTGGCTTCTCGCTTCGCTGCGGCTCGGATCAGATTACTCGCTCGGTTGCCAATCGACGGAGCCCGCCACGCTTGACGGAGCCTTTGCCGACGTCAAACTGCACGAGTCGTCCGTCAACGCCTATTTGGCTCAGCTCAATCTTGGCGGCCGCGAATCGTCCCCAAAAGAGACGCTCAATTATCTGGCTGAGAAGCTCGACCGGCCCGCGCTGCGCGACGTCGAATTGGAAGAAAACGATTTAAGGTTTACTTTTGCTAAATCGGATCCGGTCGTCGTAAGGTTTTTTGAAGATCAGATTCGCCTGAAACTCAACTTTGCCAAAATGGCGCTCGGCGATCAGGAGTGGGAAAATCTCGAAGTGGAAGTCGCGTTCCGACCTTCCGTTACGCCCGACGGCCAGCCGACGGTTACACGCGACGGCGTCGTCGAAATATACGGCCCCGCGAATATCCGTTCGCTGCTCCCGCTCCGCGCGATCTTCTCAAAGGTCTTTCCCGCGCAGAAATCGTTCGATCTCAAACCGGAAATCTTCCAAACGGACGAACGGTTCGCCGGGCTCAAACTCGGGCTGTGCCGAATCGCAAGAGGATGGTTCGCCATCTCCGTCGTCCGCGACGATTCCGCAATGTAAAAATCGGGCGGAACTCCGGGATTCTACCAGAGAAACCACGCCACGGGCGCAAGATAAGCGGCAAGCTCGATCGTTTCGTCGAGCTTGCTCGCCGCCATAAATTTGACAATACCTCTCATGCAACCGACCTCCTATCTGTGAAGAATGAATTCTTCACCTATTACGAACCTCTTGAGATATCTTTGCATTTTTTGAGAAGTTTTTATAGAGAAATTCGTTTAAAAGCCCGGATTTTCAATAGAACGCGCCGCTTGACCGCAAGATCAAACGGCGCTGTTTTCTTTTCGTTCAGTCGTATGGAACGGTAAAAAAGACGCGGCCGCAGATATGCCGTACGCTAAAGGAACAACGGCAAAACGGGGCGCGCTAATCACAGCGACAGAACAAACTCGACGAGATCCTCTTTCTCCTGTTCCGTCAGCGCGTCGAACCGACCGTCTTTGACGCCGTGCTTTCCGACCTCCAATACCTCTCGAACCGTCGGATAAGCGCCCGTGTTCATGTAAGGGCCCGTACGCCAGACTTCAACGAGCGTCGGCGTGTCGAATTTCTCGACTTGGTCGTTCACGTCTTGCGAACGCGTTCGGTGAAGACTCAGATCCGTATAAAGCTCGCCCGCGTGACACGAAGAGCAGCCGATTCGATCAAAGACGCCCTTCCCGCGCGCCGCCGAATCGCTCAATTTTCCGTCGACGAGTTTCGGGCTGGGAACCGGTTCTAAATTCATGAGATACTCGTCGACCGCGCACGCGTTTGCTTCTTCGTAGCCCGTTTCAAGAATATGCGGAAAGCCCGCGCGAACGGCTATCTCGCCCGTCGCGCGAATACCCGACGCCATACAGGGGGGCGTCTCGTGCGTCAGCAGCATGCTTTTTGTGCTCTTCGCGTTCCCGGAACCGTCGTTGAGAAGATCCCAGTTCAGGCCGTCGGAACGACCGTCTGGATGGCAGGTAACGCAGCTCATCCAATGCTCAAAACAGGCGGTCGCGTCATGAAAGACAATCTCGCCCCGGCGACGCTGCGTCAAACGCGGCTTCGGAGCCAATCGCGCAAACGCGCGTTCAATTTCGACCCCTTGGGTAGGTCGCGCCGTTTCGAGTTTCGTAAACCGGAAAACGGAACCGTCGTTCGCGTCCGCGTCTTTTTCGTCTAACGCGCGCGGCTCGTCCTCCTGAACGCCGTCGTAAGATTTCTCGTCGACGGTTAGAAAAGGAGGCGTCAGTTTCAACGTCGCCTTGCAGACAACGTCGTCGAAGTAAGCGAGCGCGTAGACGTCGTTCCCGCGGCAGAGTACCTGGCGGATCCCTTTAAAACCAAAGAGTACGCGGACGCGGAAGGGGGGAACTTTATCGTCAACGGTTAGGCCTACGCCTGAATCGCCGCGCCGGCCGGGCCGCGTCAACGCGGTATGCTCCGCCGCAGATTTAATTAAGCTTTTAAGCGGCAGAAAAATGAGCTCGTCCGTACCGGCGGCGGAGACGACCAAACTCTCTCCGTCGTCTGAAATAGCCAAGCCCCACGGATTGCCGCTGGCAAGTTTGCCGGAATCAAGCAGAAAAAAGTCCAGCAGTTTCGCTTCTTCTATATCTATGCAGAGAACGCCGTTTGCGTTGAGCCAGCCGCCTGAAACGCCGCTTGCCGTATGAAGCGTATTGCCGCGAACGCACGTTATGAGCGCGTACCGCCCGTCCGGCGTTACCGTCATATCCTGAAGCAAATTATCGCCGTTGCGCAAGCCGACCTCGCGAACCTCGCCCGAATCAAGCTCGACAATAAAAACCTTCGAGCATGCGTATGCCTTATTTGCCGCCATCTCAGTGAGGCGATCCGCGACGACGGCGCGCCTGCCGTCGGGGGTTAGATCTAAACAGAACGGTTCGCGCCCCACGGGCCACGTCCGCAGCTTTTCTCCCGACGTCGGATCCATTTCGACGAGCGTTCCGTTAAACCGGTCGGCGATATAAACCTTTTCCGAACCGTCCGCGTCTACCTTAACGGCGACGTCCGCGGGCGAACGGCCGACGGGAAATTCCGCGACGAGCCGCAGCGGAACGGGGGCAAGCGCGCCCGAATCGGTCTTTGCGGCGACTTCGACAATCGCCAGCCTGCCGTCGACGCCGCCGACGACGGCTACGCGCGTCTTATCGGGAAAGAATCGAAGTTTAAACGGCTTAAACGAAAGCTGGAGAGACTCTTGCGGCGCGGATCCGTCGGCGGGTACGCGGCGAAGCTGAGAATATCCCTCGGACGCGACATAGAAATTTTGACCGGAAGAATCGAGTAGAAAATCGGTCGGAGCGAAGTAATCGCCGGGCTGGTCTGCTTCCATACGGTCGGACGCGATCGGCGCCGACTTCGCGGAGTACGGAGAAGCGGTCCCCTGAGCAAACGTCTCAACTGCGGTAAAACAAAGGCACGCGGCGAACGCCGCAAAGCTTAACGAAATCGTTTTGAACGTCATAGGATTCTTTCGGTACGTCTGAGGCGTCTAAATGCGCTAAGAATACGACTGCGCCTATTATACGCGGAAACGCCGGGTAAGAAAAGAGACTGCCGGCCGTCGAAGACGCCAAGAAACAAAAAGACCTCGTTCTCTTTTCAAAGAACGAGGCCTCCAAGCTTTCCATGATGATCCGGCGTTTCTCAACTTACGTTGTTCGCGCCCAGAGCAAGATCCTCGGACGGAACTTGCTCCGCCGTAGTCTTATAACGGTCGGGCGGTCGGTTCTCCCAGCTTCTTTCCGTGTTAGCCTTAAATTGGAAAACACGACCGAACCCAATCGTCGGATGACTCAAAAGAGGATTTTGAGGGTCAGCGGATCTTTGTTTTACCGTAACGAGCGGAATCTCGTTGCGGAACGATTTCCCGCGATCCGCTTGTGAACCTTTGCAGTCGCCTGCGCCAGCTCGGCGGGAAACGCGTTTTCGTTTTTGGCGATCCTGAGTTTCTTTGCAGACTTCAATCGCCTTGTCTGCCGCGATCCAGCCAAGTGTCCTCAGGCGGCGAACCGCCTGAGCTCTTGGCGGATACCGTCCAAATCAGCGGTTAACCATGACGGTGAACATGACGCCGTGGACGAAGGTGTCGAAGTTGCGGTCCTTTTTACGGGACTTGACGCCGAAGATCGAGCCGTCTTCGTTGATGCGGTAGTTGTTGACCGCAGAAGCGCGGGCGATGTTGTCCATGTACAGCATCTCATAACCAACTTTGAACCCAACAGCTTCGGTCCAGTTCCAAGCCGCTTCAAACGTGCCGGTGATACCGTTCGTGTAAGCGTCGTAGTGCTTGGAGTAGTTGAACGCGTTCGCAACCGTCCCAATCGGCGTGTAGGACTGGATACCGCCCGTTTCGCTCGTGTTCGAGTTGTTGTTGCTGTTGTTGCTGGTGTTGTTGTTATTGTTGTTATTGTTATTATTGTTCGTGCTGCTTCCGGCAGTGTCGGACATCGCCTTCAGGCCAAGGGTGCCATATCCGTAGATGTTCTGACGGTTGAAACCGGCGAGGTATTTACCCTCCGCGCTGAACCGCCAACGGTTGTTGGAGATCGTGTAGCGCGCGCCAACTTGAGGACCGACGATATGGTTGTCCGCTTTGAAGTTCCAGTCGGAGTAGCCGAGGTCCGCGCCGCGGTTGCTGTTCGTGTTGTAGTTGTACGAACCGTAGCTTTGCGAAGTCTGGGTCTGCTGGTTGTCGCCCGCGCCCTGAGTATTCGTGTTCAGAATGCTGACTTCCGTGATGCTGTAGCTCGACTCGTTCGACGTGCTCGCGTGACCGAAGAAGTTGAAGCGGTCGTCAAACTGCGTGTAACGAACGCCGGCGAGAGCTTCAAGCGTGCCGCTGCGGAACGGGTGGAAACGATAGTTGTACATCGCTTCAACGGTCCACGTATTTACCTTGGAGGTAATGTGGAAGTGTTCGTAAGTGATCGGCATCGGAACAAACGCGTAGCGGTTCGTGTCCGAATTGGACGACGTGCTGCTCGACGTGTTCGTATTGCTGTTGTAGCCCGTGCTGGACGAGCCGACTTGGTCGAGTCCGACGATCATCCAAAGACGCCCGATCTGGTTAACGCTGCCAGCGCCCTGCTGATCAAGGAGCTGATAGCTGTTGCCCGTCCAGACGTAGTAGTTGCCGGAAGCGCCGCTAAGGTTGTAGTTGCTGACGTTCACGACAGCCGGGTCTTCCAGAACGATGCCGCCGTAAACGCCGTCGTAATCGCTGCGCTGCGGCGAAACGATCGTGCCGGCGAATTCCCACCCATGATGTCCGGAGTGATTACCGATCACGAAGCGAGTCGCGGTTTCCCAGTCCGCAGTGAACTGAGACGTCGTCATCTGGTTGCACTGTTCCGAGTAAGTGAACGTCGTCGCCGTGGCGTTCGAGGTCATGTTCGGAATGACGTTCGTAACGAACTGCTGTCCGCCATTCTTGCTTCCAACGACCTGGTCGCAGGGCTGAGAGATACTCAAAACGCCTGCGCTGATGCTTCCGTAGAGACCTTCGTGTTCATAAACGCCGCCGCCGAACTGATCGTCCGGGAACGGTGAAAACAAACGCATCTGCGAAACTTGGGCAGAAGCGGTCGACGTAGTCGCCAGCGCTAAGCAAAGGCCGGCGAGAATCATTTTGATGCTTCGAGACATGGTCTTATACCCACCTCTATTTACACATGAATCATCCAATGGGGTCAAGCAGACTGCATTCCTTTTCAGTCTGCTAACGGCTGTGCCGGTAGTATCGGACATTTCTTTCCGCGCAGTTGAGTCATAATGGAAAATCTCGCAAATTTTTTGACTTTCCAGCTCTTTGCCGCTCGGAATGTGTAAATATAGGCAGTTTATACAAGACAAACAAACATTTTTCGTCTGTTTCTCTGCGTTACGGCCCCTCAAACCGTCTTAATTTTCTCAGATTCTTAGAGTCGTCAAGCGAAAAATTGCTCCAAAGAGGGTTACAGATATTCTTCCAAACCTTCTTTGCGAATTCGCTCCACGGCGTTTTTGAGCGCCTGACCGTCGTTTTTCTTTGCGATAAGGAGCGCGTCGTCGGTCTCGACGACTAGTAAATCTTCAACGTCAATAAGAACGACCAATTTCTTTTTCGCGTTCTCCACGCGCGTACGAACGTAATTTCTGCGCGCGTTTTCCGCGAGTATAAGCGCGTTCGCGGAAAAATTGACGTCCGCGCCGCCGCTCGCTTCGCGTTCCGAAGCTTCCAGCGCTTGGAACGAACCAAGGTCGTTCCAGAAAAAATCGACCTGCAGCGTCAATATCTCTTTAGCGCGTTCAAGAACGGCTTTGTCGACCGAAATCCGCTTCATCTCCCCGAAGGCGCGGATAAAAGCCGGATCGTCGCTCGGATTCCTGTTCTCCGCGCGGGCGGCGTTAATTCGTTCGCGAGCCTTTTCGACGGGCGCTTTAAAGTCGGGCTCGTATTCCAAAAGCAGACTCAAAAAAGTCCGCGCCTTCCAGACAAAGACGCCGGCGTTCCAGAGAAAATTCCCGGAACGGAGATAGGCCTCGGCAGTCTCGACGTCCGGCTTCTCGTGAAATGTTGCGACCCTGTACGCGCCGAGTGAGGTCGATCCTGCGGCGGTTCCTTTTTCAATATAGCCGTACGCGGTCGACGGCGACGTCGGGGTAACGCCGAGGGTAACAAGCGCCGCCGGATTCTCTTCGACGAGCCGAAGAGCCGCCTGTATCCGCGTCTGAAATTTTTCATCGGGATAAATCTGATGATCGGAGGGCATGACGACAAGAGCCGCGTCTTCGTCGGCGCGCAACGCTTCAAGCGCGGCCCAAGCGACGCATGGCGCCGTGTCGCGCCCTTCGGGCTCAAGCAAAATCTTTTCGGGAGCAATTTCCGGCGCGGCCGCGTAAACATGCTCTTTGAACGGACGGCCGGTCACTACGATAACCCCGTCTTTCGAAAGAGCCTCAACGCGATCAAGCGTGGCGCGAAAAAGGGAACGCCCGTCCGGAAGCAGCGGCAAAAACGGCTTTGGAAACGCGCGGCGGCTTTCCGGCCAGAGCCGCGACCCGGGGCCGCCCGCCATTACGACGAAAAAGGTCTTCATAAGTTCATCTCTCCCCAAGTTGCGGCAAACGACGCGGCGGCTCCGTTCGAGGCGTTATAATTCGCCGACCGTATCAAGGTTTCCCTGAGCCGCAAGGAAATAGTCAAACGCGCACGGGAGCAGTCGAATAACGTCGGACGCAATTCCTCCGCGCGAGCTCAGCGTACTGCGAAGTTCTGCGGTAAGTCCGTGGAGCATAACGCCCAAACGCGCGGCGTCGTACGCGTTCGATCCCTGCGCGAGAAGCCCAAGAATGACGCCCGTAAGCGCGTCTCCGCTCCCGCCGGTCGCTAAATGATTGTTGCCAGTTTCGTTGACAGAAAAAGAAATCTTGTCGGAATCGGGCGCCGATTCGGCTATGACCGTTCTCCAGCCTTTCAGAACGAGCGTCATTGGACAAACAGCCGAAACGCCTTTTGCGGCCTGCGAAGCTCTAATTCGCCGATTCAGACCTTGAAGAAAAGACGTCGCGCGTTCAATTCGATCGGCTTCGTCGGCGCTCGGTTTCTCGCCAGACATACGTGCGAACTCGCCAGGATGCGGCGTAAAAATACGCGGTCCCTTAGGAACGCGGTCAAAAGAATACGATTCCGAAAAGACGCCCGACGAAGACAGAGCGTTGAGCGCGTCCGCGTCAAAAACGGCGGGCTTTTCTATTTCAAAAAAGAGTTCGGCGACAAGAGCGTCCAACTCCGGCGACCTGCCAAGCCCCGGTCCGACGGCGACGGCCGTCGCGCCGCTAATCTGCTCTTTCAGCGCGCGCGCCGCGGCAAACGCCAACCGCCCCTGACCGTCGCATTCGACCGGAACCGTCGTGTACTCCCGCTGGAACTGCGCTACCGTTTCAAGAATCGCGTCGGGAACGGCCAAACGCGTCAAACCGGCGCCTGAAAAAAGACACGCCGAGCCCGTAAGAGCGATCGAACCGCTCATGCCGCGAGACCCGCCTATCGCAAGACCGACTCCGAACGTTCCTTTATGCCCGGTTACGCTGCGCTCCGGCGCGCGCGGCAGGCTCTTCCAGAACTCCGCGCGGGCGCCTTGCGCGTCGCGTTCCGCGAGGCGCAGCCACGTCTTACGTAATTGCAGATCGGGAAAAAAAGCGTCCAAAACAGCCTCCGTTCTCAAATAAAGGAATTAGAGCGAACGCAAACCGTTACGCGCTCCGCGAAAAGACGGTTCGTACATACGCGACGTCGCGTTTCATTTGCGCGATAAGCTCCTCGGCGGAGCTAAAGCTCACGATTCCGCGAACCCTGTCAAGAAAGGTCAATTCAAGAGGTTGGGAATAAAGATCCCCGTGAAAATCAAGTAAATGCGCCTCGATCTTAGTTTCGCCGATTCCAAACGTCGGATTCCCGCCGAGATTAATTGCCGCGGGATAAACCTTGCCGTCCAAAGTTTTAGCAGAGCCGGCATAGAGCGCTGGCGACGGCAATAAAGTTGTCGTTCGTCCGAGATTCGCCGTCGGGAAACCCAGTTTACGCCCGCGCTCGTCGCCATGTTCAACAAAGCCGCGAACGGAATAAAACCGGCCGAGAAGCTCCGACGCGTGTTTGACGTCGCCCAGCTTAATAAGCTCTCGAATCCGGCTGCACGAAACATGTTCCGTTCCGTCTTCTATCGGATCCGGAATTTCCAGCCGGACGTTGAATTCCCGGCACAGCTCGGCAAGAAAGCCGTCGGTTCCTTCCCGGTCGCGGCCAAATTTAAAGTTGTCGCCTTCGACGACGACCGCGGCTCCCAGCGCGTCGACCAATACCGACTTAAAGAAGTCGCGCGCGGAAAGGCTCAAAAAATCGCGCGTCGGCTCGTAGAAAAGGAGCGCGTCCACCCCAAATTTCGCGAGAAGTTCAATCTTCTGCTCTCGATCGCAGAGTGCGGGCGGAACGGAATCCGGCCGCAAAATTTGCGCGGGCGTCGGATCAAACGTAAAGACAAGAGAGGGAACGTTGAGTTCGCGGGAATACGCGAGCATTCGCCGGAAAATAGCGGCGTGTCCGCGATGAAGACCGTCGAATTTACCGATGGAAACGACGCAACGACGGTATCGGCGCGCAAAATCTTCCAACTTAGAAAACGTTTCCACTATCGCTCAATTCGGCGCGCTCACGCCGCTCCGCTCCGCTCGGCGCGCAAGCAAACTGCCGCCGGGCGGTTTCAATCGCCAAACGCGCCCGCGCGTCAGTCTTCTTCATCTTCCTTAAATACCGGATCAAGCGTCTTTGTATTGCGGTCGACAGCCAATACGATAGTTTGCGTCTCAATTCCGTCGGAACTCGTCGCCACGACGGGAAAGACGTGTCGGCGTTCCGGAAGACTGTACCGAACGGAAAACGTTCCGTCCGGCCGCAGGCGAATATGTTCGTCTTTAACGCTGACCGAAGATCCGGGCGCGACACGCCCTTTAATCACGATTTCCGCGTCGACGGTAAACTTAACGTCAGAGCCGTCCGACCAAAAAGACGAACTCGGAACGCGGTTGAACGGCGAAGAACGTCCGAAAGACGCCGCCGAAGGATCAAGTTCCGGACGGCTTGCAGACGCTTTCACGTCGAAATGTTCACGCTGGCCAGTATGCGCGTCGTTGCGTTCCAAGGCGCTTGAATTCGGTTCCGGACCGACGTTCAGACGGCCAAACGCGTCGTGAACAAACCGCTGCGGCGTCTTAACGACGTTGCTCGAAATCAGCGTGAAAAATTGACCGTCGCGAGACCGATACCCCAATTCTACCATAAACGAACTCGGCGGATTATCGACCGGAACGTACCAGTTGTCAATACCGCCGCGAATTTCCAGATCGAGGACATGTTCGCGATGCGTCGCGGCCGATTTCGTCTCCGCGTCGACTAGAAAAACGCGCAGGACGGGCTCGGCCGTATGCCAATGTCGGCCCATTGCGGAACGGACACGATCGATAAGGAGAGGCGTAATTTCCCAGCAAGCGCGCAGCCAATAGGAATCGCACACCATAAGCAAAAGTCGGTCGACGCGGTCATGGTCGGTCCCAATGAACTTCTGACGCCGCATCTTTTCTTTAAGCGCGATTGCCTCTTGCGACGGGGGCGACGCCACCGGCTCAGGCTCAGGTTCCGGTTCCGGTTTCGAATCAGACGCAGCAGAAGCAACGGCCGACGCGTCGTCGTCGAAGTCGAAATCGTCGAATTCGTCGTCGGAGTTCGCGTCGGAATTCGCGGCCTCGTCTTCTTCTTCGTCGTCCCAATTCCACAGCTCGTAGTCGCTCAGACTGGGCTGTTCCGCTTTCGCCAACTTGCTTTTTCTCGACTTTCGCGGTTTCTTTTCTTCTGCGGAACGCTCCTCGGCCTCGATTTCAGCCAGCGCGTCGGCTTCGACTTCGGTCTCAAGTTCAACTTGCTTTTCCGCCTTCTTTTCTGCGGAACGACGCGTTCTTCGCTTTTTGACCGGTTCTTCCGCCGAAACGCTCTCCTGAACAGGCTCCGACTTCGCCGGCGCCGATTCGACAGGCTCCGCCTTACGCGTTTTTTTACTCTTCTTCGCAGACTCGATCGGCTTTTCTTTAACGGCGAGTTTTGACGCCTCTTCCACTGCGGCTTTCGTCTGCCGTCCTCGGCGTTTTGCGGGCTGTTTTTCCGCTTCCTCTATCTTTCCGACCGCGCTCTTACGGCGCTTCGAGGCAGCCTGCGCAGGTTCCGGCTCCGGCGCGGCAAGCGCGCTCCTACGCCCTCTCTTCTTGCGAGGCTCTTCCGATTTCCCGTCATCGGCCGCGACTTCCGCTTTCTTGCCGCGCGAACGTTTCGGGACTGCGGCTATCGATTCTTTTGTGGGAACTGATTCCGCCTTTTTGCTAATGCGGCGAGTTTTTTTAACGGCCGACGGCTCTTCTTGTTCAGAACTCTCCGCGCTCGGCGCTTCCTTTGATTTGGCTCCTCTTGATTTTTTCGGGGCGGGCGTTTCGACGGCAGACTTCTGAGCGGAAGAAGCGCCGAACTCTCCGCGCTTCGTTTTTTTCCGGGAGCGTTCTGAGGCCGGAGCCTCGTCTTCTACGTCAAAGAGCGTCGGCTGCCGTGAAGAAGAAGCAGACTTTTTAGAAGCAGAACCCTTGACGCGGCGTTGCGATTTCGCCGCTTTTTTCTGAGACTTAAGCTTCCCGCGAATAGCGTCGATCAACTCCGCCTTACGCAAACGGCTCCAGTGAGCAAGGTCGAGCGAAACGGCCAAGGCGCCCAATTCTTTGAGCGACATATTTTCGAGAGAGCGGTCGTCTGTCATGTAAACCTCCGAACGGGAAGCGAACGCGCGCGACGGATCTGCCGCGCGGAAATGCCTGTCGTCCCCAATACAACAACCGTTCCGCAAAAAGAGCGGGAAAATGGGAACAGTCTGTGAGCGACTGCCTCTATGCAACTTACGCCCGCCATTATAATACGTTTTTACCGAAAAAAATCAACTGTATTTTGCCTATTTTTGCTATTTTTTACAAATTGAACTAAAGTGCATAACTGTTATTATTGATACCAAGCATATTATCGTTCTTTTACCAAATTGAACTGTTCGCAGGAGGCGGGAAAACAGAAGGCTCTAAGCCGCTCGTCGACGTGCTCGGCCCACCCAAAAGACAAGCGCTCAAATCTGCCGTATTGGAAGACAATGGAGGAAAATTTCACAAAAATGACCGGTAAAGACTGGAAATGAAAATTTAGGAAAAGTATAATCGCATACGTCGCGCGCGCGATCCTCATCGCGGCGTCAATACGCGCGCCATACAGTTCGGGTTCTCTTTGCAACAACTCCGCGCTGCGGATAGAAACAAATTAAAATGCTCCACTGGCGATTACTCATCGGCGTTCCGCTTGTCGCTTTCTTAGTCGGTATTTGCTGGCTTGACGCGCGCGCTCCCATTCCAGGCGTCGTTCTCATGCCGTTCTTTCTCGTCTGCGTTTTTTTCCTATGTCGAGAAATTATGGCGCTGCTTCACGCTGGCGGGATCTACCCTCGGCGTTCGACGGTTTACCTCGGTATTTTTGGGACGATCATTTTAAGTTGGCTCTCATGCTATAACACGCTTCCCTTCTTCATGCACATTGAAGACGCGTTCTTCACAGCGCTGCACGGAAAATCTCATCCGACCGTCGTGCTTGTCGATCCTCAGACGAACGCCTATTCGGGACCGGCGATCAACAAGCAAGGCGCCGAAGCCGTTGATCTTGCGGCGCGCGCCCTCGTAGAGGCGAGAAACGCGCTGGAAACGGCGGAAAACGCACTCCAGACGGCCCGAAACGTCCCAGAAGACGGTCGGAAGGCCGACGAAAAGAACGGCGCGGAAATACGGGAAACGGAGAACGGCGAAGTCAATATGGCGCAAGTCGCAAACGAACAGGGCTGGAATACCGCCGCGTTCGCCGGAATACACATCTTGCTCGCAATTGCCGCCGGAGTCCTTATCGCGTTCGTCGGCGAGATGCTCCGCTTCAAACAGCCGGGCGGGAACATCATCAATCTTACCGGCGCCGTTTTCGCCATCGTCTATATCGGTCTTTTGGGCTCGTTCATGGTCATGCTGCGCCTCGCCTACGGTATCGCGGCGGTCGTATCTATGATTATCGTAACGAAACTGTGTGATATTGGCGCGTATACCGTCGGACGGCTCATCGGCCGGCATAAGATGGCGCCAAGTTTAAGTCCCGGCAAAACGATCGAAGGAGGCTGCGGAGGCGTCGCGTTCTCTATTCTCGGCGCATGGTTTTCCGTCGCCGTGCTTTTCCCAATGGCAACGGGACGTCCTTCGGAAACGACTTGGCTCGGCGTGATTATTTATGGCGTCGCCGTCGGCATATCGGGCGCGATCGGCGACCTCGCGGAATCCCTCATTAAGCGCGACGTCATGCGGAAAGACTCCGGCGTCAACGTCCCGGGATTCGGCGGCTTCCTTGATATTTTCGATTCGCTGCTCGTCGCCGCCCCGGTCGCGTTCGCGCTCTGGGCGTTCCACGTCGTCCAATAAACATTTGTTCCGTAGTAACTGTCAAACCGCCGTATAACGCGGTAAAACTATAATAAAAAGGGAAGTAAATGTCGCAGACTAACTTCATTATCCGGTTGAAAAAAGATTCGGACAACGACGCCGTCGCCGCTCTGATTATGGACTCGCTCAACGTCTGGTACCGTAAAAACCGCGGCTTTGAATCATGCGTTCCCTCGCTCGAAGCCGCCTCGATTTATACGCGAATTTACGACGCGCTTGATCCAGACTGCTGCGTCGTCGCGGAAGACGCGCAAACAGGCAAACTCGCAGGATCGTGCTTCTTCCATCCGCGCCCAACGCACGTGTCGCTCGGTATTATGACGGTTTCTCCTGAATATTTCGGTCAAAAAGTCTCAACGAAAATCCTCGCCTACATCATTAACGTCGCCGAACGCAGAAATCAGTCGCTCCGGCTCGTTTCGAGCGCAATGAACCTCGACTCCTTCTCCCTGTACAGCCGGGCGGGCTTCGTTCCGCGCGTCATGTTTCGCGACGTGCAGATTCCCGTCCCGAACGAAGGATTCGAAATCGAACCGGTTGCCGGCGCAACGCTCCGCGACGCGAACTTAGAGGACGTCGACGCGATCGTCAAGCTCGAATATGAACTTTACGGCGTCGACCGATCCAAGGACTACCGCTTCTTCATTGAAAACCGCGATAAAATCTGGGGCGTAAGCGTGCTCGTCAACGACGCGACAGGCGCGATCGACGGAGTTATGTGTTCCGTTAAGGATCCGGGCTGCAATATGGTCGGGCCCGGCGCGACGCGTACCGAAGCGCAGGCGATCGCCCTTATCAAACGGGAACTAAACCGCTATAAGGGAGAATGGGCCCCCATTGTTCTCATTCCGACGGACGCCGTCGCGCTCGGAAAAGAAATCTATGCGATGGGCGGAAAGAATACCGAAACGCACGTCGCGCAGTCCCTCGGCGACGCGCCCCAAAAGAAGGGCGTCATTATTCCGACTTTCATGCCGGAAACCGCTTGATTGCGCTGAAGCGGCCTACGGCGCCGGAGGTGACCTTTGCTCCTGAATTGTGACTGCGGACTGCCCGAATGGAGGCGGAACGGAAATCGGTATTACACGCTAAGCCCTTATTTCAAAAAAGAGTTTGGCGGCGTCGTTCGGAAAATCAGCGTCGACGCCCATTTCTCATGCCCTAATATAGACGGAACGGTCGGCAGGGGCGGATGCATTTTTTGCGACGCCGTGAGTTTCAGTCCGGGGAGACGATTCGGACTCGAAGAGATTGACGCTCAAATAGACGACGGAATCAGACAGCTGCAGCGCCGGTTCCAGACCGATAAGTTTATCGCATATTTTCAGCCGTCTACCAATACTCACGCGCCCCTCGATATGCTCGAAAAGGCGTATCGAACCGCGATCCGCCGTCCGGAAATCGTCGGATTGACGATCGGAACCCGGCCCGACGCGCTCGGAGACGGCGTTCTCGATCTCCTCGCGGATATCGCGAAAGAAAAATGGCTCTCCTTGGAAATTGGGCTCCAGACGTCGCACGACGCGACGCTCCGCTTTCTAAACCGCGGACATAACTACGCCTGCTTTGTCGACGCAGTTGAACGTGCGAAACTGCGCAATCTCAGGCTCGGAACGCATCTTATTCTGGGTCTTCCGGGCGAAACGCGCGACGACGTCGTCCTAACGAGTCGCCGCGTCGCCGCGCTTGACCTTCACTCCGTAAAACTGCATCATCTCTACGTCGTCAAAAACACTAAACTGGCGAGTCTCTACGCGGAAGGGAAGGTCAAACTTCCGACGCTTGAAGAATACGCGGATTTAGTCGTCGACGCGCTGGAGCGTTTCTCTCCGGAAACGGTCGTTGAACGCGTCGCGGGGGAAGCGACCGAAGAATTTCTTGTCGCGCCTGAATGGACGGCTTTCAAACATGCGGGCCGAAACGCCGTCGACGTCGCCTTCCGCCGAAGAAATTCTTGGCAGGGAAAAGAATATGACCCAAACTGGCGCGAGAAAACGCCCCCAATTCCTTTATACAAGTAAATTTTTCCACTAACGTTTAAGTTTCACGTTTTTATCTGACGATACAGACAAATGGATATGTAGGCTTTTGCCAAATATTCCAAGTTTAGCGAAATAATTTCCTGAACGCGCCGTGCGTTTTCGCTGTTTCGTGTTTTTTCGGGGGACAACGGCTGGTCCTGTAGCGAAATCGCGTCGGTTTGATCGTGGAAATGAAGGACATTTTGGTTTAGCGTCGGCCCCAATGACAATGGGGCTTCCGCCTGAGTTCAAGTCGTCGCCAGTCGGCGGCGGGAATTTGGAAAAGCGTCAATATATGCCACGCGCGCCGTTAAACGGCGCAAACGGGGCAAACGCGCGCGGAAGACGATTCGCTATACGTGCCCGTCGGAGCGGTAAAACGCCTCGACGGTCGTTAGAGTCGCGGCGATCAATTTGCAAGGACGCCATTATGAAAATCACGGAGGTCATGGGAAGACGCGCATTCATTGCGCGCGCCGTTGCGTTCGTCGGTTCGGGAGTCTTTCTCCTGAGTCGAGACGTAGGCGCGGAAGAGGCGCTCGATCCTGCTACGTTAAAAAGTCAGTTATGCGTAAAGACAAAACTGGAAGAGGCGTTTGTCGACGACGTGCTTGACAAAGTCGACGAGGGACTGCTCCCAAGAAAAATCCTGATTGCCGCATATCGTTACGCGCTCAAAAAGAGCCGATCGCAGAGGCTTATCTTTTTCAAGTCTTGTCTTGAAACGTTAACCAAGCGAGCGGGAATTAAGATTGAGTTCAAAAGTTTCTGAACTTGCTCTGAAGACAAAACGAAACGTCGGGGAAACGTGCTGAAAAGCCGCGTTTCTCCGACGTTTTCTATTTTTAGGACCTTCCGTAACGAAGACCGGCCTAATCCTACTACAGTTCGTCTTTACTCCCGAGCCCAGCGAGCCGTTCTCGAATGTAACGTGCGCGCAACGCGGCGTCGTCGTTCGATCCGTCGCCGCGCATTTGCGCCAATTTCCGCAAATGGACCGGTTGAATATTCATGAGAAGTTCGTTGACGAGCTCGACAGAGACGTCCTTAAAGAGCCCCATGCGCACTCCGAGCCGAATACTCGAGAGGAACTTCATCGCTTCTTCCATTGAAGTAAGCCGCGCGGACTGCAGCGTTCCGAGCGCGCGATGGCAGCGGTCAAGCAATCCGTCGCGATTCTTCTCCAAGAGTTCTTCGCGCGCCATGCGCTCATAGTTCAAAATGCAGGGGATAACGTCGCTCAATTGCTCGACGATTTGCTCTTCCGTTACTCCGAGCGTCTTTTGGTTGCTGACTTGAAATAACTCGCCCAGCGCGCGCGAACCTTCCCCGTACATGCCGCGCACTTCAAAGTTCATTTTCTCGAGACTGCGCATAACTTTCGCCATTTCGTCTGTCTCGATGAGCGCCGGCAAATGCATCATGACGCTCGCGCGCAACCCCGTTCCCACGTTCGACGGACATGCGGTAAGGTACCCGTACCCTTCGTCAAACGCGTAATCAAGCTTCGATTCAATGAGATCGTCAAGCTTGTTCGTTTTCTCCCAAAGCTCTCTGAGAACCAGACCGCTTGCGACGGTCTGAATACGAAGATGATCCTCCTCGTTAATCATAATGCTGTACGACTCGTCCTGAGCCATAACGAGCGATCGGGGAATGACGTTTTCGGCAAAATCGGCGCTGACCATCTGCCGCTCTTGCAGAAACATCGCGTCGTCACGCGAAATTGCGTGAAAGTCCAGGCACGCAAACGTGTTCTCCGGAAGAACGCCCGTAACTGCGTCGACTGCCGTCTGCTCAATAACTTTAAGGTCGTTCGAATTCGCGTGGCTTACAAAAGGAAATCCCTTGATATTCCTCGCCAAACGAATCCTACTAGAGATCACCACGTCGGAATCCGGGCCGTCGCCATGCAGCCACGCGCCTTGCCGTTTCGTCAAATCGTCTAAATTCACCAATCCGCCTCTATCTGTAAATCGACGCCATACCGGCGTCCTGCCGCCGTCGCCGCGTCAAAAGAAGAACGCAAACACGGGCGCGTTAATATAACGAATCCGTTCTAAATCATCAACCCCGGCGGCGTAAATTCCCGGCCGTCTAAAAAGGAAAAGACCTGCTTTATAGAGAGAGCGGTTCGTTTGCAAGCTGCCGTTCGTTGCGCGTAAGCTCGTACATATCGCGAATCAATTTGATATCGCAAGGACGCTGTTTGACGTCGCGCCGAATGAACATGCGCTCCTGCGTTAAGACCATGAGTTCGACGGGAATTTCAGTAATCTGATTGAACGAACGCGCGTAATTGACAAAACTGGGTACCGCGGTCGTTACAAAACCGTACGCCATGCTGCATGCGCCGATCGTTTTCCCAGTAAAGATACTTGTATTAATCGCCGTCTTAGAGTAGTCGCCGACGACGCAGCCGAGAAACTGCATGCGCGACGGGAATTTGCCTGCGGGCGTCTCCTGCATAACCTCGTTGTACGAATTCTTCAAGTCGCTGTTGCACGTGCCCGCGCCAAGATTGACCCAGCTGCCAAGGTAACTGTGTCCGAGAAAACCGTGGTGTTGCTTATTCGAGTAAGGTTCGATCGTCGTCGCTTCGACCTCGCCGCCCACTTTGCACGTCGAGCTAATAGCGACAAAATCCTTAATCGCGGCGTGTTCCAAAACCTTGCTGTTCGGGCCGATGTAGACGGGCCCGCGGATAAATGTAAACGGCCCGATTTTTACTTTTTTGCTCAGAACAATAGGCCCCGCTTTCGTATCGGAAACGAAATTCGCGCCGATTTCCGGTCGCTCTTCCGGATTCTTCGGTACGAAAACGCCGTCCTCTATTTCGGAATAATCGCCCGTACTAATGCGATTTTCAAGATTCTCGTTAATGAGTTTCAAATGCAGGCGAATGACGTCGGACGGACGTTCCATAAGAGTCGCCTGTACGCTCGGATAAATAATAGGAAGGTTGAGATCTTGCAAGACGCCGTGAATTTGCGCGCAACCAATTTCGCCGGGCGGCAACATGTCGGCGGACTTCAGTACGGCGGCGGCTATGGCGGAACCGGCAAAAACAATCGCGCCGCGTTCATAATCGCCGGCGAGAAGTTCGCGCCAGAGTTGCAGCAGTCGGTATCGGGGCGCGGTTCGCGCGTTGATGAGGAGAACGGGCCCCTTGCGTTCGCCTTTTTCTGGCCGCCACGTATCGGGAACGTCTTCACGCAAGAGATCGCGCAAGTGCGGTCGGGCAATGAGTTCAATTTCGCAGCCCAGTTCGCGAACAAGATTGAGCAGTCGAATAGAACCGACGCTGATCGAAAAAGCTGCCCTGCCGACGGTGATAGGATAAAGGTCCTGAACGAGAGAATCTTCAAATAAAATAACGTGCATGGCTTTAGTCAAAATAAACGGCTGTTATAAGGTTGCAGCGTTAAATCGTCAAAACAACAGTCAACTTATTATAATTATCAAACACAAGCGCGCAACGAGAGCTAGTTGCGAGAAGCGCTAAAAATATCGTCTTTCTTTGTGGAAAACAGAAATCGCCATAATTAGCAGGACTCACAAGAATCTTTTTTAACAGAGGAAAACGTCGGCGGGAATCGCCGGCAACCGTTGCAAACGCCGACGCTCTGTTCTGCCGCGTTTCATTATCAGGCTCCTTTCATAATAGCTTTACTTTACCAACGCCGAACTGGGTAACCAATACAGAGGGGAATCCCTGTCATGACGAGCTTTTTCACACTTACGTTGAGAACGAAAAAGGGAAGGACGGACCCGCTGTTCTAAAGAAGTTTCGCGGTATGCGGCTTATCCGCGTCTGTTTTACAGCAGCCGAAAGACTTTTACAAAAGAACGCGAAAATAAAAACGCGCCGAGGAAAACGCAATTCCCCGGCGCGTCGTAAGGCGGCGGACAAACGGTCCGCGTTTTAAATCTTTGCCGTCACTTCAAAACGACGGGAAGATTGATCTGAGCGCCTTGCCGCAAGACGTTCAGCGTAATCGTTTCGCCCGGTCCGTGTTCTTCAACGGCGGTAATGAATTCTTCGCCCGTCTTAACAGTCTCGCCGTTGACTCCGGTAATAATATCGAACCCGCCTTCCGGCTTCAGCATAGTAGGACTTCGATAAACGGCGCCGTTGTATCGCGACTCGACTACCCGAATTTTACCGCCGCGCAGACCCGCCTGATCTGCCGCGCCACCTTCGTCGATGAGGCGCGGAATGAGGCCGACTTCCGTCTCCGTTACCTGAACGACGCCAACGTCTCCGCGAACCACCTTACCGTCTTTGAGAAGGATCGAAACGATTCGATGAATCGTATTGACCGGAACAGCAAATCCTACTCCGGTATTTTCGCCAATTCGACTCGCAATCGCCGTATTCATGCCGATCATAAGCCCCCGCGAATCAAAGAGCGCGCCGCCCGAGTTGCCCGGATTGATCGCCGCGTCGATTTGAATAACGCCTTTGATCTGACGGAACTGCTGAGGACTCCCGATCGTTCGGTTCAAATTTGAGATAATCCCCTTCGTCATAGTGCGCTCGAGCCCAAACGGATTCCCGATGGCGTAGACGGTCTGTCCGACAAGAAGATCAGAGGAATCGCCAAATTCGACGGGAAACAGCGACTCCTCCGGCGCATTAATCTTAACAATCGCGACGTCTGTATTCGGATCGACGCCAATGAGCTCCGCCGAGTAAGTTTCACCGTTAAACAGCGTCACTTCCATCTCCGAGACGTTCTCAACAACGTGGAAATTCGTAAGAATTACGCCCGACTTATTGAGCACAATTCCGCTTCCCGTCCCTTCCGACTTCTCTGTCTGACCGAAAAACGGCAGCGAGCGAACGGCGACCGTCGATACGTTGACAATACTCTTATTTCGCTTAGCGTACAGAGCGACGGGCGTTCTCTCTTCCGGGGTAAGAGCCGCTAATCGTGAGTTAAGGTCGTCAAGCGCGGCGGGCGGAACGACGGAGCCCGACTGGGCGTTCTGCTGGGTCGAAATGGGAAGCGCAGGGATATCGGGCTCAGAGAGCGGGGCGGCGATGAACGAACTGTCGTTCTGTGCGTAATAGGGCGCGTTTCCAGACTGGGCAAGACTCGAAGAACCGGAAAACCAGAACGCGGCGCACCCCAAAAGGGCGCCGCAAAAACTCAACGCGACGACGCCAAAACGCGATAATCTCTGTTTACGCATCATGATATACTCCACTAAAGAACACGCGGCTGTTATGATTTCAACCGCCGCCAAAACTCGGACGCGCTCAAACGCCGTTCCAACGGCGCGCGACTAACGTCTAAACGACTAGTTGCGCCAGACAGAAGAATATTACGCAAAATAGGCTCCTTTGGCGCTATATTTTTGAAATTTTTGTAAAAAAACTCTGAACAGACTCGGACGAAAAACGGAACATACCGGCGCGCAGAAACGAACGCGTCGGCCTATCATACGAAGATTCGGCGTTATTTCTTCTCTTGACTCCGTTGCGAAAAAAAACGTATACTCCCGTCGGTTACGGTTCGTCAAGTTCTAACCGGATTTACTTTTTATGCGTTCAAATCGTCACAGTCAACAGCGCGTCCCCGTCCGAAGCGGACGCGCGGCATTTCTCAGCGCCGCGCTCGCGGCGGCGCTCGTGTGCGTCTCCGGATGCTGCTGCTCGCAGTACAGTCAACCCGGCGCGCCGAACGTCGATTTGGGCGCTTACGATCCCGATCAGCCGAATCCTCTCTTCGTCAAAACCAAAGATCCCGAAGCGCTCTGGGACGCGATTGTCGACGTTATAGACAACTACTACGAAATCGACGTCGAAAATCCAATCCGCACTTATTCTCAGACGGGCAAAGACGGCGCGACCTACGAGTACCAAACGGAGGGGCGAATCGATACGAAACCGAGCATTGTCGGCGGCGCGACGGAACCGTGGCGCAAAAATAGCGCCGAGTGCGGTAAGAAATGTTTTGCGACGCTGCAGACCGTCCGTTCAATAGCGACCGTTCGCGTCGTGCCGGAAGGCAAAGGATTCTTTATCTACTTGGCGGTCTATGAAGAACTCGAAGATCTTCCTAACCCGATCGGATCGACTTCCGGCGTTAAGATGCAGTATAACGACGACCGATCCAAATTACAGCAGGCGCTCGGCGAACGTCAACGTTCCAAAGGCTGGATTCCGGTTGGACGCAACGCCGAGCAGGAATCGCACATTCTCAAAGAGATCGGGTGGCGAGCGGGCGTAGCGAGAACTGTTATTCACCAGGGCGTAAGAGACGCCGAACTGAAACCGTAACAAAAAAAGAAGCCCGATGGAAATCGCGCCAATAGCAAAAAAGCCGAACGGAAAAACCGTTCGGCTTTTTTATTCTACGTTTTAGAAGAGGAAATCAACATTCCATCGTCTCAACGACCGCCGGCCTGTCCATCGTCGCTTTGAACGAGGTTCCGTAGGTTTTCGCCTGATACGCCAAAATCGCCATGCAGCTAACGACAGAGAAGATAGCCGCAAGCGCGAGGAATGTGTCAAACAGGCTCAGCGGTTCGCTATGCAGGCGGCGCAGCAGAAAGAACGGAACGAGCAGCGCAATAAGCCCAAGAATATCGAACAGGATCAAAAAAGTAACGCACGAGGCGCCAGCGGTAATAAAGGCGACGACGTTCGCAATCGCGATCCCGATAATGAGAAGAAGCCCCAAGAGACGAACAGCTCGCGCCGCTCCTTTGTCGACAATCTCCCCTTTGACCTTAGGAGCCTTCGGCTCCTTCGGAGCTTTTTCCTTTTTCGCCTTAGGAGCCTTTTCCTTCTTGGCTTTCTTTCCCTTCTTACCCGATTTTTTGTCTTCTTGCGGGATTCCCTGAACGTCGTCGGCAGACGGGGCTGACGCAGAAACAGGATCGGAAATCTCAATCGAACCGCTATCCAAGGCAAAGGGATCGGTAGAAATCTCGGAAGAAGGCGCAACGTCTAACGGCGAACCGTCGGCGCTGGAAAAGACGTCGCTCAGATCGTCCGTTTGTTCCGTATTCTCGTCGGTCGTGAAGAAATCGTCAACTTCGCTTTTATCGTCGGTATCAGCCACGTCATCCTCCAAGTTTCAGAACGTCGGCCGGTCGGGCGGCGACGGTCTGCCTATAACACCAACAATTGCCCGGCCACACTCGGAGAGTATAGAATCCGGGAAACTATCTACTTTCTTCAAGTATAATTGTATTTTTTCCTTTTGCCACAAAAAAACTGTAAAACTTCACGGAAAAATGAGATTTTCCACATTTCCCGGCGCTCTTTTGTTATTATACTAACGTTTGTTTTAATCGTTACCACAGGCAAAGGGACCTAAAATGAGTTTCTACGCGCCGAAAATAAGCGACCGCCCGAAAAGATCGGAAATTCCGTCCGACGAACTGTGCAGTCACTGCAACGGCAAATGCTGCCGCTACATTGCGCTCCCGATTGACAAGCCGACGACCTACGAGGAATTCGACTATGTGCGCTGGTATATTCTCCACGACAAAACGGCGGTCTTCGTAGAAAACGGCGATTGGTTCCTGCTGGTAAACACGCCCTGCAAAGAGCTGGGACCGGACAATCGCTGTATGATTTACGAGAAACGTCCTCAAATCTGCCGGGAGTACTCGACTGAAAAGTGCGAATACGACGATCTGTTCGTATTCGAGCAGTATTTCGAGACTCCGGATCAAGTCGAGGAGTACGCCGAAGCGGTTCTCGGTCCGCGGCCGGGCGCCGACTTCCGCACCCCGCGCCCTGCCGTTAAGTTGCCCCTGGTCTAAATCAGGGATTCCACCGGAACGACTTTACCGCTTTCGCGCTGATCTTGCACACGAACGTTTTGTCTCCGCAGGCGACGTTGATTTCCTGCGGTCTGTCGGAATCGTTCTGTACGACAAGCGCGCAGGTTCCGTCGACGTTCTTAAACGCGCACGCGTATACGCCTCTAAGTTCGCCTTCGCGCCGGAGCTCGACGCGTTTCGCGTTCAGACGCGCCACCTTAGAGAAATGCCCTATCTCGTAGAAATGCGAGTAGCGCGTAACCGTTTTGTAGTCGCCCGCAGAGATATTGACCGCGCCGAGACACTGCGTGCAGCCGCCCGGTCGATTTGGGCCGCGTTTATCGTCGAGCATGTAATTCCAGACAATAATCGCCTTACACCCGTAGTTCATAACGCCGATTCCAACTTCGCGCATGAACCACATGAGATCGCCTCCGAACGAATATCCCCAATCGCCGATCGACTGCTCGGTAAAATACAGTCCCTTGTCGGGCCGCGCGTCGCGAACGCGTTTCATCTCCTCTTTATTGCCGCCGTACGCGTGATACGCCGCGCCCGTGAGAAATTGCGCCGCTTCTGGATCCTCGTAAATATGGAGCGGATACCTCTGCTGGTCGCGACACTCTTCTTTATTCGAGTCGTAATTGAAATTGTGGTCAAAAGCCCAGATTTCCGTATCGAGACCGGCGGCGCGCATCTTCGGTCCGAGCGTCTTAACGAATTCGCGCTGCTCCTGCCAAGTCATAAAGAGAGACGCGGAATTGCCGCGATTGAGCGGTTCGTTCTGCATTGTAATTGCGTTAATCGTTATTCCGTGTTCGCGCATCGCCTGAACGTATTTGACGAAGTACGACGCGTAATCGCCGTAATACTTCGGATTGAGCCGTCCGCTCGTCCACGATTCAAACGGTTCAAGGCTCTCTAAATCTTTGACTTTCATCCAACGCGGACAGGTCCACGGCGACGCGACGATCTTTAATTCAGGATTGATCGCGAGAATCTCTTTCAGCGCGGGAATGACGTAATCCAAATCCTCGGAAGCAAGCGCGAAGTTCTCAATACCGGGCTCGTCGCAGCACGTATATTCGCTCAGAGAAAAGTCGGAGCAGCCGATCGAAACGCGAACGTAACCGAATCCAAGTCCCCGATCGACGGAAAAGGTCTCCGTCAGCAGCGCTTTACGGTCTTCAGGCGCCATCTTCATGAGATTATAAGACGTCGACCCGGTTATGGCCGCGCCGAAACCTTCGACCGTCTGATATGTCGTTTCAGGGTTGAGCGTCAATACAGGCCGTTCCGACAGGGGCGCGCTGAAATCGAGCGTCTCCTTGCGGAATAAAAGTCTTTGGTTTGCCGTCGTCTCATAGGCGACAACCTTATCTGGCGGATTTTGGGAATCGTCAAGTCCCGAAATCGGCTCCGAGGGATTGTCCGCAAAGGCGGCAAAGGTCGAAAATAGAACGTATAGCGCGGTAAGAGCGAAGGGAAAACGAAATAGGGAACTCATCGTACGTCAGCTCCATTAAAAACAAAAAAATGCGCGCTGTTCGCCAACGAGGAACAGTACGCGCCTAAGTTTAACTGACGCATACGCAAAAGTCAAACCTCGCGGTCGGCGCGGGAAAAGGCGCGCATTGAGTCGAAACGCCGAAACGCTTAGATTCTAACTCCTTGCCGCCGTATTCTCATGAAAAACGACTTCAGAAAAAAACAGAAAGAGACTTTCCGTTTCAAAAAGACGTTGTAAAAGAAAAAGTAGATCTCATTCTTTTTATCGTGCCGGCCCAGTTTAAACAGACGAAGCGCCGTTTCTAAACGAAACGGGGGAAAGCGATTTCCGCGCTTCCCCCCATTTTATAAAGAATCTGACAAACAGACCGCTAATCAGAATTCGCGGTTTTCAAGTTTCTCTTTTGTCGACCACAAACCGGCGGACGGCGTGCTGATAAAGTAGACGACCTCGCCGTCGGGCATGGTATTGAACCCATTTTTCATAGTCTCGGGATTGTAGCGCTTGAGCGTTTCCTCAAGATCGGCGTAGCCAAAGCAAACGCTTTCGACTTCCTCTTTCGTTAAGTGACCCGGCGCGTACGTAATCTTGAACCGACCCTCGGACGAACCGTGAATGAGGTGGGCCGTTCCGTGCGTAAGATCTTGCAGAACGGGCTCTTTTTTCCACAGTTTCAAAACGTTTTCCGTGCCGGAATATCCGAACCGACGAATCAACTGATCCACGTCGGGTTGTTCGCCGAATCTCTTCAAACCGGGCGCGATAATGAGCAGCTCGCCGCCGTCCGCCATCGCCATACGCGTGCGATAGATCGCTTTATTAGCAACCCAAGTACTGTAGAATTCGTCGCCCTGCATTACGGCGACTACCTTCTTAAGGGGCGGAACGATCGTGATATTCTGGTCGCGAGAAACCGTCGCCGCATCGAGATAGACGTCGAGATCGTCGCCGACGTATACGCCCGTATGCACAAGTTTGCCTGCGGGGTCGTACGCCATCGTTACTTCAATATAGCAGTCGGGCAAATCGCCTAAGAGCTCGTCTTCCGCCTTGTTGTAGCATTTGCGGAGGGGCGTCAGAAAATTGCCCAGATTATTCTCAATTCCGCAGCACGCTGCCATCATGTGCGAAGCGCAAATCGTCTCTTTACCGCCAAGCCCAATGAAATAGTTCTTGTTATGATTCGCAAATCCGAGGACTTCATGCGGAACGACGTGCCCGACGTTGACAATGAGATCCCACTTCTCCTTAACGAGCGTCGTATTGAGAGATACCGGAATCGGCCAGTCGGCCTTCCCTTTCGAGACGTCTTGAACGAACTCCGCAGGAACTTCGCCAATGTGCGTCGCGCCGCCGCGCCAATCGTGCTTCAAAATGCGTTCTTCCGGAATCGAACCGAACATCCATTTGTTCTGTTCCGGAGTGTGCGGAACATGCTGCCCTAGCGTCGGAATCACGTACACTTCCGCCGTCTTCGAGAAGAGCTTATACAGTTCCTCGACAATCTTGCCCGCCCCGCTGTGCGCGCGCGTAATATCGGGCGGAAGAAGGAGAACGCGTTTCGGATCCTTGCAAATGCGCTCGCGCGCTTCGTCGGCGGCGCGGCGCGCGGCCGCAAGGACCTGTTCCATAGAGAGCGAACCTTTTTCTACAAACCAAGATGGCATATCAAACGACCTCAATACGAGTTATGTTTTAGTTAAATCAAATAGAAAAAAACCGCCGCGCTCGATCGGAAAACCGAAAGCGCGACGGATCGTTTGCCGTTACCGGCGAATACGGTCGACTACGTCGAACAGGATATCGCGGAATTCCTCCGGCGACGTTTCGTCCAACGTCTTGCCCTTGCGTTCGAGCTTCTCGTTGACCTTAATCGCCGTCTCCTGCATAACGGCGTGCGTCTCTTCGCTGCCGCCTACAAGGGTAAAATTCTTACCGCGCGTCAGGCGCTTATCGCCGTCGGTATTGTCGAGTCCAACGCCCAGCATATGCGCGTGTTGACGGTTAGAGGAAGAAGAATCAGGCTTTGCACGTTTCACGGTTCGTCTCCTTCGTCGGTCGTTCGGACGTTTCGTCCGGCGGCGGTCAACCGCTCGCCGCCGGATACTGTCAGCGCGGCTGATTTCAGCCGATTCGCTGCTGAAGCTGCGTTAAGAGTTCGTCTTTCTTAACGCGAACTTGCTCGAGCGTATCGCGGTCGCGCAACGTTACGGTGCCGTCTTGAAGCGTCTGACCGTCGACGGTAACGCAAAACGGCGTGCCAATTTCGTCTTGGCGGCGATAGCGCCGGCCGACCGCGCCTTTCTCGTCGTACTGAACGAACATATGCTTCTTAAGATCGGCGTAAATTTCCGTCGCGACTTCCGGCATGCCGTCTTTCTTAACGAGCGGGAAGATCGCCGCCTTGACGGGCGCAAGCCGCGGATGCAGTTTCAAATAGACGCGCTCTTCCTCTTTGCCGGCTTCCGAGGTCGGCGCCTTGTCGACTTTATACGATTCGCACAGGAACGCGAGCGTCGCGCGGTCGGCGCCGGAGCTCGGCTCGATAACGTGAGGTATAAAGCGTTCTTTTCGCTGATCGTCGAAATAGGACATGTCTTTTCCGGATCCGCGCCATTTCGGCTGGCCGTTGGCGTCCTTTTCGAGAACGAGCGAGTCCCCCTCGCGAACGAGCTTACCTTCTGAGTGCGAGCGGAGGTCGAAATCGCCGCGGTGCGCGACCCCTTCGAGCTCGCCGAATTCGCCGTCCGGAAGGAATGGGAACGCGTATTCAATATCGGCGGTGCCGACGGAATAGTGCGCCAATTCGGCCTTTTCATGTTCGCGCATACGAAGCCGCTCGCCCGCCAAGCCCATGTCGACGTACCACTGGAATCTGCGGTCGCGCCAGAATTTATACCACTGTTCCGATTCGGACGGATGGCAGAAAAATTCGATCTCCATCTGCTCGAATTCTCGGCTGCGGAACGTGAAGTTGCGCGGCGTAATTTCGTTGCGGAAGCTCTTGCCGATCTGGCCGACGCCGAACGGAACGCGCACGCGCGTGCTGTCGACGACGTTTTTGAAGTTGACAAAGATGCCCTGCGCGGTTTCCGGACGCAGGAACGCCGCGTCCTCTTCTCCGCCGAGCGCGCCAACCGTCGTCTTGAACATCAAGTTGAATTCGCGAGGCTCAGTCAGCGTGCCGAGCGTCTTGGCGTCCGGCCCGAGAACGAGCGAAAAATCGCCGTTTTCAAAGGAATCGACGCCCATGAAGTCGCCTTCCCACGTCAGCTTATCGGCGTCCTTTTTACGGAGCCCGAAGAAGCGGAGCGCCGCCTGTTCGATCGCGTCGTGTTCGTTTTCCGTCTCGATCGTCGTAACGAAAACGCGAAGCGTCTGCGCCGGAGCGCCGTTCTCGCCGTGCTTAAGACCGGTTACCCAGCGGCCTTTGATATGGTCGAACCGATAGCGGCGCTTCGATTCCTTGCAGTCGATCATGAAATCGTGGAAAAGATCGTAATGTCCGGAGCATTTCCAAACTTGCGGATGCATAATAATCGCGCAATCGAGCCCGGTCATTTCAAACTTACTGGGCGCGCCGGGAAGCTGTATCATCTCGTTGTGCCCGACGACCATATCGTTCCACCAAGCGTCTTTCACATTGCGCTTAAGCAGAACTCCGAGGGGGCCGTAGTCCCAAAAACCGTTCAGCCCGCCGTAAATTTCGCTCGATTGAAACAGAAAGCCGCGTCGTTTGCAAAGCGCGACCAGTTCTTCCATCCGCATCGTTTCTATTCCTTACTCTACTTGGGTTTGACGTCCGGCAGAAAAACCGGACTTTATCCTAATGTTTTTTCATTTGTTCGTTAATATCGGCGCGCAGTCTACCGTTTGGCGCGTTGAAACTCCGAGTCCAAACGAATCTCGCCTATTCGAAATTCGGCGACGGCGTCGAGCGAATCGATTTTCGCGGCGGCGACAACATCTTTCGTTAATTTTACTTTCCGTAAATTGGCGCCCCCGCGGCTCTCTTTGAGGAGCTCGACGAGCGGCTTGGATCGCCGTTCGCGCCACTGTTCGCGCGAAACTTCCGCCTGAACGTTGAGTTTATACTCTCCGTCGCGAAGCGTAATGCGGTCGGCTAAAAGCCCCGCCAGA
>CAMNJU010000014.1 GCA_946541595.1 uncultured Planctomycetales bacterium
GCCGATCTTCGTCGCGGTATCGCCGGTGCACACGCAGTAGCTGTTCGGATAGAATTGGCCGACTTCGCTTGCCGACTCGCTCGCGTCGGTAAAGATTTTAAACGTGCCGGGGATCTTCTGGCCCGCCATAGGGTCGCTGGGGCAGGAGAGGAATCCCGCGTTCGTCTCGAGCGCGTCGCGAAGACGGTAGTAAATAACGTTGTTTCCCTTGGTCGCGGAGTAGACCGGCTTGGAATAGTCGATTAGATCGGCGATTTGCGACGCTTCCATATAAGGAAAGAGACGCGCCTGAACGGAGAACGCGTTTGCGGATTCTTCCGCCATGAGAGGAAACGATTCGGCGTTCGCGCCCAGATAGTTGTGAACCGCGAGACCGAACTGCTTGAGATTGTTCGTGCATTGCATGCGGCGCGCGGCTTCACGCGCCGCTTGGACCGCTGGGAGTAGCAGTCCGATAAGAATTCCGATGATTGCAATGACGACGAGAAGTTCAACGAGCGTAAAAGCTCTGCGCGGCGCGCCGGCTGTCCGCCGCGCCGTAATGTTAAAACGTTTCATTGAGCCGCTTTCTCTATCAAATCCGAACGTTCTGCGCGCGACCGCGCGCTGCGCGGCGCATGCCTGCCGTTCGTATAGACACGGAGCGACGCTCTTGAGCGGGGGAACGTCCCCCTGATCGGCCGATTCGTCCATCGCAAATAAGCCGACGGCGAGACTGTCCGTACAGTCTCAAAAACGCGGGAAGGTCTTCTGACTCGCGAAATATTCGTTCCTGTCTTCTCAACGCGAACAGCGTCAATGACATGTCGTTACGACAAACGGTTCGAACCGATCGGGCGCGTTTGCGCCTTCTCTTCGCATACAGCGGCGAGGACCGTCCCGGATGCGCGCCGGGTTCCCTGTTATGCCGTCTTGCTCCTTCTGAAACGCAGCAAAGGAGAGACTGGCCGCCCGCGTTCTCAAAAAGCGAGGCCGTCTGAATGTCAAGACGGCCAAATTTGAAACGGCGCCTGAAATTCAAACGCCGTTTTTGCGCGTATATACTTTGGGGACGCCTCCCCGAATCAGACGGCGCAACCGCAGGTTGAAGGCCGGGAGATTCAATCCGATACTATACGCCTTTTCCAGCTTTTGACAAGTCGATACGGCGTTGGCCGAATTCGCGCGGATATCCGAAATTGCAAGAAATAGACGAGAAAAGCGCGTTGCGCGGAGTTTAGCGAGCAGACCGTTTGAAAAGCTTCTTACGGAAAGGAGAAGTAATTGCGAACTTTTAGGCCGTAAACCGTTTGCGAAACGCGCAGGCGCTTGATTTTTATTATAAAAATGATAAGATATTACATTGAGCGTCGCCTTTTGGGGGGTCGTGGACGGCGCTTGAGTTTCGGCGAACGGCGCGTTCTCCGAGCTGGAAAGAGCGGCGGTAAAGATCAAGGTTTTCGAATAGATGTCGTCTGAAAATGTCTACGACGCGGTAATCGTCGGCGCCGGAATGTCCGGATTGGCCGCCGGCATTCGACTTGCGCAGTACGATCGGAACGTTTGTATTCTCGAAAAACACAGTATGATCGGCGGCCTCAATTCGTTCTATCGCCGAAACGGCCGCAATTACGACGTCGGGCTTCACGCCATGACGAACTACGTTCCGAAAGGCACGAAAGTCGGGCCTCTTGCGCGCATTATCCGCCATTTGCGCATGTCGTGGGACGAATTTGGCCTGACGCAGCAGAACGGTTCCGCAATCGCGTTTCCCGGCGTGGAATTGAATTTCACGAACGATTTCGAGCGCTTTGAAACGGACGTCGCCGAAAAATTTCCTAATCAGATCGACGGATTCCGCAAGATGGTCGCCGGCCTCGCCGGGTATAACGATCTTGGAATCGGCGTGGCGGGCGGATCCGCTCGCGAGTATGTGTCGTCGTATATTTCCGATCCGCGTCTGGTCGACATGATCTTCTGTCCTCTCCTTTATTATGGCGGCGCGCGCGAGCAAGACATGGAGTACGGGCAATTCTGCGTCATGTTCCGCTCGATCTTTCTGGAAGGGTTTGCGCGTCCCCGCGACGGAGTGCGGCATATTCTGATTAAACTGCTCAAAAAGTTCCGCGCGCTTGGCGGCGAATTGCGGCTCAATACCGGCGTTCGCAAATTTGAGTCGCACAACGGGGAAATCTCGAACGTCGTTCTGGAAAACGGAGAAGAAATCCGCGCCAAGCGGTTCCTTTCGTCGGCCGGCTGGCCCGAAACGATGAAAATGTGCGGCGCTCAGGACGCAGTCGCAGAGTGTCCCGCCGGAAAGCTCGGATTCATCGAGACGATCAGCGTGCTCGACACGCCCCCGAAAAAGTTTGGGCACGACAAGACGATCGTCTTCTTTAACGATTCCGATTCCTTCTCGTACCGCAATCCCGACTCGCTCGTCGATTTGCGCAGCGGCGTCGTATGCTCCCCGAATAATTTTAAGTATTCCGAGCCGATCGAAGAGAATATGATTCGCATTACGGCGCTTGCGAATTACGATCTGTGGCGCAAACTGTCGCCCGACGAGTACAAAAAGCAGAAGCGTTGGCTCTATGAAAAAACGCTGGAGTCCGCCGCGCGCTTTGTGCCCGAATTCCGCGGTCACGTTATCGACGTCGATATGTTTACGCCCCTGACGATCGAGCGGTTTACCGGCCGCGCTCGCGGCGCGATCTACGGCGCGTCCAATAAGAAGTACGACGGCGCGACCCAATTCCGCAATCTGTTCGTATGCGGCGCGGATCAGGGGATGGTCGGAATTATCGGCGCGCTGGTTTCCGGCGTCGTTATCGCCAACCGTTACGCGCTCAACGACTGAACGCGCGTTTTGTTCTGAGGCGCGTTCCGACCGTGTGAACGCGTCCGTTCTTTTAATGTTTCTATTTGCGGCAATCGGACGGGACGTTGCAGACGCGCCCAGCCGGAACGCCGCCGCCGACTCTTTTTGCGACGCTCTTTTAACGCGCCGCCGGCGCCATAATTCGCACGAAGGCTAGAGGAGGAACTTCATGAAATTCCTACACCTTTCCGACTTGCACTTCGGACTAAAGTTATATAACTACGATCTTTCAGAAGATCAGGAATACGCGCTCGACCAAGTCGTCGCGCAGACTCAGTCGGAACGTCCGCAGGCGATTCTTATTGCGGGAGACGTCTACGATAAATCGGATCCGTCTGCGGACGCCGTCCGTTTGTTCGACCGATTTATTACGAAATTGCGTCAGAGCGCGCCCGACGCGGAGATTATGCTCGTGAGCGGGAATCACGACAGCGCGACGCGCCTGAATCTCTACCGCGACGTCCTCGACGCGTGCAAAATTCGCATGATAGGGCTTCCTCCCCAGAATCCCGACGAATATATAGAAAAAGTTACGCTTCAAGACGAATACGGCCCCGTTAATTTTTATCTCCTTCCTTTCGTTAAACCGTCTATGATTCGCAAGATAGTCGGGGGCGAAGACGACCGGCCGCTTTCGTACGACGCCGCCGTAACCGCGCTGCTCGAGCGCGAGCCGCTCGATTTGTCGGAACGCAACGTGCTGGTCAGCCACCAGTTTTATCTTCCCATCGGAGTCGCTCCGGACGCTGTCGAACGCGCGGCAAGCGAGCGGCCTTCCGCGGGCAATATCGACTATGTGAACGCGAACGTCCTTAAAGCGTTCGATTACGCCGCGCTGGGGCACTTGCACAAGCCGTTGACGCTTGGCGACGAATTCCACCGATATTGCGGAACGCCGATTCCATATTCGACGACCGAAGCGAACGACGTCAAAGGCGCCGTCTGGGTCGAAATGGGCGCCAAAGGGGATATAACCGCGCGCGTACAGACGGTCGAACCTAAACGCCGCGTTAAAGTAATTAAGGGATTACTCGAAGACGTTCTGAAGCAAAGCTGCGACGATTACGTAAGCGTCATGCTGACCGATCCGGACGATCTCGACGCCGCCGAGATGCAGAACCGCCTCCGCAACGCGTTTCCACGACTGTTGGAAGTGCGGCGCGAAACGCCTTTTCGGAGCGATTTCGACGAATCCGCGATTCCCAATGAAACGGTTCTGTCCGATCCGTACGAGCTCTGTCTTCTTTTTCTGAATCAGGATCTCGACTCGGCGACGAAGGAGCTTCTTCAAGACGTCGTCAACAGCGTAAAGGAGGGGAATTGAATGCGTCCTATCAGTTTGACAATGCAGGCGTTCGGATCGTACGGCAAAGAGACGGTTATCGATTTTACCAAGCCGGTCCAGAATCTTTTCCTCATCACGGGCGACACGGGCGCGGGCAAGACGACGATTTTCGACGCCATGGTCTTTGCGCTTTACGGTGAAGCGAGCTCTGACGCCAACGTTAAAAACGGCGTGGCGTTTCAAAGTCAGTTTGCCGATCACAGCGTCGAACCGTTCGTCAGATTGACGTTCGAAGAGAAGGGGGAACGGTACGTCGTTCGGCGCGCGCCCAAGCGCCGCAGACCCGCCAAACGTAAGGGCGCGAAAGAGCAGGAAGATCCGGAGAGGATCGAATTGACGCTCCCTGGCGGGACCGTCTATTCGGAAAGGGACGTCAATGAGAAAATTGCGCAAATCGTCGGCCTGACAAAACATCAGTTTACTAAAATTGCGATGCTCGCTCAGGGCGAGTTTGTCAACGTCTTGCGCGAGGCGACTAAAGACAAAAAAGAAATCTTTCGTAAATTATTCGGCACTAAGATATTTTCCGACGTGATAGACGAATTGAAGAATCGGCTCGACTCTAAAAAAGGCGAGAACGAAGCCCTTCTTTCGGTATGTAAAGAGCACGTGACGCTGGTTAAAGTTGGGCCGGCCGACGACGAACCGACGGCCAGACTCCGTGAACTGCGCCAAGCGATTCTTGACGCTAAGAAGTGGCCCGCGGCCGAAATAGAAGAGTTTATGACGCTCCTTAAAGGATATTGCGAACGACTGGAAACGGAGGAAGCGGAAAGGGAAAGGGAAAGTCAAATCGCCAACGCCGCTAAAGACGCCGCGCTGCAAACTGTTGCGAGCGCAAAAAATATCATTACGGCGTATGAACAGTTAGAGGAAGCGGAAAAGGACCTCAAAGCCTGTCTGGAGGACGAAGAGAATATCAAACGCGACAATGAACTCGCGCTGAGAATTGAAATGGCGTATGAGATTAAATCGGTTTGGGAACTCTTTGATCAGGCGGAAAAGAACGCCGACCAAGCTGAAAAGGATCTGAAATCTTTAATTGAACAGGCGCCGGAACAAAAGCGCGCAAGCGAATGCGCGGACGCGGAACTTGCGGCGCTGCACGAAGAACGCGACAAATCGACGCGCAAACTCGCGGGCTTGACGGAACGCGTAAACGCCGCGATCGCCACGTTTAAAGAAATCGCCTCCGCGCAAACCGAACTTGAAAAAAAGGAGAAGGCGGCGACCGAAGCCGCGTCGGCCGCGGCGAAGGCGCGCGGAGAACTCGAAGAATTCGAGCGGCAGTTGGAAGAGCGGAGGAAGAAGGAAAAGGAACTTGAAGACGCGCCCGCTAAATTAGAGGCGGTAAAAGCGGAAGCCCAAAAGGCCGACGCGTTAAGCGATTGCGTCTCTGAGACGGAGAACGCGCAGACGGCGCTTGCGAAACAGCGGCGCGAAGTCGAAAAGGCGGAAGCGGAACTTAAAGACGCGGACACTCAATGGTCGGCCGCAAACGCCGCCGCCGACGGCGCATTCAGAGTCTATCTGAGCGCGCAGGCGGGCTTGATTGCCGATGAGTTAAAGGACGGCGAGCCCTGTCCGGTATGCGGCTCTTGCGAACATCCGGCGCCGTGCGCGCTAGCGGAAGAAAATAAGGGCTTAACGTGGGAATACGTCCAGTCGCTTCAGCAAACAGAGTCGGAGCGTCGCGGCGTCGCGAGTCAGAAGTCGGAACGGTGCGCCGTTGCGAAGAATCTCTTAAAAGAGCGGGAAAACGCGGTCGCGACCCAGATCGATAATTTGCGCGCCGCGGTCGGCGCTTGTCTGCCAAACCTTGCGGATAAAGATTATACGATTGACGACGTGAAGGCGGCGTGTCAAGAGTGGAAGACGGAAATCGGCAAAAAAGAGATCGCCTTTACTGACAAATGCAGCCAGTTGACCGAAATTCGCAAATCGTACGAGGGCGTCGACGGGCAGAGGATCGAACTCAAAAGCGTCGTCGACCGGGCAGACGAAGAATCCAAGCGCGCAAACGGCCAGTTAATAGCGGCGCGCGCAAAGGTTGAGGAATTAAAGAAGCGCCAGAACGAATTTGCGTCGGAACAGGCCGCGAAAGACGGGCTTGAGCGCGTTGAAAAGGCAAACGCCGACGTTGAAAAACGTTATAAAGAGGCGCTTACGTGTTCGGACTCCGCGAAACTGGCGCTCAGCGAAACGAACGCGAAAATCGACGATATCAGAGAGACGCGAATGCCGAAGTTAGAAAAGGAACGCCAGGAGCGAAGGAATAATTATCAGAAGGCGCTTGCCGAAAAAGGTATCCTCGAAGAGACGTGGAAACGCGCCGTCGGCGAATACGCCAAAGAGAAGGCGCAGGAGCTGCGCGATTCCGTCGGCAAACGCGTTCAGAAGCGCGCCGAGGCGCAAGGCAGAAGGGACGCCGCGAACGGCGTAATCGGCGATAATCCGCGCCCCAATATTGAAGAACTGCGAGAGCGTCAACGCGTTGCCGAAGAAGCGAGCGCCGCGGCGGACAAACGGCGCGAAGCTGCGGCCAATCTTGCCAAGGATAACGCCTCCGCATACGCTATGCTCGCTAAAAAAATGGACGAACGCGGTTCGCTTTCCAAAGAATACTCTCGAATCGAGAGTCTGTATACAAAATTAAGCGGCAAGACGACCGGCGCCGGGAAATCGACGGTCGAGCGTATGGACGTCGAAACCTTCGTACAGAGATACTATCTTGGAATGGCGCTGTATTCCGCAAATAAACGGTTTAGCAAAATGTCGGGCGGTCAATACGAACTTCGTCTGCGCAAGCTCGATCAGCAGAGCGGCGGAGCGAAGGATCGCGGGCTCGATCTCATGGTCTACTCCAACGTTACGGGCCAAACGCGCGAGGCTTCTACTCTTTCCGGAGGCGAATCGTTTATCGCCGCGCTCGCGCTCGCAATGGGCATGGCGGATCAGATTCAGGAGAAGTCGTCGGCGATCAATCTTGACGTCATGTTTATCGACGAAGGGTTTGGCTCGCTCGACGATCATTCGCGCGCTCAAGCGGTCGGCGCGCTCAAGCAGATCGCCGACGGCTCAAAACTCATCGGCGTTATTTCTCATGTGAACGAGCTCAAGCGCGAGATCGACAGCCAGCTGGTCGTTACGAAAGGAAGGGACGGCAGCCGCGCGGAATGGCGCCTTTGCTGAGTTCGCGTCGGCCCGTTCCCGCCGAGGCCTAATCGCGGCTTTTCCGTGCATAAAAAGAGAGGCGCGTTTCCGTTGATAAGGAAACGCGCCTCTTTGACGTTATGAGCGCGGCCGCGGCAAGACCGTCATTCCGCCGCAACTCGGTCGTTTACATCGCCGCGTTGCGACTTAATACCGAGGCGGCGATTTACAAAGAACCTGCCGAACGGCTTGCACGTCAAGAGCGCGGGCAGGAAGATCAAGTCGCCGAAAGCCGCCGTAAGGAGAATCGCGAGCATCATGATCCCGAACCTCTCCGTCGGTACGAACGTACTGAACGCAAAGGAGAAGAGCCCAAGACCCGCAATGAGCGTCGACTGCGTCATTGCGGTCGCGCAACGCCGGTACGCGTTGAGAGCCGCCTGTTTAGGCTCCATGCCCTGCGCGAGGCTTTCGGAGAACCAGGTCAGATAATGCATCGTATTGTCGACGGCGACCCCGAGCGCGACCGACGCCGTCATCATCGTTCCCACGTCGACGAGCACGCCCATCCAAGACATGAATCCAAATACGGTTACGACCGGGAAAATGTTCGGTATCATCGCGATAAAGCCCGCCGGAATACTGCGCAGCAAAAAGACGAATACGAGCATAATCAGAATAAACGCCGTGAGCAAACTGGACGTCAACCCTTTGATGAGCTCATGCTGCGTCGTATAGACGAGCGGCACCATGCCGGTGTATTTCGCGGAGAAACCCGCCGGATAGATCCAGTCGGCGGCGTGCGATTCGCCCATCGAGTTCTGCAGTTCGGCTCTTTCCGAATCGGAAAGATCGCTCAAAACGAACTCGCGCAGGAGGGTCTTCTCGTCTTTCGAGTCTTTCTTCTTTGCGGAACCCTCTTCTTCCGCAAGGCGGCTGGCTACGTATTCGTGCGCCTGATTGAGTTTGGTCTGCGCCGCGTCCGCTTCGATCGTTTCTTCGTCGGAGCCTTCTGCGATTTGGCCCGCTATGGCGAGCGAGGTCGTAAGTTGGATCGATTCTTCGGCGAGAACCGGTTCGACGACGTTCTTTACGTTTTCGATAAACGCGGAATAGTCGATATCTTTCTTAAGAGACCAGACGCGGATACTTATGCGCCACAATTCAATTCCGCGTTCACGCTGCCAGCTTTCGCCGATTCCTTTGAGGACTTCGACGTCGTCGGGCGCGATTTTGCGGAACGTGTGCGTCATTTTCGTCTGTTCTAAGAGCGTTTTAAGATCGACGACGTCCTGTTCGTTCAGGTATTCGCGTTCAGTTTCCAGCAGTTCAACGCCGCGTTCCTTTTTTTCCGTTTCGGTCTGAAACGCTTCGAGCGCCTGATATTTTGCAAAATAGGGCGCGAGGAATTCGTCCTGTTCAAATTCATGATCGACGTCGGCGACAAACGAGTCGTAATTGAGATTGCGGCCGGCGACGTTTTCGTCTTTTGCGAGCTCGGCGTTAAATTCGGCGACGCGCCGGTCGAAATCGGCGCGTTGAATTTCCGCTTGGTTCGAGGCGTACTCTTGGAGTTCGTCGAGATTCGGATTGCCTTCGACGGTCAGGTAGTCGCGGAGCGCGTCGCGGTTCTCGTCGACCGTCTTGCCGACGACGGTCGCGACGGTGCGGTACGCGGCGCCGCGTCGCGACGTAAGCTCTGTGGCGTCCGGAGCGAAGAGCGCGACAGAAAGCGTTCCGCCGACTTCTTCTGAAAGCTCCGATTTGAGTTTTTCACTTATGAGGTTGATGAGTTCAAGGCGTTCGGACGTCCGATATGAATTCTGGTAAAGCTTGCTGTTGTCGAAGCAGATTACGAGTTCGAGCGGCACGAGCGGCCCAAGTTTTTCTTCCAGCCATGTGTAATTCCGGACAATATCGGCGTCCGGCGAGAAGAAACTCATCATTTTGACGGACGTCTTGATCTTCGGGAGATAGAATCCAAAGAATATCATGAGCCCGAAACAGAACGCCAAGACCAGATTATGGCGCCTGACGATAAAGCCGCCAAAGATTTCCCAAAAACTCTGAATTCTTCCTTTACTGACGTTGAGCCCTTTTCCGCCATGCTGCGAAGCAAAGTCTTTGGACGGATAGAAATAGAGGAGCGCAGGCAAGTACAGGAATAGGAGCAGCAACGTGAGCAAAACGCCAATCGCGGAGTAGACCCCGAATTTCGTAATAGGGACGAGCCGGCCGATAAAGAGCGAACCGAGCCCGATCGCCGTTGTGAGCTGCGCAAAGAAGCACGGCGTAAACGCGTGCCGAACGGCGCGTTCCGTCGCGCCTTGCAGGCCGCCTTCGCGAATCGCGTCATGATAATAGTTAATGAGATGGATCGCGCCCGACATTCCCAGTACGTATACGAGCGCGGGCATACTCAGCAGAATAGAGTCGCATGTTCCTCCGGTGAGCGAGACGGCCGCGAGCGCGACGCCTGCGGAAAGAGCCGCGATCCAGAATACGAACATTGTCAGTCGGAAACTGCGCAAGCAGATAAACGCGACGATCAAACCGATAACGGCGCAAACGCCAGCAAGTCGGTAGAGCGTGCGTTCGCCCTCTTGGTCGAGCGCGACGTTGTCGACGGGCGGCCCTCCGAGAATCACGCCGTCCATACGGACTTTGCGCCCATGCGCAATTTCGTCGACCATCTCTTTAAAGCTTTTGACCATCTGCTGAGCAAACGATCCGGTTTGAATTTTGGTCGTGTCCGGGAGTCCGCATTCGACGGAGATTTCACGGATCCGGTTGAGCACGCGCTGGAGCGCTTTCCCGTTCGGATTACCCTTATTGAGGGTGACGATCATCGCGGTGCTTTTGCCGTCCGGCCCGATGAGCGTGCCCTTAAGCCGTTCGCGTATTTTACGTTCTGTTTCCGTAAGCCCGTTTTCGTCGACTTTCTCTTCGTCGGCGTTGCGAGAGGAACGCCGTTCCATCTTTTCGTACGTTTGAGAGAGAAGACGCACGAGGCGCGGTCCGGTAAGAACAGATTTGAAGTATTCGTTTTCTGGCGATTCTTTTTTCGCGGACCCTTGAAGATCGGATCCGGACGCGTCGACGAGCGCCTGTGTCGAGATGTTCGTCTTTTCGCCGGTCGCTTCGTCGAGTTCGTCTTTGGCTTCTTCAGGAGCGCGCTCAAGTTGCAGATCCGCTTTAAAGCCGTCGGAATCCCCGCTCAGGGAATAGTTGTCGATCGTCTGCTGCGGAACGAGTTTTTGCGCAAAGAGCTCAATGCGGTCGTCGCCAAGTTCGCATCCTTCCCAACTGACGACGACGTAACTTTCAAACGGGAAGTTTGAGAGATACCAGTTATAGTCGCGCGTTTGCTGGAATTGCGACGGCAGCCAGTCTGCCGCAGAGTTCGAATTGCTCAGGATCGTCTGCTTTGTCCCCATCCACACGAACGCGAGCAGAAAGAAGACGACAAATATGATCCGAAAAGCGTTTTCCTTGAAAAAGTCGGTTTTCATTATATACTTCTCTCCCTTTCGGGAGTTCGTTTTTAGCGAACCAAACGCGAATTAACGCGTCAATACGAATTGATCGGAGACCATTCTTCTTCGACCGATTCCACTTCAAATCCTGGCGCAGAGTCGCCGGAAGGTTCTTCGTAGACGACCTGCTTTACCTTTTCGTTTTGAGACTGCGCGACAGTCTGCCCGGCATTGCCGTTAGCGGGCGCGTTCTTGAGCTCGACGGCGGCGACCGGCCGGCTCACGCCGAATCGCTTTTCGCGTGACGCCGCGACGTTTGACGCGCCGCGAACGTCCTGCTGGGCGGCCTTCGACTTGATCGGCACAAAGTCGGGCAGCGTTTCGATCGAACCTTTGGGCGCGGAATCGTCGTAGCGGTCCGGATCCATCATGTTCTGATACGAAGGCGCCGTCTGGGAAGAATCGACGTTGAGGCGCGCCCCGCCCGGATAGCGTTCGGCGTCAAGCGAAGGCTTGCGCGCGGCCGTCTTGCCGGTCTTGGCCTTCGAACTGCCGCCCATCTCCTCTTCCAATTGCTTTCGCAGGCTCTCGTTCTCTTTTAGCGCGTCGCGTAATTCGAACTTTGTTCGATAGATTTCGTCTTCTAATTGACGGCGTTCGCTAATGAGGATCGCCTCGTTAATTGCGTATTGCTTGCGGCTCGTGCAGCCGAGCGCGGCAAGCGTCGCCAAGGTTGCGACAAGTCCGACGAAGACCGCCGTCTTCCCTGAACGCGTTCGCGTATCTTGTCGGGGATAAGCAAAAGACTTCATGTTACCGTCCCTGATGTTTCGGTCGGCTTCGCCTCATGCGAAACCGCGTTTTGTTTCTCGAACGACCTTTCGTCAAGTTCGAGCGTAATCGCGGTCGAGTCTAATTAATATTCGAGTTGACGTCAACGACGTTTTGCTCCTTTTTATCGAGAAGTTGCGCGAAGAGCGCGCCTTGCCGCACGCATTTAACTTTGATTGCGCATAGTTTTTGCAGAGTCGCTCTTTTGGCTCTCTTGTTGAGATTGCCCTGTTTGCCGCGTCAGGCGTATTTTAGGGAAAACTTATTGATATTGGGTAAGATAAGCATAAAAAAGAAACCGGAGACTCGAAAGAGTTTGAGACTCCGGTTGAGTAAACGACGCTTGAAAGCGCCAATAACTACTTCGTCAGCGTCTGTTTGTTTTCAATGTGAACCTTAGGGCCGACGTCGAATTCGACCGCGTTCTTACCGGAAACGACCGTAATCGTTAGATCGGTTTGGTCGTATTTCTTGTACTTAGGATCGATTTCCTCGAATTCCTTTTCTTCTTCGGCGACCTTTTTGATCCATTCCGCCGCTTCAGCGGGATTCTGAGGTTCCGGGACGTTCTTTCGCGTTTCGCTTTCGGAGCGAACGGTCTTATAGACGACGACTTGGAAATCGCCTTCCGGAGCCCCGTTATATTTGCCCATCGTTTTGACGACGCACACGCCGTTGGCGTCGGTTCGGCCTCCGGCGAGCCACTTGTAGTTCAGATCGTCTTTCTTGACTAACTGAACATTGGCGTCGGCGACCGGCGCGCCCTCCTGCTTAATCGTAACGGTCGTCGGCTGCAGCTTCGGCATGTCCGGCGGCGTTTTTTCTCCCACGCATCCGTACAGCGGCGCCAGAAAAAGCGAAAGAGCGAATAATAATGCAACTCGTTTCATAATATTGCCTTCATGTACAAGCGGGGACGGCGCGTTCGCACGAAAGGCCGACCGCGCGTCCCAAACAAAGAGAAATCATTCAGACGTTTCGCCGCCCGTTGGCGTTCCGAGCGCGCCCCAAACGCCGTAAGGGGACTTTCCGGCCGTTACGCCGTACGAGTTTGGCGACCCCGCGTCGATCGTGTCGGAAACAAAGCGTACCGAACCGTCGGCAATACCGACGTTTACGCCGCCAGAGTGATTGCTCTGGGGACTAAAGACGCCCCACGCGTAGTTTTCGATATTCGGCCACGTGTAAATGCAGACCGGCGAGTTAGGGGGCAGAACCGTCGTGAACGCGCCGTTAACGGACCGTCCGTCAGTCCAGAGCAGCGCGCGCCACGTGTCGGTGCCGGAGTTAAGCGCGTTGGGATCGTCCGGACGCCGAGCTTCGGTGAGGCATGCGGCCGGTTTCGCGCGGCCGTCGTGCAGCGCGCCGGTTTTGTAGACGCCGCCCTTGAGCATGGTCGAACCGTTCTTATCGCCGACCATTTCGCTCACGGCCGCCGTATTGGACGTTCCGTCGGTCGCAAACGCGAGCGGACGCCACGTCAGCGGAGCGAATAGCCCGCGGGAGTCGACCTTGGCCGCGTCCGCTTCGCCCCAGTCGGGTCGCGCGTTGTGCCACATTCCGTCGCCAAGACTGACGCAGATACTGGATCGGCACATATTTTGGTGCGGGGACGGCATACTGGATCCGCCGTCGCTCGGACACAGGATCGTCGGAATCTTATCGGTGAATTCGCTGCGGTTCGCGAACGGCCACGAGTTGTCGCCCGTGTTTTTCGCGAGCGTGACGATAGCGTCGTAACGCGGGCCCTGTTCCATAAACGGAAGGAGCGCGACGGTCGCGCTGACAAATCCGCCGTACGCCTTATCGCCGTACTGGTTCGTATTGAAGTTGTAGAAGTTCATACGCGACGCGGGCAGAACCCCGTTTGTGTCGTGATAGTTATGCAGCGAGAGCACGTACTGTTTCAAATTGTTCGTGCACTGCATTCGCCGCGCGGCCTCGCGAGCCGCCTGAACTGCAGGCAGCAACAGCCCGATCAAAATACCGATGATCGCGATAACGACCAGCAGTTCGACGAGCGTAAACCCATTTTTTCGTGCGGTCATGGCAAAACCCATTTCTACCGTATTGCTACGGCGTTAGGAGAAAGAAAGATAAAAAACTGCAAAAGCATTGAGGAACAGACCGAAAGGCCCGCCCGCTGCCCTAATTTTAATAGGAACGACTGATGAAAACAACAGTTGCGTCAAAGAATTTTTTTAAGTATCTGCTGCTTTTTCTACTTAGGGATTGCTTGCGCAAAATATAACGAAAAAATATGCAACAATAGAGAGAGGAGCGGGCTAGAAGACGCGCAAAACCGACAGACGCATAGCGCGACTGTCGGTTTTGACGTTTGACATGGGGGAAGGGACGGTCACGCCATCTTTTCGACAACCTGATCTACCAAGCCGTACTCTTTGGCTTCTTCAGCGGACATGAAATTGTCGCGATCCGTGTCGCGCACGATTTCGTCCATCGTTTTGCCCGTATGCTTTTGCAGAATGGCGTTAAGCTTGTCTTTGGTCTGGCGGAATTCCTTAACGTGAATCATAATCTCTTCAGCGGTGCCCTGCATGCCGGCGAGGGGCTGATGGATCATGACGCGGGAATTAGGGAGCGCGAAGCGTTTACCCGGCGCGCCGGCGGTCAGTAGGACGGCGCCCATTGACGCGCACTGACCGATGCAGTAGGTGGCGACGTCGCAGCTGATATACTGCATCGTGTCATAGATGGCGAGCCCGGCCGTTACGCTGCCGCCGGGGGAATTGATATAGAGGTGCACGTCCGCTTTCGGATCGACCGACTGCAGAAAAAGAAGCTGCGCGACGATCGAGTTGGCGACGTCGGAATTGACTTCCGTGCCGAGAAAGATGATGCGGTCTTCCAGAAGGCGGCTGTAAATATCCATCGCGCGTTCTTCGCGACCGGTTTTATCGATGACTATCGGGATGAGCGACACTTTATTTTCCTTTATGCGATAATTTACGTTTGATTCCTAATCGGGGAGCGAAACGAATCTTACAGCTTCGACTTATCGTCGATGGCGGGCGCTTTGGTCAAGATGCTGTCGACGAGCCCGTAGTCTTTGGCTTCTTCAGCTGTGAGATAGAAGTCGCGATCGATATCCTTAGCGACGTCGTCGGCGTTCTTGCCGGTCGCTTCCGCGAGGATACCGTTGAGAATGGCGCGGTCTTTAATGATTTCGTTGGCCTGAATCTCAATATCGGAGACTTGACCTTCGACCCCGCCCCAAGGCTGATGGATCATAACCTTGGAGTGCGGAAGCGCATAGCGCTTGCCCTTGGTTCCGCCCGCGAGAAGGATTGCGCCCCCGCTTGCCGCAAGACCGACGCAGTACGTGGCGACGGGGCAGGTGAGGATCTTCATCGTGTCGTAGATCGCGAGCGTGGCGGACACGCTGCCGCCGGGCGAGTTAATATAGAAATTAATATCTTTACGGCGATTGACGCTTTGGAGATAGAGCAATTTCATAATCAGTTCGTTGGCGGACCCGCTGGTAATTTCACCCTGCAGAAAGACGATGCGGTTGTCCAGAAGCAGATCGCCGATCGTCATATTGCGTTGACGTTGGTACCCTTCGTACCCGGCGCTGGCGTTCATTGACCCCAAGATGGAATCTTGATTTTTGTAAGACATTGTGAACCTGCTAGTTAAGTAATAAAAGAAAAAGCGCTAAGCGCGCGAAGCGGCAAACGCGTACGGCTGTTTCCGCTTAAAAAGAAACGCCGCGTCTCCGCGACGTTCCTTTACTGAAAGGAAAGCGGCGCTCTGTATGATGCAAGCGCGCCGCCAAAAACTCCCTCCCTCTTTCTAATTTTAGAAAAAAGGGAGGGTTTTGCGCATTTCCGCGCGGTTCCAGCTCACTTAACGCGGCGCAGCATAATACGGCTGTCGGCGACGGAGCAGCCTTTTCCGGCGTCGTGCACGATGAGAGGATTGATATCGCATTCGGCGATTTCCGGATGATTGACGAGCATCGTGGAGAAGCTCAGGAGCGTCTTTTCGAGCGCGGCGACGTCTTTCTTCGCGGCGCCACGGAAGCCGTCGAGCATCTTGAACGTCTTGATCTGGCGAACCATGCGTTCCGCGGAAACCTTGTACATAGGAGCGAGCCGGAACGCGACGTCCTTCCAGAGTTCCGCGTACGTGCCGCCATGTCCGATCATCACGAGCGGGCCTTTCGCGTCGCGATTGCAGCCGAGAATGACTTCGACGCCCGGTTCCGCCATCTGTTCGATGAGAATCGAGTCGATCTTCGCGCCCGGAACGTTCTTTTCGACGTTCGCGTAGATTTGCGCGTACGCTTTTTTCGCCGCTTCGGCGCCTTCGACGTTCAAAATGACGCCGCCCGCGTCGAACTTATGCTTGACGTCGTCCGACATGACCTTCATGACGACCTTCGCGCCGAGCTTCGAAACGAATTCGGCCGCGTCGTCGGCGCTGTGCGAAACGTGGCTCGCGAGCAGCGGGAGGTTGTAGCATTCGAAAATAGCGCGGCAGTCCGCCTGAGTGAGGTACTTTTCGTCGACGCCGTCGAGGAAGTCGGCGACGATCTTCTTGGCCTTTTCGACGTCGCAGTCGGCGGTCGACATATACTCGCGGCCGGAGAGGGCGCGGAATTCCGCCAATTTAACGAACGCGCCGAGCGCGGCGACCGCGTCTTCCGGGAAGGAGTAGTTCGGAACGCCCTGATTGACGAGCAGTTTGACGCCTTCTTTAACGGAGGACGCGCCCATGAACGCGCACGCGACCGGCTTGCCGCACTTCGCGATAACGGCGGGGAGGTCGCGGCCAATGTTGTCAACGTCGGTCATTGACTGCGGGGTCAGGATAATGAGGCCCATATCGACGTTCGGATCCGCCATGGCGATTTCCGTCGCGATTTGATAGCGGTCGCTGTGGGCGTCGCCGAGCACGTCGATCGGATTGTGAATCGATCCGGCGGCGGGCATGACTTCCTTGAGTTTCGCGTTCGTTTCTTCGGTGAGCGTCGCGAGCTTGAGACCGTTGCGAATCGCGCCGTCGGTCGCCATAATACCGGGGCCGCCCGCGTTCGTAATGATCGCGAGATTCTTGCCTTTCGGTTCCGGCTGCGTCGTATAGAGGGAGGCGCGGTCGAAGAGCTCGGCGATCGTATCGACGCGCTGAACGCCGCACTGTGTGAACAGGGCGTCGTAAACGGCGTCGGAGCCGGCGAGCGAACCGGTATGGCTGCTGGCGGCTTTCGCGCCTTCGGCGGATCGGCCGGATTTCAGGCAGAGAATGACTTTGCCCTTTTCCCAGAAGATCTTGGAGGCGACTTCCATAAAGCCTTTTCCGTCGGCGATGCTTTCGAGATAAAGCGCGATCGCTTTCGTATCCGGGTCGTCGGCGAGATATTCCAAGAGCTGCGTTTCGTCGATATCGGACTTATTTCCGAACGATACGAACTTGCTGAACCCCATCTGACGCTCTTCCGCGAAGTCGAGCACGGAGGTGCACAGCGCGCCGGACTGCGAGATGAAGGCGAGCGAGCCGGGCTGGCAGATCTTCGACGCGAAGGACGCGTTGAGGCCGGCTTCCGCGTTGATAACGCCCAGACAGTTCGGACCGACGATCGGGATTCCGGCCGCCTGCGCTTTTTCCGCCATGCGCTTTTCAATTTCCGCGCCTTCTTTACCGGTTTCTTTGAAGCCGGCGGAAATAATGACGATCGCCTGAACCTTCTTTTCGATCGCCTGATCGACGACGCTCTCTACAAATTTCGCGTTGACGAGGACGCAGACGAGGTCGACTTCGCCCGGAATTTCGCCCAGAGTCGTGAACGCTTTAACTCCTTCAATTTCGCCGCCCTTCGGGTTGACCGGATAGATCTCACCTTTGTAATCGCGAATCAGGTTGAGGAGCACGTCGTTTCCGACGGTTCCCTTTTTCGCCGAAGCGCCGACGACGGCGACGGACTTGGGACTGAACATTCTGTCGATCTTAGCGAAACGGTCTTGGGACAACATTCTGCGTACCCTTTCATACGTTATTTGAGGAAAAAGGACGCTCGGCGCAAAAGGCAACGCGCGAGCCGGTCTGCGCGCAAAACGAACCGACGTTTGAATGTAAAACGGCGTCGGCGCAGACACGTTCCATTATTGTAGCGCTATTCTAACTATTTTGTAAGTTGGCGTCCAGAAAAAAACATAGGTTTTTATTACGCGCCGCCGCACAGAAACCGCGGCTTCTTTCTTGCCGGAGCGGGCAAGTCTTTTTATTTTTTCACAGACGCTAACATCTTACGCGCATTTACGTTAGAGCGCTCGGGATTTGGGGCCGGATTTCTTCCGCTGAAAGGGGGCCGCGGCCGCAGTCTTGATTCCCGGCCTCTTCCCGACCGGAATTATATTTAGCGGCGAACGGCCTTTACAAAAGAACGGCGAAAAACTGCGCCCCGCCGCGCCGCGGCGCCGCCAGCAAAAAAATAGAATTTTACAAAAATAAAAATATCCCCGGCCGGATTCGAACCGGCGACCTACGGTTTAGGAAACCGTCGCTCTATCCAACTGAGCTACGGGGACGGTTAGGCGATCAGTCGCCGTATCCCTGCGGATTGTTCTTTTGCCAGTTATATACGTCGCGACACATGTCTTCGAGCGTATGTTCGGCGCGCCAGCCGAGCTCTCTGTTAGCGCGGGCCGGATTCGCGTAGCTTTCGGGCACGTCGCCGGGACGCCGCGCCGCGAAGACGTACGGAATGCGAATTCCGTTAACGCGCTCAAACGTTTCGACGACTTCAAGCACGCTGTATCCCTTGCCAGTTCCGAGATTGTAGGTATGGAGACCGGGCGTCGCTTTCTGACACGCTAAGAGGTGCCCTTTGGCGAGGTCGACGACGTGGATATAGTCGCGCACACAGGTGCCGTCTTTCGTGGGATAGTCGTTTCCAAAAACGTTTAAATGATCGCTGACGCCGACCGCGACGCGCGCGACGTGCGGCATGAGGTTGTTCGCCGGTCCGCGGGGATCTTCTCCGATAAGCCCGCTGGCGTGCGCGCCAATCGGATTGAAATAGCGCAAAAGGGTTACGGAGAGATCGTTAATAAAGACGTCTTTATTGACGTCGGTCTTTTCTTTGTTCGCTTCGACGAAATCGGTCAAGATGCGTTCGATTGTCAGTTTGGTCCAGCCGTAGGGATTCGTGCAGCTCGTCGGTTCGTCTTCCTCAAACGGAACATTTTGGGAATCGCCGTAGACGGTCGCGGAAGAACTGAAAACGAGTTGATTAACGCCAAATTCCTGCATGAGCTCGCAGACGACGAGCGCGGAATCGACGTTGTTGCGGTAGTACTGAATCGGGAGCGCTTTGGATTCTCCGACCGCTTTATAGCCGGCAAAATGCACAATCGCGTCGAGACGGTTCTCTTCGAAAATACGCCGAACGGCGGCTTTGTCGCACATATTGACGGCATATTTTACGACCTGCTTGCCCGTGAGCTGCTCCAAACGTTCGATCGCCTTGGGAGAGCTGTTGCTGTAGTCGTCGGCTATGACGACGTTGACGCCGGCGTTGAGGAATTCAACCGCCGTGTGCGTGCCGATATAGCCCGCGCCGCCTGTGAGAAGAACCGTTTCCAATTTAGACATATCCCATAACCTCCGTGTACGAGCAGTCAAAGACAGTCTCGAAAGAGCTTGATTCGCAATCTGAAAAGATTATAACTTCAAGAGGTTTCACGTCAAGAGTCGAGGCGCCGATTTTCGCGTTTCCCGCTCTGAGCGGCGCAAATTTTCCACGCTAAAAAAGAGCAAAAAGGGCGCGACCGTAAGATCGCGCCCTTTTCATTTCTGTCGGCTTAACCGCATTGACGGTCAAGCGCGGATTTAGCGGGTCAGGCTAACCTGCGAGCATGAATCACCAGCTGTTGCCGCCCATGCCGCCCATGCCGCCCATGCCGCCCATGCCGCCGCCATAACCGCCGCCGTTCATACCGCCTCGACCGCCGCCATAACCGCCGCCGTTCATACCGCCTCGGCCGCCGCCATAACCGCCGTTGCTGTTATTGCCATAGCCGCCGTTGCTGTTATTGCCATAGCCGCCGCTGCTCGAACTACTCCCGTCGGAGGAGTTGTAGGTGAACATCTTGAGCATCTGGCTGAACTGAGGCATCGGGGCGATGAGGACGTAGCGACGGTCGCCGGAAACGCCCGCGCTGGTCGTGAAGCCGGCGCCGAGATCGATGTAATCGATGACCGGCATGTGGCCCGGATCAGGCGTAACGTACGCGATTTCAGGAGCGTCTTCGTCGGCTTTTGTTTCGTCGGCCTTATAAGACGAGACGTATTCTTCGGCCTTGCTCTGAATAGCGGAAGATTCGCGCGCTTCGTTGTGCGCTTTGCCGCTTTGGTACGCGGCGGCGCGCTGCGCGAGTTCTTTCGACGTTCGAATCTGCATCTGATTCATTAGAGCGGACGCGGCGAGGAGTTCTTCTTTAACTTCTTCGCTGCGGCGGCCTTCCGCGAGTTGGACGGTGAAGAGCGCTTCGTCGCCGGCAAGGTCGAAGACCTGCGTGGCGGAGCGTTCTTTTTCCGTTCCGACGTTCGTTTTAATATTGACGGTAACCTTGTTCTGCGCGACGGTTCCCCAAGATCGAGTCACGAGGAAGTTATAGTCGCCGGCAAAGCCCATCGGGCAGGAGTACACGCGGGTGCGTTTGCCCTGACGGTTCGCGTCGTAGGATTTCTTGAGGTCGACCGAAGAATCGGAAAGGACGCCGCCGGCGGCGGTGCGCTTCTGCGCGTACCAGCATACGGCGTTGGTCGGTTCCTGAACGGAGAGGTCGAGCTCGGCGTCGCCGGACCAGGAGATCTCGACGACGACGTCGCGGACGCTCGCTTCGGCGAGTTTGCGTTCAAATTCCGCAGCTTCGGCTTCGCGGCCGTCGTTCTTCATCTTTTCAATGAGATCGAGCGCGATTTCTTCGCCCTTGTTCTGGACGTCTTCGACGAGCGCGCCGTCCCAAACGACGGAGGCGATACCGACGGCGACCCACTTGAGGGCTTCTTCGTCGTTGAGCTCTTGCGCAAGCGCGAGCCCGCGGACGTACGGTTCAGGACGCGTCGGATAGACGCGGGAGACGTCGCGATAGATCTTGAGGGCGCGTTCGGAAGAACCGACCTTTTCGAGGTACGCGGCCAGTCCCATGAGGACGAGCGGATCGCCGTTGAAGTCGGCGACGGAAAGGATCGCCTGTTCAACTTCTTTCTGCGGCGCGTTCGATTTAATGAGCGCGGCGGCGAGCGCTTCGTACATCCAGCCCGCGGCGTAATCGTTGCGGAGCGCGGATTTAATGAGCGCCGCGGCGGACGCGGCGTCGCTGTTGATGAGGTTGGAAACTTCCGCCGCGATCTTTTCGCCGAATTCGGCGCGCGCTTTTTCGTAACTGGCGATTTCTTCGTCAGAGGCGCCTTTTTCGGGCGCTTTCGGCGCGTTCGTGGCGATGTAGGCGTCCCACTTCGCGTTGAGGTCGATCGGAGCCTGCGCGAGCGTGCCCGCGGCTTTAGCGGCTTTTTCGGACTTCGACGGAACGGCGAAGAGACCGGCTTCCGGCGCGGCCGGAACGACCGGCGCGTCGAGGAAGTTCTGCATAATGGCGTCGTTTGCGCCCTTGGCGTTATTGGCGCGACGCGAGCGGTTCGCCGGGTTGACGTTCCACATGCCGCCGCCCATGCCGCCCATGCCTCCCATGCCGCCCATGCCGCCACGGCCGCCCATCATGCCGCCCATGCCGCCCATGCCGCCCATGCCGCCCATGCCCATACCGCCCATGCCCATGCCGCCCATCATGCCGCCGGACATACCCATCTGGTTGGGCTGCATGATAAGGTCGCCGACAGAGTAGAGCTGCAGGCTGGTCGAGATGTCAGGATTGTTCTTGATCTCGTCCTGGGTGGTGATGTAGAGGCAGTCGTCGAGGATGCAGAAGTCGAGTTCGTGAGGACGAAGGACGATCTTGAGCGCCTTGCGAAGGGTAATGCCGGTAAGGTTTTCCTGAATATTGAGCGAGCTCGGCGGACCGGCGGCTTCTTCGATATTCGTCGTATCGAATACGACGTTGATATCCTGCCCCTGTTCGCGCAGCGTGCGCTTGACTTCGTCAATCCAGTCGGAGAGGGTGAGATCCGCGTCTTCGCCGCCGTTAACGTCGACCTTGAGGTCGAGGGCTTTCGCGATGCGCTGTTCTTCTTCGCTCCCTTGGAGATTGGTGGTCTTATACTTTTCCTTGCGGACTTTGGTCAGGTTGACCCAAGCTTCGGCGTCGGGATAGGTGATCGGCGGTTCGTCGCTGACCGGAATATGAGCGCGTTCGACCGACATGAGCGTGTCGAGCAGCTTGCGGCGGCGTTCGAAACGAAGGAACTGGTTCTCTTCGTAAGCGTCGCGCATGAGGGCGACGTTCGCGGCCTGAACCGGAAGCGCCTCGTCGATGGAGAGCTTCGCGGCTTCTTTCGCGGCTTCGGACGCGAGGACGAACTTGTGTTCTCTAATGAGCGAGTCGAAACGCTTCATGATTTCGACGATCTTTTCCTGGTCGGCTTTATAGCCGCGGGTCGTGCGGTTAACCGCGTCGACGACGGCCTGATTCTGCTGCGCGCGCAGCGCGGCGCGAGCGGCCTTTTCCGACTCTTGTTCGACGAACATGCCGGTGCGTTCGAGTTCGTTGCACATAACCGCGCGGTCGGCGTCAGAGAGAATCTGATTATTGCGAACCGCTTGGATCATGGTTTTAATATTTTGCTTGGCGCCTTCCGGATTAGTCCGGGCGTCTTTCATCGCGTTCTGGATCGCGACGTTAACGGCGGTCTTCATCTGAGCCGTTTGAACTTTGACGTTCGATTCGGCGGCGTCGATGAGACTCGCTTGCTTTTCCTTATCGAGCTTTGCGGCCGCAGCTGCGAACAGCTCTTCGGTTCCCGCGTCGGAACTTTCAGCGGCCGGAGCGGCGGCTTCCTCGTCTTGCTGTTCGTAGGAGACGTTCGCCATGTTGGCGATGCGCTGCGCGGCTTCGCTGTCGCCGAAATCGGCGGCCTGCTGAGCGAGGTCGGCGGACGCGTCGGAAACGGCGTTGATCGCAACTTGACGGTCGGTCAGGAGATCGGCGCCGGCGACGTCGAACGACGCGCCGTCGTCTTCTTTGGCCTGCTGGAGAAGCTTATAGAGGTATTGGTTGCCGGAGTTCGGAGCCTTGGGCGCGACCGTCCATTCGACGTCGGCTTCGCGGCCGTCGGAAATGACGGCGGGGATCGAAATCGTCGCGCTTTCAAGCGCCTCAGCCGAGGAACCGACGAGATACGTTTCGCGGTCGCTTCGGATCGGCGGAAGAGGATTCGGATAAACGTCGGCGTTCGCGATCTTGAGAGTCGCTTCTTCCGGGAAGAAGACGGTCGCGGTCGCGGCGCTCGCGAGCTTGGCGCCCGCTTCTTTCGCGTCGACGCCGTCGGCGACGACGTAACCGCCCGTGCGGTTGGCTAACGCGCCGAGGATCGACTTATTGACGACCTGGCCGACTCCGAAGGAATTGACCGGAACGCGCGCGTCGACGAGCTTGGCGACGGTTTCGTCAAAGACGTCTTCGTTGAAGGCCGCGCCAGTGCTGACGCCGCGCCCGATGAAGACGATGGAGCGGTCGGCGGATTCGTTGAAATCAAAGGAGTCGACAGCGACCGAGAAGGACTTCTCCAAGTCGGCGGCGCCGAGCGCGTCGCGCGTTTTCAGGGACGCGACCGCGTCTTTGAGCTCTTGCGAGTCGACGGCGACATAGCCGTCAGTGAGGGATTCGGTTTCGTTCGAGACCGCAAAGAGTTGAACGCGCGCGTTTTTCGGCAGACTCGCAACCAAGGAATCAACCGCTTCCTGCGCGGCTTTACGGACGTCGGAACTCAGCTGAGCGGCGGAGAAATCGACCAGCGCCGCAACGTCGACGTAATCGGACGTCGACTCAATCGCGTCGGCCTGTAACGGAACCAGGAAGCAGTTCGTCCCGTCGTTTAGTTGATACGTCTCCACAGGAACTTCCGACTCCGCCCCCGTAACCGCCGACACGCTGACGACCGACATAAGCGCGATCGCCGCGGCGGGCAATATCATGAAAAGGCGTTTTTTCATACTTTTGTTCTCCGAAAATTTATTGAAACGATTGAATTGGAAGCCGAAAAATAGGGGATCACGAAACCGTTCGCGCCCTATCGCGCTTCCGTTTTCGTCTCGTCCAATTATTTTACCAACCCGCTAGCTCAACGAACAAGCGTCACGCGGAGCTTCGCCGTTCAGCGGCGCCTCTGGAAGACGCCGCGACGTTACGGTGAACGCGACCGCGCCTGCTCGAGCCTTTCGTACTCGAACGCGCCAGACGCCTCGTTCGACTATTAATCCTTAGTTATACTCGGAACCCATTGTTCTTTCAACCGATTTTATCGGCCTCGCCCGTAATCTAAAGCGAAAACCTCAAACGTTTGTCGGAACGACCGAAAAAATCGCTATTTTTATTAGTCGAGCCCCGAAAAAACGCGTTTGTTTGGCGTTTGTCGTTTTACGCGCAGAAACCGGAAAAACGACAAAACTGCCCGTTCGCGCCTTGATTTACGGCGTTTAGAACAAAACGTTCCTAGTCTCAATTTTAATCAAGTCAAAAAGAATCTCAAGAAAAAACTTTTCCTCTTTTAATAAATTTTTAAAATTTCCCCATTGCGTGGAAAATTTTAGGATTGCAACGGTTGCGCAACTTGACGCCGTCGACGGTCGGGCTGCTTTTGATGAGAAAGGACGTATGAAAAAATTGATATTTTTTGGAATTTTGATAGTTAAAATCGACAGAACTGTTTTAATTGACAGAATTGACAAAACTAACGTTCGCCCTTTGCAGGCCAGTTTTAGAATGAAACAGACCGCGTTTTGAACCGTAATTAAAAAGTTGACCGTTCGCGCGTTCAGATTTGTTCGCTTTCCGCCGTGAGCGGACTTGAGTCGCGTTTTGCCGTAAAAAAGACGTCGGCCGGCACGGCGAGCTCTTGAAACCGTTTGGCCGGAATCTCGTAAGTTTTCCACTTAGGGGATATATATTTCGCTTCCGCAATGTATGTTTTCAGAGGCACGACGAGAAAAGCGTACCGCTCCAAGCGGTCGATAAAGATTTTTTCCTCGGGAACGGGCGCGCGTTCCCCGGTAACGAGGTAGGCAAAGACAAACGCCCCCCGTCCGCAGTATTCGTCTCCGCCGGCGCTCAAAATTTGCTCCCAGCGCAGCAGTCCGCGCAGATCGTCTTCCGTCGTCCAGTTCTTCCAGTACTTTGTCGAGTGAAGTCCGCCGGGGAAACGGCGCCCTTTAACGTCGACAATCCAATTTACGCCTTCGGCGTCGGAAACGAGATAGTCGAAGTTTTTAAGCGTCGCGCCATTGTCGAGATCGAATCTCCGTTCTTGACGGTTGGATAGGAACGGGCGTTTAACGGCGCGCAGGTATCGTTCAAAGACCGTTTCGTAGCGGTTCTTTAGCATCGCAGCGAGTTTGCAGACCGCCGCGCGCGCGGCACGGCGATCGTTAGACCGGCGTTACGCATCGCCAAGGAGTCTCTGGACTTCGGCGATGAGCGTCTCCATAGGGAACGGCTTGCGAATGTAGGCGTCGACGCCGAGTTGTTCGGCGTATTCCTTGTGCCGATTTCCCTCGTTCGCGGTAATCATAATAATTCTGGTAGGATCGGTATCGAGCTGTCGCAGCGTTTCTAAAACGAGAAACCCGCTGCGTTTGGGCATCATCATATCAAGAATGACAAGGTCTGGCTTGCGTACTTCTGTCAGCGCGAGTCCGGTCGCGCCGTCTCCGGCCGTCTGAACGTCGTAGCCAAACGCTTCGAGCGCCAATTGGGTCGATTCTGTAATCGCGGGGTCGTCGTCGATAATTAAGATCGTTTTTTTCTGGTTGCGATATTCAAATTCCATCTTTGTAAGCAAGCCTATGCTGGGGCGAGCCGCCGACATGTGCGAACTGAGTTCGCGCACGTTCGGCGGCGCTTCGTTTTACTTTGATTTCCCCTATGTCGCTAACGGGGATTCCATATCGGCGCTCAGCGCTGATCGGGCAGCTTTTTGAATTCGCCGGGCTCTCCCCGCAAAATTTCCGCGCTGATAATCTTAGTCGGAGCCTGATCCGATTCCTTCTCCGGATCGATTCGGACAATGTCGGAGAGGACGTCCATGCCGTCGATTACGCGTCCGAATACGGTGTGTTTTCCGTTGAGGAAATAAGTCGGAACGAACGTAATGAAGAACTGAGATCCGCCCGTATTGCGTCCGGCGTGCGCCATGGAGAGCGAGCCGCGGAAGTGATTGCGCTTGTTGGTCTGATAGCATTCGCAAGGGATCGAGTATCCGGGTCCGCCGGCGCCCGTGCCGGTCGGGTCGCCCCCTTGAGCCATGAAGTAGGGGAGAACGCGGTGGAACGGAACGTCGGTATAGAAACCGCTCTTAACCAGCGTCAGGAAGTTGTTGACGGCGTTCGGCGCCTCGTTGAGGAAGAGCTCGACGGTAATATCGCCGGCGGTCGTTTTAATGAGGACGCGCGGGAGATTGTCGTCCGCGGCTTCCTTTGCGCGTATCTCTTTTTCCGCTTCCCAAATAGATTTGTAGGTCGGGAGAACTTGCTCGAGATAGCCTTCGACCTGCATCTTGCGGTTCGGATCGATCTTGTTAAGGGAACCGTTCTTTTTGGCGATATCGCGCCATTTCTCCGCGTCTTCAAGATTCATCGTGCAGAACGCGGCGTAGGCGGCCCAGGCGTAAAGTTCTTCTCCGTTCGGAGGAAGCGGATACTCGAAGAGAGACTTGGCGATCGAATAGCCCAGTTCGTAATTCTCGCGTGCGCCGACGGACCACTGCAGCATGGAGCACAGGAACGCGCGGAGTTCGTCGTTTTGGCCGTCGATCGACTTGTACGCGTCAAGCGCGAGCGGGACGAGCTGTTTCTGCTGCTCGGCGGTAGCCGCGACGAGCGGTTCAAATTCCGCGACGATCTTGTCTTTCTCTTCAGGGCCCGCTTCCTGATACCGCGCTTTGAGGGCGCGAAGTTGCTTTAAGCCTTCCTTGTAGACCTTCATTTGGTCGGAAAACTTCTGATATTGAGGCGTGTCGGTTCGCGCTTGCGCCGCGGGAACGAGCGGGTTTGCGGCGGCTGGATTGGGAGCGGCGGCGTCTTGAGCGGACGCGGAGCCGGCGGCGAGCGCCAAAGTCGCGACGAGCGCGGCGGCAAGTAAAGTATTTTTCATAACGACGTCCATTTTTCGCATTAGGAACGGTTTTCGTATCTTCCGTTCAGATCGGGGCTCTCGCGCGTCGGGCGCGGAGCGCGGTAATAAGCGCGGCTCTTCCGATTCTAATTCGACCGCGGGGCGCTTCGGACGTATTGTCGACGCGGCGATCTTCGGTTAAAATCAGGATCTGGCGTAAGCGAGCCGACGCCTCCGCACGCGTGTGAAACGAGCGCGGCGGCGCGTCATCATTATAAGGTAAATTGTGCTGGGAACAATAGACGGCGCGTTTTTTTACATTTTTTCCAACGAAACAGGAGACAGGCGTTCCAGTGAAAAAGAAACCTTCACGCAAGAATCGCCGCGAAAATTGGGACGGTTTTGATCAAAATCCCGACGACGTAACGATTACGCCGTATCTTTCGAGTTCTGAAATCTACAAACGTTTTGGCGCGCCTTCGGATAAGCCGAATTCGCGCGAGACGTTCGACGCGTTTGGCGATTCTGAATCGGATCTGTGGAACAAGGGCGCCGAGGGCTTTAAGCAGCGCCGCCGCAATTCGCTCGCTACGGAGAAGAGCCGCCGCAGAGCGCAGGCGCGCGAAGATGAGAAAGAGGCGCGGAACGCGCGCGCAAACGTTCAGGACGCGGACGCGCCGAAACGTTCGAAGCGGAACCGCAACGTCGGCAGCGAGCCGGGTTTTCGCGGGGATTCCGCGGGCCTTCGCATCGTAGGCGGCGTCTTTCGCGGCACGAAACTCGAATACGCCGGCGACCGTCGCGTTCGACCGATGAAGGACCGAGTTCGCGAGGCCGTGTTCAATCTCTTAGGTGAAGAGCCGCGCGGCAAGCACGCGATCGATCTCTTTGCCGGGACCGGCGCTTTGGCGTTCGAGGCGATCAGCCGCGGCGCGCGTTCGGCGACGATGATTGAAGTTCATTTTCCGACGGCGCGCACAACCCGGCGCAATATTGATATTCTTGAAGCAAAAGTCCCCGGCACGGCGGCGAAAATCGATCTCGTTACGACCGACGTGTTCTTCTGGGGCCGAAAACTGGCGGCGACGGACGAATCCGCGCCGGTAAGGAAATCGTCGATCGAACGCGATTCTCAGACGGAGCTTCCGCGCGACGTCCCTTGGCTTGTCTTTTGCTCTCCTCCGTACGATTTCTTTGTCGACCGGGAAGGCGAGACGCTCGAACTCCTCCAAACGCTGCGCGACCGCGCGCCGGACGGGTCCGTGTTCGTCGTCGAGGCGGACGACCGGTTCGATTTCTCTCTTTTGGAAGCGGATATTCCGCCCAAGAAACGTCGGTCGTATCCCCCGGCCGAGGTGGCGATTTTCACGGTTCGGCGGGACGGATAAAAAGTAAAAAAATTCCTGTTTTACCGAGTGGGAAAAAACGTTATAGTGCAGTCTGGAAATTTGCGACTTACCGGCGCGAATCGGCGCTCGGGCGCGCAATCTTACGCCGCGCGGGCGTTTTCCTCCCCAATAGCGCCAAAGAAGCGCGAAAACCCAAGGTAAAAGGAACATATACGCAATATGAAAACGATCAAAAGACTTTTCGCCGTCGCGCTGACGGCGGCGCTTTTCGCCCCTGCCGACTTTGCCTCGGCGCAGCGGATCGGCGCGGGCATTGGCAACGGGATCGGTTCCCGTCTTACTGGCCGCAATCAGGCGCGTCAGACCCCGGCGGAAGAAGAACTTATATTACAACAAAACGGCGCGGCGGCTCAGGCGCAGCCTCAAGCGCAGGCGCCCGCCGCTCAGCCTGGCGTCGCGGCCTCGGGTCAGGCCGCCGCGCGGCCGGCCGTTAAGAAGTCTGACGGCAGCGAATTCGTCCTCCCCGCGAATGCGACGAATCAAGAGCTCGTCGCGAAAGCCGACGAACTCATGACGACCGAAGTCGCGTTTGAGACGGAAGCGGAATACGAAACCTGGGTCAAGAAGATGCTCACGACGATCAGCCAGATTGGCGATCGCATCTTGAAGTCAAATCCGACCGACGACGAGTTCGTTCAGGCGATTACGCTCAAAGGCCAAGCGCTTTGCTATCAGGCGTCGCTCGATTCGGCCGCGCTTCCCCGGCTGGGCGCTTACGCGACCACGCTGGAACAGAACGCGAAGGTTCAGTCGCTCGAAGGCGGCAAGCAGGCGGCGCTGGCGTTCAAAGGGGTCTATCTCCAGGCTAAGGTCGCCGATATCGCGGAAAATAACGGAACCTCGCAAGAGCTCGTCGCCGTGATGAAAGACGTGCTCGCGTTCATTACCGCGCATCCTGAAACGTCCGATATGACGGTGGATCTTGTTTTCCCGGTCGCGCTTGTCGCTGAGACGCAGAACGAACCGAAACTGCCCGCCCAGATTTGGACTCCGATTCGCAAGCAGCTCGCCTCTTCCGACACGCCGGAAGCCAAGAACGCGCTGCAGCTTCTCGAAGGAACGATTCGCTATTCGGAGCTCGAAGGCAAGCCGTTTGTCTGGAAGGGCTGCAAAGCGGACGGAACGAAATTCGATCCGAAAGAAGTACAGGGCAAAGTCATTCTCGTCGATTTCTGGGCGTCCTGGTGCGAACCTTGCCCGGAATTGCACGCGCAGCTTAAGGCCCTCTATGAGAAGTATCACGATCAGGGCTTCGAGATTGTCGGCTACAATTTAGACGCGGATCAGAAGGAATTCGACGCGTATCTCAAGAAGGATCCGCTTCCGTGGATTCTCATGTCCGACCGCGCGACCGTCGACGCGAAAGAGACGTCTCTTGCCGCGTATTACGGAATCTCGGAAATTCCGACGATGGTTCTCATCGGCGGCGACGGCAAAGTAGCCGCGCTCGATATCGGTATGGAATCGCTCGTCGCGACTCTTGAGAGCGTCTTTGCGCAGACGGCCGCTAAAACGCCCGCAACCGGCGCCGCGGCTGCGACCGGAGCCCGCGCGGCCGGAACGGGCACTGCGTCTTCCGGCGCCGCGGCGACCGGCGCACGCGCGACCGGAACGACCGTAAATCCCGCGTCGCGGTCCGCGACTCCGTCGACAATTCGCTCGAACGGCGCGGCGGCGCGCAGGAATTAGGATCAGACCGTTTCCGGCGCTTGACCGTGAGCCCGGG
>CAMNJU010000015.1 GCA_946541595.1 uncultured Planctomycetales bacterium
GGAGTAAGATGCGCTCGAGTTTCCTCTACCTTGACAGCGCCGAACCCTGCCGTAACGACTCGCGTCCTTCCGGCCAGTTCGCAAACTTGAACTCCGTTTGGAATAGAAAAAACACGGTTGCTCTGAATACGACCGACAGTTCGTGTAAACTCAGCTACCGATTCTCCCACGCAGATCCAGGCGTCGCAAAACCGTCGGGTGGCGTAATCGACCAGCAGACGTATTGTTGAATCCCTTTCAGCAACGCGTATTCCAGAACAAATAAGAGGCACGCCCGCAAACTTTGCCGCAAGCCGTCCAATAAGATTTGCGTGAAACATAAACGATTGGATAAGGAGCGGCTTTCTTCGTTTTAACTCGCCATAAAGTTTCGCTAAAACTCTCGGCAAATCAAACACGCTCTTCATACCCAGCTCAACAGTCTCAACGCCTTGTGAGCGCAATACGGGCGCTAGAGAGTTTTTTTGATCTTGCTTACGACCGCTTAAAAGATAGACGGTTGGCTGAAAACGCGTCTTATCGAGGCCCAACGCCAAATGAACAAACGCCTTTTCGGCGCCGCCTGGCGCCAATTCCGTAATAAAGAGAGCAACGGGAATCTGATTCAATTGATTCGTGCCGTTCTCTATTCCATTCGTTTGTTCCATGACCTTTACCATTTCCAACGTTTTTCAAATTCGGCCAAAACCGCCTTGACAGATTGTATTGTAAATGAAACAGGTCTCGCTGCACAAGCGCCCAATGAAAAATAAAACATCAAAGCAAGGCTCCGCGAGCTTCTTACGCGGAATTCAAATTGATCCGTCGTCTCCCAAAAACTATAAAGATCGTCGTTTTAGTTAAAATCGAAATTAGAAGAAAATTCGCGTCTTTTATTTGTCGCTAAATCCGATATAATGAGCCCCAAGGCGTGGAATAACGACGCCTCTATAAAGATTACCGCGTTAACACGTTTGGGCGTTTGTCAGGATAGAAAAATTGGGCAGTTTGCTAAATAAACTTTTGTCTTTGTTTCATGGCGTAGAATCAACAAAGAAGGACTGTTCGTCGACGGAACCTTTTGGTTCATACAACGAACAGGTCCAGCTCGAATCGAACGGTGAAAAGAAAACAGACGACGGTTCGACCGCAGAAAAGTTTCAAGACGACGCCGTTGAAACGGACTGTTCTAACTCCTCGCGTTTAACGTCTTCTCAATCAGACGAAACGGACGCTGCTCCTTTCGATAACGACAATAGCGAGGAAGAAGAATTCGTTCCCTATCGCAACGTGCATGCCGCCCCTTCCGACGAACCCTCTGAACTCGATCAATACGACTATGAGCTCCCCGAACGTCTAATCGCGCAAACTCCCCTCCCCGACCGCGCTGCGGCGCGAATGATGGTTGTTGACCGTGCGACTCAAACGATTAGCCATATGCACGTTCGAGACATTGTCAAATTTCTTCGCCCCAACGACGCGTTAGTCCTGAACGACACCAAGGTCGTCCCCGCGCGTCTCATGGGAAAACGTGAAAAGACAGAAGGACGCTGGGAAGGTCTCTTTCTCCAATATGATCCCAAAGGATTGTGGGAGATTATGTCAAAGACAAGAGGCAAACTCCAACCAGGCGAAAGAATTGCTCTTCAGAATCCTGAAGGCGCCTATAAACGTTTTCTCGAAGTCGTTGCGCGTACGGAAGCAAAAACTTTGATTGTTAAACCGCTTCTGGAGGAGGGCGAAGACTCGTTTACTTTCCTCGATAAAGTCGGTTGGACGCCAATTCCTCCCTACATTCGCTCTGGCAGGATGAAGCCCTCGGATCGGCTTGACTACCAGACAGTCTACGCGCGCATTCCCGGCGCTGTCGCCGCCCCTACGGCAGGCTTACACTTTACAAAAGAACTGCTCGTCGAGATTCAAAAACGGGGCGTCGCCATTTGCCCAATTACGCTCCATGTCGGAGCGGGTACGTTCAAGCCGATTTCCGTTACAAAATTATCGGAACATCACATGCACTCGGAATACGCGACCATTACCGACAAAGTCGTCCAAACGCTGAAAGAGCGCAAGACTCGTGGCGGAAGGGTTTTCGCGGTAGGCACAACTTCGGTTCGTACGCTTGAATCGGCGAGCAACGTTTTAGACGACGGAACGATTGATTCTTCCGGGCAAAACGATAAGGAGCTTCAGGCGTTTTCCGGCGCGACAAATTTGTTTATTCGGCCGCCCTATAAGTTTAAGACGGTCGACGCCATGTTGACGAACTTCCATCTTCCCAAGTCGACCCTCGTCATTCTCGTACGCACTTTTGGAGGAGACGAGTTGCTCAAACGCGCCTACGAAGAGGCTATAGCGGAGGATTATCGTTTTTACAGCTACGGAGACGCTATGCTGATTCTGTAGTGGCCGCTTATAAAAACAGTTTTCCCCTTTTTACTTACATCACACGTCAGGACCCCCATGGCTTCAAATAACAAACAGCTCAAAAACGCGCAGGCTACGACCGCAAATGAAGAGCAGCCCCAACAGAATAACTCGCTTGTAGGTTCGATTTTTCGTTATGCGCTAGTCGCGGCGCTAGGATTTTATTTGTTAAAGCCTTATTTTTTCGACAAACCCAAGCTCGAAATGGGTAGGCAGAACTTTGCCGTTCATGGCGAGACTATGGGAACGACCTGGAACGCAATCATTTGCGCAACCCCTTCCCAGCTCGTTGAAATTAACAGCAATTCCTCCAACGACGAAGAAACGGTCGATTCATGTGAGATCCTTCTCTCCCGTCTCATTCAAAAAGAACTGGATAAAATAGACAGTTTGGCGTCGACCTACAAACCCGATTCCGACGTTTCAAAATTCAACCGGTCTGAGTCGACTGATTGGTTTGACGTCGCTCCAGAAGTTGCGGAAATAGTGACGATTGCTCAGAAGGTCGCCAAAGAAACAAACGGCGCTTTCGACGTTACTGTCGCTCCACTTGTGAATCTTTATCGTTTTGGCCCTAACAAATCGCCGCTAACGGAATTGCCGAGCGAAGAAAAAATCACGGCGATTCTGCAGGAAGTCGGATATGACAAACTTGAGGCGCGCATGGAGCCTAAGCCGGGTCTGAAAAAAACAAACGCAAATCTTACAGTTGATCTCTCCGGCGTCGCCAAGGGATTCGCCGCAGATAAGGTAGGCAAAGCGCTTGAGGACTTAGGGCTTAATTCATACATGATTGAAGTCGGCGGCGAAATTAGGCTCAAAGGACAAAAAATCGATCCCGAAACGTTAAAGAATAAACCTTGGACTCTGGCAATTCAAACGCCGGAAGTCGCCTCGCCAGACAGGCTGGCGTCGCAACACGCACCCCAGATGTACCGCTTCCTTCGTTTCGATTCTGAGGAAGAAAGCGGGGCGTTAGCTACAAGCGGCGATTATCATAACTATCTCCAAGTAGGAGAAATCAGGTTCTCGCATATTATCGATCCCCGCTCCGGTAAACCGACAGAATTTTTCGATCCGAACGCTAAGACCGATAAAAGACTGGGATCTGTCTCTATCGTTTCCACCTCTTGCGATAAGACAATCTCTTGCGCGGAAGCGGACGCTTATGCAACCGCGTTTTTTGTGCTTGGCGCCGAAGAAGGTCTCGCATTGGCTGAAAAACTGCACATCCCCGTACTGTTTCTTTTTAGAGAGGACGACTCCGCCAATTTGGCGGGGTTAACGGAAGTCGCTTCAAGCGCTTTTACTCAGGTCGGTTCCAAAACGTTGGATGAAATTCAGAATGAGGAAGAAGAGGAGCCTCAAAAAGAGTAAGCAGCTAAAACTCACGGAACGGCCGCTCTTTTCTATCTTGAAAGTCGCAAGGCGGACGAACATTTAGGTTCCTGTTCCGACGATTGACGTTCGCTGGTTTGTATACGTTTCGAGCTATACTGAAAAGGGAGAGAAACTAATGACTTATTCCTTTAAAAATGAAGTCGTTCGCGCGTCTGCCGGCTCTGGAAAAACTTTTAAACTCAGCGAACGTTATCTCAAACTCATTCTCCTAGGAGAAAAAGTCGATTCAATACTTGCGACAACGTTTACCCGCAAAGCGGCCGGTGAAATTCAGGACCGTATTCTTTTACGTCTTGGACGCGGCGCCAATTCGCTTGAAGGCGCGAAGGAACTGTACGATCAGCTGATCAAAGACGAACCGGAATTTGAACGTGTCGTCGCGGATTTCTACGGTTTCGACAAGATTACGCAAGAAAAGGCCCAGGCTCTTTTTCAGGACAAACTTGAAGAGGTAACGCGAAGCCTCCAGAAAATTCGCGTTAGCACGCTTGATTCCTTTTTCATGCAAATTGCAGGGGGATATGCGTTTGAAATCGGCCTACCTCCAAATTGGAAGATCGTTGAAGAAATCGAGAATGAACGCATCTTATATGCGGCCCTGCTCCACACCTTTTCGCAAGCAAAAAACTATCCGGTTCAAAATGAGAAGACGGCGCACACGGATGAAGTCAACGCCGCGGTTACTCTTGCCCGTTTGCTCTTTAAAGGCGATTTGAAACGTTCTGTCGAAGGACAAATAATCAATCTCATAACGGCAACGTTGGAGATATACCGAAATACAAAATCTAATCTCTCGGCATGGACGCGCCTTGAATCGGACGTCGAATCGGAAATTCTTACCACGCCGCAAGTACTGATTGAAAATCTAAAAGGGCTTGAAGACGAGTATCCTAAAAACAAACCGAAATCTAAAAGCGCCCAAGGAACGGTCGATAAAACATTTTATAACGCGGTAGTGAAAATAATCGAGCTTTTTGAGAACGAAGACTACGCCGCAGTCATAGCAGCAACTCTTCCCCAAAAATCCATAACGACCGGAACATTTAATAAAAAAATGTTATCGGACAACGTTGTAGACGCAGTAAAGCAAATATTTGAGTACTCGCGCATAAAAGTATTGCAGGACGCGGCTCAAACGATACACGCCACATGCGGCGTCCTTAACGTCGTTGCCGATTATTTCGAGGAAAGCAAAAGAGAGAAAGGCGCGTATCGATTTGACGATTTAACACGCGTCATTTTAGATAATTTATCTCGTGAAAACAGTTTAGCGAGACTTCTTTATCGACTTGACGCTCAGACGTCTCATATTCTTTTAGACGAATTTCAAGACGCGTCGTTTGCACAATGGGGAATTATACGCCCCTTTGCGCATTCAATCCTCACAAGGAACGACGGTCAGACGCTCGGTTCGTTCTTTTGCGTTGGCGACGTAAAGCAGGCAATTTACGGCTGGCGTGGGGGAAAGGCGGAAATCTTTGATTCGATCAAACGCGGATTTGAAGATATCAGAGACGGCGCCGGCGAGGAAAAAATCCAAGACAGCTCCCTGCCAAAGAATTGGCGAAGCAGTCCTGTAATCGTCAACGTTGTCAACCAACTCTTTCTCGGACAAAATACTGACGGCAGCTTTTTGAATAACGAAGCGTTCCATCCTCAAGACCAAGAGACCGACTCTTACAAAACTAAAGCCATTTTTGACGGCGTTAAGAAATGGATCAGCCGATTCGAGGAACATCAGTGCGCCGAACGAAACGTGAACCTTTCCGGATACTGGTCTCTCGAACAGGCGCCCCGAGTTGTCGACGGTTTGACGCCAAGCCTTAACTTACCGCCGGTCCTCCCTTCTCTTGAATCCGCTCCAATTCCCCCGGAGCAGCTTAAACCCGTTGGAGAAGAATCTGACGAAGACGAAGAAGACGAACCTAATTCGGAATCCGCGTCTAACTCTTCCGGTGGTAAATTGCAAAAGATAGCCACGTTGAATTACGCAATTGAACGAATCGTGCAGCTACGCGTTGATAATCCGAACGCTTCCATAGGAGTTCTGGCACGAACGAATGAAACCATCGGTAAAATTGTTTCCAGACTCAAAAAACACCGTGCAATTAAAGAAGGCGGGTTTGAAATTAGCGAAGAGGGGGGAACTCCGCTGACTGATTCTCCGGCAGTGAACGCAATTCTATCCGTTCTTAAGTTTGCGGAACATTCGGGCGATTCTGTCGCTAGTTTTCATATAGCCTCCGTCCCCCCCCTTTCAGAACGGTTTGATATTACTGCGGACAATTATGACAAGTCATATATTGCACAAAAAAGAGCGTCGTATATCCGTTCCCTTATAGAAACGAAGGGACTTGGCGATTTTATCGCGGAAATAAGGGATATTCTGCTCTCAAGCTGTTCCGAAAAACGAGATAAAGAACGTCTCGACAAGCTTGTCGAATTTGCTTACAGTTACGTCGCTCGAACAGAACGAACGCTCGTTGACGAATTCCTTGAAACCGTAAGAAAGGAGAAATTCGAGACGCCGTCGGACGGTCAACTGCGCGTTATGAGTCTTCACAAATCGAAGGGATTGGAATTCGATATTGTCGTTCTGCCTGAACTAGATTTTCAGTTAGACAGAAAACGCGGTAATTTTTACCTTCATTATGAGTCGGCGGATCCAAAAACTCCATTGACCGATAAGGTAGATGGAATCATTAACAATATTCCGTCTGGCGCGCTGCTGAAATTACAAGACAAATATAATTGGCTTACGGAAACGTTTGAGTTCAAGCTTTTGGAAGACGTTCAGGAAGCGCTCAGCCTGTTGTATGTCGGGATTACCCGTCCCGTACGCGCATTGATTGCAATCATACCGCCCCCCGGTAAAAAAGAGCCGTCGAGTTTGACGTTCGCACAAATCCTGAGAAAAGGTCTCGGAGAGGCTGAAAATCCTGACCTTCAATATGCGCAAATCCTCTTCCAGAGCGGCGATCCTCATTGGGGTCGGGCCGATCAGGAAAAGGTACAGGAGCCGTCCCTTACGCCGGAACGCCAGAGTCCTCTGTTCGTTTCTCGTGAAGACGCTAATGAACGAGCCGGAATTCCAAACGTTAGGCTGCTTTACCATCGCACAACTCCTACAGCAAGTCCAGAGACGCATCTGTGGTCGTCCGCCAAAGAGGAGACGCTCACAGGCACTGCGCTTCACGCCTGTTTCGAACAGGTAACGTGGCTCGACGACGGTATGCCCGACTCGGAACGGCTCCAAACAATACTCGCAGCTGTTTTCGACGGCGACCGCGATAAAGCGGCGAAAATCTATGAGCAATTTAAGCGCATTTGCGAACTCGACTTCACGAGAAAGTTGCTAAGTCGCGCGTCCTATCCATATGAAACGAAGGTTTTTCAAGAACGGCAGTTTTCCTTTACCAAAGGCGATACGCTGATTCGTGGAACTATCGACCGGTTAACGCTCCTCTACAATGAAGGACGCCTCGTTGGAGCAGACGTTATCGATTTTAAAAGCAATAAGTACGTGAAAGGGAGAACTCACGAAGATTACGATAAACAACTTCGGTTTTATGGAGAAGCCGTCGCCAACTTATTCCAATTAAGATCCGACCAAATCAACTTGAGGTACGTTTTTATAGGCGAAGATTGGCCGGAGGAAGAGCGAGAACACCGAGTGTTATTTTCTCGCGTTTAGTTCCTATCAAGGTTTGTTAGTATCTTCGCAACGGAGGCGTGATGAAATCGTTTCGAAAAGAATCCGGCTATAAGATGCGATCTAAGCCGCTCGAGGACGTAGTCTGGTCCAACGAGGTTGAGGACGACGATTCTCTCTTCGCGTCTCATACGTCGCAAGGGAAACGTGAAAAACGATCACACCTCGCTAACATTGCGTCTTTCGGCATACCTTTCATAGCTGCGATTATTCTCCTTGGGATCTACAGGAAGAGCGAGTCGTCGAGCGATAGTATTCCACCCCTAACAGCGACGGTTAAAGAAATCGTTCCGCAAGGTGAAACGAGTTCTGTCGCCGCAGCTCCGCAATTGGAATCGGCTTCAACTCAGCAAGAAGGTAAAGAATCTTCTCAAAGCATAACAGACGTCATTCCGACTCAACCTGAGGAATTACAGTCGAATGCCGACGGTTTAGACATTCAAACCGACTCTTTTACAAACGTTCTTCCAGACGAAACCGATCTTTCTGATACCAAAAGTACAGAGGAAAACGCCGCTGTATCAGCAGGTATTATCTCTCAACCGAAAGGAAAGAATTCCTCAGAGGACCAAATTCTTCAAGATGATTTAACAGACGCATCTTCTGAAAACGCTGAAGTAACGCCACAGTACGCGTCTGAAGAAGAAACGCGGCAAGCTGTCGCACAACTGGAATTCCAGCTGCATGAAGTTAAAGCAAAAGACATACGCGACCTCGAAACGCTTATCCCAACTTTGGAACAGCTTGTCGAAGAGGGGAAACGTATACGCGACGACGCCAATCCCGACCAAACCAAGCTGGCGCAGACTACTCTCGACAAAGTCAAAGACTTCCAAAAGACGATTGTAGACAATCAAGATTTTTTCAAGCGTCTCCAAGCGTTTGACGACATATCGCTCGACGAAAAACAAACGCGCGATTTTTTTTCACAGATGCTAGGAGAAGCGACTCCCAGCGAGTGCGCGCCAGAAGTAGCCGCCTATCGCAAAGAATTTGAAATAGCAAGCTTGTCGCTTGATCTACTTGAGCGCGTTTCCCAGTGGAATAGTTTTGCAGAAAGTCATTATCGACAGTTAGACAATTTTTTTGTATCGGTAGAGCCCGCCCAAGAAGCAGTCGATTTTCTAAATCAAAACATCAATACGCCTGGAATTCCACAGGAAATTAAAACTCTTCAGCTCCGCGCTCCTGAATGGAAATACAGGATAAGCCACTCGAACCCAACACAACGAAAGATTGTCTTACTGCTCGAAGGAGAAATCTCACAAAAATATTGGACCTTCTCGCCTTCAACAGAAAAATTCTATTACTTGCCCGCCCCGCCGAAACCGGGCGTTAACGACTATGTGGCCGACGCATCGGGAACATTGAAACAAGTAGAGATTCCAGCAGACGCTCCTGCGACTCAGACCACAGAATCGCTTCAGACTGAGTTTCTACGCAAACTCTCCACGCATGCGCGCAAAATCCCCGACTCGTTGCAAAAAGAAGACATTGCGAGGTGGTACGAAGAATGGTGCTCTTTTTTAACTGAACTACAGCAAACGGACCGTCTCGATCCAATCCTTCAATACGTGCTTTTTAGAGACTGCGCTAAAATTCTCGCGGAGGGGGATTACTATTTCGCACGCCGACTCGAACCGCTCGTCCGAATGCTAAACGCGCCTCAACTTGCCAGTGAAGCGCACGTTGACCGTTTTCAAACCGACGAACCGAAATTGCAGCATTTACGTAATTTAGCAAATTCACGCATTCGTTTTCTGCCCAAAAACCACCTTGTCGTCGACAAAACGACCGCGCAACTTAACGCACAAACCGAAAAGATTGGATACGTCTATCAACGCGTTGGCTGGCTTGATCGAGATTTCGACAACGCTTGGCGGCTGCGCAGGCCGGACGAAGTTCCAATTCCGTCGGGAGATCTTTTCGTCATAGTATCTACTAATGCAAATGAAAAATTCCCCCAGAAAGAAAGCGCTTGGTATAAGATCGGGACTTCAAACGGCAGACAGGCAACGCTCAAACTGGCTTCGCCCGACGTTCCTCGAGGATCTATTATTTTCTGTCGAGTAAGTCTTCACGGAGACCAGAAAGTCGTTAAACGCGCCTCGGAAGAACGTTTCTTTCGGCGTTAAAACTGTTGCTCTTGAAGAGGGGCGCCTTTCATAACGGTCCTTATGAAATAGTTCAAGCTTTCCTCGCTTTTATTGTTTAGGCGACAGAATCGTCGGCTTATACTCCGGAACAAATACGCGAAGTTTATCGCGAATTGCATCCTGCGGACCGGCAGTCATTCCGAGCAATTCGTCGATTTGCGACTGAACGACGTCGATATCAAACTGTCGATGTTCTGCGGCGAAAAGCTTCTCCTGAGTTGTCGGAATGCGCCGTTCCGTCTCAAAGTAAAGCTCTTCATAAAGTTTTTCGCCCGGACGGAGACCGATCTCGCGAATCTCAATCGCATGTTCAGGCAATCCAGAAAGCCTAATCAAGTCTTTGGCTAGGTCCAAAATATGGACGGGATCGCCCATATCAAGAACAAAAATCTCCCCGCCTTTCCCCATAGCCGCCGCTTCAAGCACTAACTGAGAGGCTTCCGGGATAGTCATAAAATAGCGCGTCATACGCTTATCTGTAATTGTAATCGGTCCGCCATGCTGAATCTGCTTCGTGAAAATCGGAACGACGCTGCCATTTGACCCTAGGACGTTGCCAAAACGGGTAACAATAAAACGTGTTTTGGAACGCGCGCCCACCGCATTCACGTACCGCTCGGCCATCTGCTTAGAACATCCCATAACGCTCGAAGGATTTACCGCCTTATCTGTCGAAATCATGACAAACTTTTCGACGCCGTAACGGTCGGAAGCGTCGGCAACAACCTTTGTACCGTAAATATTATTACGAACCGCCTCAGGGATATTGGCTTCCATAAGAGGAACGTGTTTGTGTGCAGCCGCGTGAAAGACGATCTCAGGGCGCGCAACATTGAAAACCCCGTCAATGCGTTCGGCATTCGAAACGTCGGCAATAATTGGCGTAAGCTTCGTTCCTTCTTTTTTAAGAGCCTTGAGTTCGCGTTCTAGGAAAAAAATCCGATTCTCGCCGCGACCGAGCAAAAATAGCTCCTTAGGATCAAAGCGCATAATCTGACGGCAAATTTCCGACCCGATACTCCCGCCTGCGCCGGTTACCATAACGCGGCGACCCGTAATCAACTCGTGAATCTTGTCGGCGTCAAGTTCAATCGGGTCGCGCTTAAGCAAATCGTTAACGTCAACGTCGCGAATAGGAATCTTTCTGTCGGGTAAAAATTCGATAGGAGGAACGACCTGTAATCGGAATCCGTTTTTATCGCACGTATCGTAAAGTTCACGGAACGTCTTACCCGGTAACGAACCGGCGACGACAAGAATCGTCTTGACGTTCATCTTATTTGCCGCAGCAGTAAAATTGTCGATTTTCGAAACTACAGGCAACGAACCAAGACGCATGCGAACCTTGTAATTGTGAACCGTCAAAAAGCCGACTACACGAAAGCCAACGTTCCGTTGTGTATTTATTACGTTCGCAACGTGCGCGCCGAGATTATTAGCCCCTACCAAAAGGGCGGGCTCGTCTTCCTCGTCTGGCTTAACAAGACTGGGTTTTAACGTTTCTTTGTAAAAACGCTGAGCCATACGTCCGCCGCCGCGGGCGACCACCGATAGAAGCATGTCTAAAACGACAATGCTAAGTGGCAAACGATAGTCGAAAATCCCAAAAGAATGACCTACGGCAGAAAAAACGACAATGCCGACAAAGGAGAAGCACGCGTCGCTTATAATTGAGCGCAACTCGCGCATCGTCGCATAATAGCCAATATTGCGGTACGCTCGACTTACATAGAGCACAATCATTTTAATCGCGAGCACCCAAGCGATTGATTTTGCGAACCAGTGGTTTATATTAAAATTATTGTAGTCGTATTTAATCAAGTACGCAAGAAAATAGACAACCGCATACATCGCAAGATTGACAAGAACAGACCGTACGTATAAAACCGGCCGACTCTTCCAACGCGACTCCTCGTGAACTTCTACCAGTTTCGAATTGTCATATTGTTGGTTTATTTCTGCCATAATTATCTTATCCAATGTATGAAAAAAGTCCGCGCATATGGCGGAATAAAACCGACGGCAACTAATAGGCTCTCTCGAATCGCAAACGTCGCCATTTAAAAAGCGAACGTCACACGGTCGCATCTGAACGTCGTTCTTCGGTGAAACAACACAGAATAACCGCCACTTCCCTTACCGCAAAGCTACGGAACATTGTACTCGTTTTTAAAATTTCTTCTATAAACCTGCAAAAAAATTCTTCCAGATGAAAAGCGTCCGCACAACAGAAAGCATTTTTTCAATACAACAAGCGCTACGTATCAAAAAAGGAACAAGCCTCCAAATGGAAACTTGTTCCTTTCTGATTAAACTACTTCTAAAAAGCAGTTGACAGCTACTTTTTCTCTACAAAGCGGAAAGAACCGGAAGGAACGGTAAAGACGGCGCATTCGTCGTTCTCGGAAACGGCAGTTGCGCCTTTGGGAGCGGCAACGGTTCCCTTAGGATCCGTCTTCGGCACGTAAACGGTCGCTTCAGTATTGGGCGGAACGACAACTGAAAGCTCAAATCCGGAGTCTTTCTTTTCCCACGACGATTTAATTTCACCGACAATCGCTTTATACGATCCCTTGGCGAACGTCAGTTCCGTATCACGGGCAAGCGGTGGACGAACGACAAACTTACGGAAACCGGGCGCAGAATCGTCACGTTGTATTCCAAGCAGTCCGGAAACATACCAAGCGACCGGGAAAAGATAGGAACTGTGCAGGAGAGAATGTCCCGGTCTATCCAGTTCCCAAGCTTCCCAGAAAGTTGTAGCGTCGTGTTCACGCATGAATCCCCAACCGGGATATTCCGTCTGCTTCGTCATGGAATACACGAGGTCGTTACGATTCACCTGACGGAGATACCGGAACAGGAGACCGCCGCCGGTAATACCGGCGCCGATGTGGCCGTTGGAATCTTCAAGAATCGCCTTCTCCAAACGCTTGTAGATCGTCTTGGCGTCTTCGGCGGTCGCAGGGACGTCGGCGAGAAGCGCGAGCGCCAACACTGCTTGTGCATTGTCGAAGAAAGACCCTTCTTCCTTATTGAAGTACTTCGCGTTCACTGCTTTTGCCGTAACTTCTGCGCGTTTCTCCCATTCGTCCGCTTTGTCATTTTGGCCGATGATTCGGGCGATTTTAGCGGCAGTACGAAGATTGAAGACGAGATAGCAGTTGTTTAGGCAAAGAGCTTGAGGCGTGTCGGAGTTTGGGCCGTCCGGAGCGCCAGGCCAAAGCCAGTCGCCAAGGAACTTCCATTCGTCCCCATATTTTTGGAGCAATCCGTCTTTGACGTTCGAATTGAGGAAATTGAGCCACTTTTCAATCATGGCGATATTTTCTTCAAGGATACGTGTGTCGCCATACTGCAGGTAATAGGTATACGGAAGCGTAATGACAATACCGCCCCAAGAAGGTCCGCCCCCGCCCCAATAGGTCGGAGCCGTATTAGGAAGCCAGCCGTTCTCGAAATCCTTCTGACAATCTCGCCAGTCCTGAAGCCATTTGTAGTAGAAAGCTTCCATGGAGTAGTTGTACATCGCCGACTCTGACGTCGCATGCGCGTCGCCGCCGTACCCCATACGCTCACGTTGCGGGCAATCGACAACATAGCCGCCAACAGAAAGGTTTTCGAACGTCCAGCGTCCCACGTTAAAGATCCAGTTCTGGAGGTCGTCAGACGTTTCGCACGTCGCCGCGTTCTCATACGCCGTGTGAATATTCCAACCGACAATATCGTCTAAGCTCGGTTCATAATCGAGTCCGGTAATGGTGATCCAACGCGCGGAACTATAGTTAAAGTGATTTTGGAAATACCCTTCTCCCTTAGGTCCAATGGTATAAGAGCTGAACAGATTAAACGTTTTAGTTTCCTGGGAACGCTCCGAATAATCAAATTTGATAGTTGCGCCGGGCTTTCCCTTCACCTTAACGCGCGTCCATCCGGCAAAGTTAACTCCCATGTCAACGCGATACACGTTGTCGCCCTTCTTCTCGATTGCAACGGGCTTAATCGGGGCGCCGAGAACATTGCATGGCGTTGTCTGCGCGCTCAATTCCAGCTTCGGTGAAAATTCGGTTACATTTTTCCAGCCGGAATCGTCGAAATCAACTTTATTCCAGTCGGGATTTTCCAAGTTAGCGTCGTAATGTTCCCCGCCGAAGTTTCCAAACGTCCATGCGCCGCAAAGAAAATTCGGACTAACGCCGATTTTCCACGAACTGTCGGTAACGACTCGCTGCTTCGAGCCGTCGGCAAAGCAGATATCGGTCTGGGCCAGCACAAGCGCCGTCAGCGGCCTGTCGGGAGTCTTGTATTCGCCGTAAACTCCCCAACCGTTGCCAAGCCAGAAAGCAATGACATTTTTGCCGGGCTTTAAGTATGACGCTATGTCATAGGCAATATAACGTGCGCGGTACTTATGATCGCTAACATTCGGGGCGAGAACGGATTCTTTAGCGACTTGCTCGCCGTTAACATAAAGTTCATGGTATCCGCACGAAGCGACAAAGATCGTCGCACGCTTAGGAGCTTCTTTTAGTTCAAATGTTTTACGAAGCCATGGATCGTTGTAAAGGCCTGTCGCGGGATCGCGGGAAGTCGTCTTAGCAAGATCCTTTTCTCCCTCCGGCAGGTAACCCGTTCCAATCCATTTCGCAGTCCATTCTGATTGCTCAAAAAGGCCAGTCGTCCATTCGGCAACTTCGGAAACAGACGACTCAAGACCGTCTTGATCCTTAATTTGCACCGTCCAGTAATAGGACGAGTCAGATTCCAGTTTCTTACCGCTGTAAACGATGTGAGCAGTCTCGTTCGATTCGACCCAACCGGTATCCCAGATTTTGCCGGCAGACGCTTTCGCGTCAGCTTCCGTGGCGTCTACCCGAATGCGGTATGACTTCTGCGTCTGTCCGATTGCAGACGCGTCCTTTGTCGTCAGAATCCAACTCAAACGCGGAGCCTGCGTATCCACGCCCTTAGGATTCGTGAGATATTCGCAACGCAAATTCGTTGGAATCATACTTGATTCGTCGGCGGCGCAAACCAGCGACGCGCCCATAAGGGCCGCTATGCCTAACGCAACCGCGAAAAAACGGTTTAAAAGTTTCATAAGTTACGCTTCCTCATATAATTAACGAAATGAACAACCGTTCTCTAACAATAGACGAACCGGGATTCATTTGTATAGATTATAAACTTATATTATGTTGAATGCAGCAAAAACGTTGAAGCCGACGCAACTTTTCGAAGCGAGTTAACGTTTTTGGGCATGTTTGATCAACGCTTTAAAAAACAAATTGCCAAAAGAGGCGATTTCCGGATTATCTTGACTGATCGCGTCATATTCAATATGAAATTGCGTCCCAAGTGCAAAATCATTCTTTTGATACTCTAACGCCTCAACAATTCCGTCCTGTGAAAAAGCGGCTATCGACAATCCTTCGCCAATTCTTTCGGGATCCGCCGACTGGTGATGCGACGTGTGAATCGATTCGCAAAAACGCTTGTTTATTATCGGGTACAGGAACTTCGAATCTTCTGAAATGCCGGGGCGATCCTCTGTTCCAAGAGCATGCCGTCCCTGTTGATGATTAATCCCCAAAACGGAAACTCTGAAATGGCGCGGCATACATTTATGATCCGGTTTACCCCCATAAGTCGACGGCGCGCCCTCGTCAATAAGGACTTTCACTTGCTCAAAGGAAAACTTGCCGTCAAGCGTCTGCGCCCCCAAATGAGTCGGAACGTCTTGAATCAACGCGCCGCCAAGCGCGACATTAAGCATTTGTTCTCCGCGGCAGACCCATAGCGCCGGTATATTATGACTAATCGCCCAACGGGTTGTTAAAAGATCAGAGACGTCGCGTGCGTCGTCGCATCCCACAGATCCGTGAGGATAAGGTTCTTCGCCGAAGAGTTTAGGATTGACGTCGGCGCCGCCGGGCATGAAGAAAGCGTCGAGCTTCCCCATCGCCTCGTCGCATTCGGCCTCAGTGGCGACTTTTGGTAAAAAAACGGCGCGGCCTCCGTTGCTCAAAATAGACTCGGCAATTACCTTTTGCGACTTAGTCGGTAAATCGCTCCCGGCCCACGCAATTCCGACGAGGGGCCTTGTATCGCTTTTTATCACATCTATCGCAGTAACCGTACCGTCTGTTACTTCTACCGTCGCTGTCAAAGCGTCGCCAAGTTCCCAACCGACGGCGTCGCCAATCTTCGCAGCGTTCAGATTGGGCGCTACGCCAAGAGCTTTAGATAATTTCTCGAAACTGTCGATACCGCAGTTTATAGAATCAGATAATACGACCTCGGCGTCAATAGGGGCGCGCCTAAAACCGTCAAACCGAACGACGGAGCCTTTGTCTGAACCTTCAACGTTGAAAAGAACGACGTTTTCATAACGCTCTTTTTCCGCTCCCCAAACAGAATTTGCAAAGGGCGCAAATGAAAGAAGTACGGCAAAGGCAAAAACAAATTGTTTCATTTCCTAATAGTCCCCCGAATAACTATCTTCGCGCATGAATATGCTCTAAGAGCGCTTTAAAAAAGGAACTTCCAAATCTGCGCAATTCGGGATCGTCAGAAGTTGTGTCATACTCAAAATGAAACTGCGTTCCCAACGCAAAATCATTTGCTTGATATTCCAACGCTTCAACAATTCCGTCGGGCGAATAGGCGACAACCGTCAAACCTTTGCCAATACGCTGGGGATCAGCCGCTTGATGATGCGAAGTAATAACAGAAGGATAGTACCGTTGCCCGATAATCGGAAGGAGAAACTTTGAATTCGCCGCAATACCCGGTTTTTCAGGGCTTCCTAACGAATGTCTCCCTTTTCGGTGGTTCACTCCGTACGCATGAACGCGGTAGTGCGGCGGCATGCATGGCGTAGTCGGATCGTCGGCCGTAAGGCCGGGCGAGCCGTCGTCGGGAATAGGAACCGTTTGTTCATATGGGATTCCGCCGTTATGCGCGCAAGTCGCAAGATAAGTCGGCACGTCTTGGAAGAGCGCGCCTCCTAAGGCAACGTTCAAGCACTGTTCGCCGCGGCAAATCCAAAGTCCCGGAACGTTGTGTTCAATAATCCAACGCGTCGCAAGGACGTCGTTTACGTCGCGCGCGTCGTCTATTTTGGCAGATCCGTGGGGATACGGCGTTTCACCGTACCATTTTGGATTAAAATTGGTTCCGCCTGGCATGACAAACCCTTCAAGTTTCGAGAGATACTCGTCGCAATCCGATTCGTCGACAATCTGAGGAATAAGATACGCCCTAGCGCCGTTATGCATAAGCGCGTCGGAAATGACTTTCTGTCCGCCTGTCATTGTTTTATCGGCGCAAACCCATGAAACGCCGACAAGCGGACGTTCTACCCTACGCGAAATCGAAACGCTGACGACCTCGTCTTCATGGGTGACAACCGTAGCGTAAAGCGCGTCGCCAAGTTCAGAACCAAGAACAGTTCCTATAGGAACGTTCTCCAAACTAGGCGCGCGGCCTATTGCCTCAGTCAGTTTGGCAAGATTGTCTATTTCACCCCCGGAAGCGTCAGACACAACCACGCTCTCGGACACAGGAGCGACGCGAAAACCGTCAAACGTAAGAGTCGCTTTTCCATCTGTCTCAGAAACAGCGTACAAAACAGCGTCCTCAAAACGTTCCGTATCGTCGCCCATACTCGGAGAGACAAAAAACGCTAAATTCACTAATCCGACAAGTCCAAGAAGGAAGTTACGCGCTGTCATCTTTTCACCTCGCTAAGCGTGCGTCTTTAATAATAAGTCTTTATTTATTTGTTGTTACGTGAGGTTCACTCTTCAAAGCCTTCAGAACTTCGCTCTTTGGAATATTGATCGGTTCTACAATAAGTTCAGGAACGTTATAAGATTTAAAAAGCTCACGGTTATAATTCGGATTCTTCTGCGGCATAACAAAGGGTTTCGTCGCATGACCGTTTTTGTCGACATGCGCAAAATACAGCCGTGTGTATTGGCCGTCTTCCCGTCTAGAACTAAAGACAAGCCAGCGTCCCGTAGAACTCCACGTATGATAACTTTCCGTATTATTTGAGTTTATCTCAGTCCAAGCACGTTCTTCGCCAGAACGTAAATCTTTAATATACAAATCGGCTTCCGGTCTCCAAATTGGGAAAGTTCCGCTTTTTGCCAGTGTATAAACTAAAAAGTTGCCGTCAGGAGAAACTCGCGGAAAAAGAGCTGTTTTTTCACGCGCTGCCGCGTCGACTACAACTTGCGGTTCGCCAAAAGTTCGTGTCGTTTCATCGAAATCCATCTTCATAATATTGTAGTGGAAATCGTCGATTCGCCCGGCAACCTCCTCTGCGCGAGTTTCAAGTTGATCAAGCGGCGTGTTCAAGACAACATGAGCGTTGCAATAGTAGAGGGACGCGCCGTCGGGAGACCAAGACGGAAACGTCTCAAAATCGTCCGGCGTATTGCTAACGGGAATCAGTTCATTCTTGGAAACGTCCAAAAGGGCAAGGTTCGACGCGACGTCGTATACTTCAATTTTTTGCGTCGAAAGAGAATGAAACGTCTGACGCGTCTGATTTGCAGAGAACGCAACAAGATCGCCAGTGGGACGCCAAGCTGGATATGAACAGGAACAGTCGACCGCGTCGAACTTCGCGGTAATCTTTTGAATTTTATCGCCATCTACAACAATAGTTCCGCCCTTAATGAGATTCCCGTTACGGCGAAAGTGAAATAAAAAGCGATCTGTCTTACGGTCTTGGAACGAATGACAGTTTACGCACGGAGACGTGGCGGTAATTCGATTGTCAACAAATACCTCTTCTTTGAAAGACTCAAGCGAACGCTGAGCAAGAAAAATACGATGTCCAAATTCATACCCAGGTTCAATAAGGCGGTAGGCGATCCAAGAGTCAATTGGATCAGACGATATGTAGTTCTCGTAAGATTTAAATTTTTTCCAAGTCCCGTCTTTCTTAACGAAAATTTCGTACGCAAGTTTGCCGCCCTGAGAGTTTGAAAGAAACTCACGCCACTTACGTTCAGGGAAGATAACGTCTCTCCCCCCGATACGCATTTCAGAACCGTTTGCTGCGATAATACGCGTCACAAATTCGTCTCCGTCTTCTTCTATACGGAAATTTGCCGGAGCGATATTAACGGGAAATGTCGTCTCAACGTATTCAGGATATGCGTTGGGATACGCGTCGACTTCTTCGAACGTTTTCGGGACGGCGGGAGAGGAACGTGCGACAAAGCCCAAGGCGAACGCAATAAGAACCAATACGACGGCAGATATTCCTACTTTGCAACCCAGCCGTTTTTTATCTTTGATTTGGGCGTTCATCGTAATATTACAACTCCGTACTTAAGAAGGATCAATACTGGTTGAAAACTGAGTTGTCGATCGCGTATCCCCAATAGGTCCCCGCACAGCTTTCTCGCAAGGTCGCTTGTGCGGCCACCGTTGACGTATTATACTTCTGCGTATAAGCAATAAACCCTCCCATGTTCGTTAGCGTGTCTTGAGTAAATTTGTAGTCGCATTCGGTCCATTTTTCTCTAAATTTTGAAAAACGCCACGTTGCGTATCCCTGCTCAATCGCCTTGGGAGCGCCTCCCTTTTCGCATCCTTTTAATTTCAAATAATCGTCAATATGCGCAAGGAAGAAATCGCCGTTCTTCTGGAAAAGCGCGGAGATAAGGATGACCTCCTTACGGGTTAAGGACGACGAATCGTAATCGTCAAGTTGGACGACGTCTTTTAAAAACGTAAGATGAGGATGCGCCTGCTTTGATTTGCCATTGCGAATGGGGCGCATCTCCCGTGCGCTGGCCGTTAAGTCGGCGACACGTTGTAATTCGTCCGACGACACATGGTAACGCTCCGCAGCTTCCGCAAGAGAAAGCCGTGAAGTGTCTTTTTCACGCAAAAGCTCCTTTTCTTTCGCATACTCAGAGTCGGTATTAAAGTCGCGTAATCCCTTATAGAAATCCGCGCTTTTAAGGTATGCCAACCGTACGTTCGCCCAATCTTTATAGAAAAGAGTCTTAGAAATCTCAGTTAAGTACTTTCGAGCAAGGTCTTCTTCTCCGTTTATGGTCGCTGCAAACGCCATGGTGCGGAAGAACGAAAGCGAACGGTCTTCTGTCGCTACAAGGTTATCCATTGAAATTCTTGCGCCGTCGTTTGAAAGCCCCCAGTGGCAAAAAGAGAGTTCGCACATGGAACGGTATGCGCTTCTTTCAGTCGACCGTTTCAACTGAAACATCTTCATTTTGAATTTAAAGTAAGGCTTGCCTTCAAGAGCCTTCGCGTTATCCGCTACCGTTACCGGCAAAGTTGCTTCGCCGGCAATAGGCCGAGAAAACGCTTCTTCGGCTAAACGGCCGGTCTTAAACAGCGCCAAGTTACGCAAACCGGTCATGTGCTCTAACGGATACGGGTATTTGGAGTCAATCTCCAAAATACGATTCCAATCCGCAACTCCAAGCGCGCGGCACGAAGCAAGGCAATCAAAAAAAGAACGTGTATGAAACGTCGCAGAATAGGTAGCGACGCCAAGAAGAATCAGCAACTCAAACATGAGCTTTGCTCTTTTTTTGGCGTCAGTGCGCTCCAATTCTTCCTGCGTCGTTCCCTGACCGTCCGCCTTTTTAGAATCGCTCTTTTCTCTTCTCCGTTCCACGCGTCCCCTCGCTCGAGAGACTGACGCGTTTGCCGTACGACGCAACAGTAGACGTGAAATAAGGAAAACAATCATAAAATATAGTGGAACGAGAGCCGAAAATCCGTACACAAAAACCGACGTCAGCGAATCTTTGTCGTACCGGACGTCTTCGATTAGACCGCACGTAAAAATATTAAAAAACTTCAGACGCGGAAAGAGCCAGAACTGTTGAATGAGAATCGGTATGACAATTGCGCCTGCAATCAGGGCAACGCCGCGCCAAATACAAGCGCGTTTCAAAGCGACGTCTTTATTCGTCTGCAACGTCAGTTCATTGATCGCGCAAAAAAGACATGCAAAGGTCGCCCAACACCCAAATCCTAAATAACCGATAATTACCCATGCCAACGCAAAAGCAAGCCTAGCGCGCGCCGAGCTAATGGAACGGTACAGAGCCAAAACGCCAAGTGAAACAAGTAAAGCGATACTTCCCGAAAAAACCAGCGGAATGTTAAACGGAATAAAGATAAAATAGCCCGGCCAAGTTGACGCAACGGCAAACAGACACGTGGGAATAAACGTGGCGACATACGCGGCCCCGTGCCAGTCAAGTATTCTCGCTATCACACGTTGAACAGTAACGCCAAAAGCGGCGATAATGACGCCTCCTAAAAGGGGATAATAGAAGAATTGAATAAAAAACGAGGTAACGTAACACAGAAATCCGTCTGGGGTCTGAAGCCAACGTGAAAAATACTCCCACGTAAACAGAAAGATTGAGTTCTCTTGAACCGTGAATAGATAGTCGCCGAAACGTACGCCCCAAAAGAGCCATAACGCGACAAAAAACAGCGCGGAAGCCAACGTTTCGCCCGGCGTCCGTTGTCGACGTTCGGTTAGAGATGCGTCTGACATATCCAAAACTCCTTTGTCTTATATTCTGCGTACGCGCAAATAGCGCTTAGAGCAAGAAAAAGACAAATAATCGCGGCTCTGTAAACCTGGTTGAACGTCATGCTCTTTGCGCTATATTTATTGTATCGCGCAGACGTGTGTGAAACAAGCGGGCGAATACTGCCGGAACAAAAAAACGGGGGTTGTCTGTCGAAACAAACAGATAAAAAATTCGCCGGGTTACAGGAGATTAATATGAGTCTTAGCGCTTCCCGCTATTCTTACTTCCAACCAACTTACGGAGCGAATCTCAGAGAAGACGGCGTCCACTTCTCGTTTGCAAGTCGTTCAGCTTACTCTACAAGTCTCCTTTTATATGACTCTCCCGACGATCGCGAACCTTCAAAAGTAACGCCGTTGGACGCCGACCGCAACCGTTGGGGCGACGTTTGGTCTGTGTTCGTTCCAGGTCTTGGCGAGGGAGCTCTCTATCATTTCCAAGTAGACGGGCCTTATAATCCAAATCAAGGCGATTATTTTGACAGCCGCGCTCGGCTTATAGATCCCTATGCTCGCGCCCTTGTCGGCGACTTCCTCCCCAAAGAGGACGGGGTAGCGTTTCCGCCAAAATGCGTAGTAGTCGGCGACGATTTTGACTGGGAAGACGAACCGCGAATCAAGCGGAATCTTGCGGACGAAGTCATATATGAACTCCATGTCCGAGGATTTACCCAATCGGCGACAAGCGGCGTCTCCAAGCCTGGAACTTACTTAGGATTAATCGAAAAGATTCCCTATCTGAAATCCTTAGGCGTTACGGCCGTAGAACTCATGCCAATTCACGAATTTCCTCGCAATGAGACGGACGGTTCAGTATCTCAACGTCGAAATTTCTGGGGCTATGATCCAATCGCATTCTTTGCTCCGCACCGTGGTTACGCTTGGAACAAGCAACCGGGCGCGCAAGTTAAAGAATTTAAGGAAATGGTAAAGGCTTTCCATCGCGCGGGGATCGAAGTTTTTCTCGACGTCGTCTTTAATCACACGGCAGAGCGCGGAAGAGGTTTTGATACATTCGAGTTCAAGGGCTTAGAGAACCGAAATTACTATCTCCTAGACGAGGAGGGAGACTTTGTCAATTTTACTGGCTGCGGCAACACGGTTAATGGGAACAGTCCATGGATGCGTCAGTTGATCTTCGACTGTCTGCGCTCTTGGGTCTGCAATTATCACATCGACGGTTTCCGCTTCGACCTGGCGTCGGTTTTGAGCCGAGATCGTGCCGGAAAACTTGTCTGGAATCCGCCGATTCTTGAAATAATTTCCGAGGATCCGATACTGGCAGATTCCAAGATTATTGCAGAGGCATGGGACGCCGCCGGAGCATATCAGGTCGGGCAATTTGGCGCGGCCCGGTGGTCGGAATGGAACGGAAAATATCGCGACGACGTCCGAAGATACTGGCGCGGAGACGATTGGACTCTAAGTTCTTTTGCTACACGATTCTGCGGATCCAGCGATCTTTATCAGCGTCGGGGACGCAAACCGACGTCCAGTATTAATTTCATTACTGCGCACGACGGTTTTACTCTGAACGATTTGGTATCCTATAATCAGAAGCACAATTACGCCAACGGAGAAGAAAACCGAGACGGCGATAATAATAATTTCAGTTTTAACTTCGGATTTGAAGGCCCAACGGACGATGAACGCGTATGTCAATTGCGCGCGCGTCAGGCACGCAACTTTCTTGCGACTATGTTGCTCAGTCAAGGCGTGCCTATGGTGTCGCAAGGAGACGAAATTCTCAGAACCCAACAGGGAAATAACAACGCGTATTGTCAAGACAACGAAATCTCATGGTTCGATTGGTCCCTCGTTGAAAAAAACTCGGATATTCTTCGGTTCTGCTCGGAGTTGATTCGATTCCGTCGTCAGGAAGCAACCCTGCGCCGTCGCGAATTCTTTCGCGGCAAGCCGCAAGTCCCGGACGGGCTCGCCGACGTCTCTTGGTTTAGCCAGCAAGGCGGCGCCGTGGACTGGAATATTTCGCAACCGGCTACGTTAACATGTCTTATCAGCGCAATAGACGTTAAGCGAGACCCCGCCTTCGCGAGCGAAATCAAAAAAATGTGCGTCGCTCTCAATCCTCAGATTCCGTTTAGCGTAATCGACGAGGCCGCTCCAGAAGCAAATTATCACATTCTCGTTATGTTCAACCCCACGCGTTATTCGCAAACATTTCACTTTCCTTCTCTTGCGAAACACGAACGTTTTCTGTGGAAGACGTTTGTCGACACGTCCGCAGAATCCCCTTATGACGTCTTTTCAAACTACGCCGGTCCCTGTCCTAACGTCGAAGAGCCGTTAGAAATACCCGAACATTCGCTCCGTGTTTACATTTCAAAACACAGCGCCGTCAGAAACGCCGTCGATTAATGCCTAAAAGGTTCGTAACAATGAAATTGTTTACATTCCCTCAGTTGCTTGCGTTAAAGACGTTTCTCGCAAGCTGCTTTCTTTGTTCCTACCTGCAGTGCTTTGCCCAGAACCCCGCTCACGAATGGGACGCTTTGTTCCAACAAACTGAAGGCTGGTTAGGAGCCGACGGAATATATTCTCTCGATCTCGGCTTCGATTCCGCTTCTGGAATTCAATTCGAATTATACGCTCCTCAACTACTCTGGTTCAGCGATACTTTCTGCGGTGAAACGCGTAATAACGGGACTGAATACGGCAAGCGGCAAATGGTTAATCACTCGTTTGCCATCATGGAAGAAAGATCCCCTGATAAAAGGAATATTCATTTTTTCTTCAAGCGCGATGTGAACAGCGCAAAAGCGGAAAACATTATTGAAGGACATTACTGGCTTCAGGACGGAATCCGTTACGGAGACAAGATATGGCTTACAGGTATACTCGTAGGCGAGGCTTGGAAACCCTGTCGGATCGACACAATTACCATTGCGCTTGATCCTGAAACCAACCGTCCCGACTTCAGTAAAATCAAGATAGACAATCAAGCGCCTCTCTCAATTAAAAGAAGCGACGCACAAGCAGTATGGGGCGCCGCAATTTTAGACGAGTGCGACGACGGATACATCTACGTTTACGGTTACGTCGATCGATTTAAAGAAGGAAGCCGCAAAGACATGGTCGTAGCACGGGTTCCGAGAGAAAAGTTCGAAGATTACGACGAGTGGTCGTTCTTTGACGGCAATAAATGGACAAAAGACCGGGAAACAGTTTTCGAATCTCGCGCGGCTGTGGTTCAAGACGTCTCGACCGAGTTCTCAATAACGCCAATCCCCGTGAAAACAGACAAAAAGAAATATATCTTAGTTTATACGCCGGGTACGATAAGCGAAAAAGTTGCGTTTCGAGTTGGCGATTCTCCGACAGGACCTTTCAATGAGGAGCAGGTCTTTTACAGTTCGCCGATACCGAGAGAAATGAGAGGCGTTCGGTGCTACAACGCTAAAGCTCACCCTACCTTCTCTAACAACAATGGCTTACTCGTTTCTTACAATGTTAATCGGTTGGGTAATTTAGCGCGCAAACCGGACGAGTACCGACCGCGTTTTATCTGGCTTAAATGGGACGTTGCTTTAAAAACGGCAGAGTAAAAAACAACGCAAATTTGAATCCCTTATACAAAGCTAAAGACATGACGGCAAACACAGAACCACTTTTCCGAAAAGTCAATTTTAAATCGTCGAATCGCGCTTGGTTTAATGCGTTTACCGTTCCGCCGTCTTTTCGAAATAGGTTTGAAAGTTCACCATGGGAAACTGAGCGAAGAAGTGTATTGTTCGGTTAACGCGATTCCGATCGCGTTCTGAAAGTCGTCGCGCAAGCGTCGACTCATTGACAATGTGAACCGTTTTATTAAAGATCGTTTTGCCATTGGGATAGACGTCGGTAACGATTGTTTCGGGAAAAGAAACGCTCTCTTTAAGCCTTTTATTCGCTTCTATGCGAGCCAACGGGGTAACAGCCCCGGGATTCATATAGACGTTCAGTTTTCCAAGAGCGTCGGTAAATTGGAAATACGCGTCGGCAATTTGCTGATTTTCGAATCCTCGGGTCGAAATATGATAGTCGATAAATTTACTTTGAAAAAAGAGTTCGTCTTCCTTTTTAGAAATCTCGAAACTCGGATCAATCATAAAATTGACAAATTTATCGTTCTTCTCTCGCAGGATCGGCTTAACACGACTGAGAAAGCGCTCAATTTCGTCAAGCCCGAGCTCCGTACGCATACGGCGAATCGGATCAATGAGCGCAAACTTCTTTTCGTTGAAAGAGAAAACGACTATTTCGCCGTTGTCGCCGACAAAGTCGAAAACAAGATTATCGTAAAAAACCGTCGACGATTCAAAAGAAACCTCACGCTCCGCTTGAGGCAATCGGTCGTTGCGTAAAACGCGAACGGTGTTGTCGACACGAAACTGCATTTTCGTTTCGACCAGAGATAAGTTTTCCGAAAGAACCCAACTGTCGGTCGAACGCGCTGAAGAGACGGCGTCTGCCGTCCCTTCAGCGGAACGTTCCGAAAATTCGTCGTCGCGAATATCCGCGGCCCAAACGTTAAAAGCGAACCAAAAGCAAAGGGCGACGCCCCAAAGAGCGCTCCTAGCGAGAGACCCCTTCTTCGAAATCGCATGCATGCCTGTCGCCGACAAGATAGAATCCTTTCTCTTTTATACCCTGAGCAACTCCAAACTCAGGTACGCGCGTCACGATTATTTGGGAGCGAGCACGCACCACATACGCTTGCCGAGTTGCTTGGGTGCGGCTTCCACTTTTGCAACGTCTTCCAAGGAAGAGATAATCGACTGCAAAAGCTTCTCGCCTTCGTCAACGTGCGCCATTTCCCGCCCGCGGAACATGATCGCAATCATGACCTTGTCTTTCTTGGCAAGGAATTCCTTCGCCTTGTTGACTTTGACTTGAACGTCCGCAACGCCGGTCTTAGGACGAAGACGCAATTCCTTAATTTGCGTCTTATTTGTCTGCTGTTTCGCAACGCGCTTTTTCTGCTGGTACTTATACTTGCCGTAATCCATAATACGGCATACCGGCGGTTTTGCTTGCGGAGCTACTTCGACAAGATCCAAGCCTGCGGCCCGCGCTTTCGCAAGCGCATCCTGCGAACTCATAACGCCCAACTGTTCCCCATCGTCGGCAATAACACGCACCTGCGCAATGCGAATCTGCTCGTTAACGCGCTGTTGACCGGCGAAATTACCGGAGTTGCCTCCACGGGGACCGTTGTTGTCCATTCTTCTGAGCGTCATACTACTATCTACAAAAAACCTTTCTGTAAGGGAAGTAAAAAACGTCGACCGCTCGACTCGCGCGAGTCTGCCCAAAAGCCGACAAAAGGGCCGTCTGATTCGCCGCAAGTGTCAAAGAGCGCGACGTACAGACGCGAAATCGACGACGCCAAATATCTGAGAATCGTCTATCCTAATTTTAGTACCTTTGGCCCTGTTCGCAAGCGGTCAAACGCCTTCCCGGCAATTTTTTTGGAAAAACGTACCGGTACGGCGCTTTTGGTTATTCTAAGGTCGAGTCGCGACTCGCGGCAGTCGGAGCATCAGCGGCGCCGTTGGATTGAGTACGTTCCTGAAAGATAGGGATATCAGGAATATCTGACGTTTCCATTGGCGTATTCGAGTCCGAAACTTCCGTTTCTGTCTTTGACTCGTCTTGAGCGTCGGCGTCAAAAAGGGATTCCTCCTCCAATGCGTAGTTGTCAAAATCCGAGCCAGTCGTCAGAGAGCTCGTTCCGTCCTTTGAATCGAAGTCGGCGAAATCATCTTCTCCGTCGTATGACTCCTCAGTTCCCGTCGCCCGTGCCGCAAGCGTCTTGAAGTCCGGAAAACGGTCAAACTGACCGTCGCATTGCGTTACCAATAGACGCAAAACAAGAATCTTTTGATCAAAGTCTTCGCCGCCGTTCGTGAAAAAGTATTTTCCCAATGCGTTCGTTCTCGTATCGCTGGCGCCAAGGACAAGAAATTGACCCGGACGGAGCGAAACGGAAAATTTCAACTGATCGAAGCTCTTCGTCGGCTGCTCTTGCGTTCGAACAAGCTGGCCGTACTGCCAACGCGTGATAGGCTGCGGAGCGCCGTATTTAAGGAGAGGGGCAAGGTTAAATTGTACGGAACCGTCGGCGTTTTGTTCGATTCCAACGCTGAGCGTCGTGCGTGCGTCGGAATAAGTCTTCCCGACTAACGCGCCATTTTCATTTTCCAAAATGGGAATAGAGGCGCACACTTCATCGCGCGTCTCTATCATGCTCTTCATACCAGCGCGCAATGTGACAGGTTTCGACGACGTCGCCGGTTTGTCCGTAGCGTCCTGTTTTGAGTAGTCGGTCTCCTCTTCGAGCGATTCGCGCAACTCTAGCCCCTTGAGCGCGAGCAATTTCGAAAGCGAATCCGGCGGCGACGCGCCTACCAATCCAACGCGAAACCCTTGCTCGTTGAGCTGTTTTCTCTTCTCCGGCTCGACTTCTAATTCGTCGACGTCCTTCCAAAAATCGCGCGCCAATTCCCGATCTTGATACGGAATACGCGCTAAGAGAACGTCGAAAACAACGGCGTCCGGAGGGAGCGTTACGCGCTGAAGCGTCTCACGTTCCGTTGAAATCTGTTCCGTTATCTTTTTCGAATGGAACGCTTCACAAGACGCAAGAACGCTCGCCATCGTCGCTACGATTAGCCCTGCTAATGCCGTCTGTCTCCACATTTTTCGAAGCTTCGTTCTTTCCGTGCACTGAAATACGCGTTCGAGTCCATTCGAACCTTGCAAACCCCAAAAAGTCTGCGCCCAATCGCGCCAACGATAACAAAAGGGCGCTATCCGGTCAAGAGATATTATGCGTGGACCGTTCCTTTGCCAAATAATTGACTCCATTTTCACGCGGCATTATAATAGGCGTCGGCGTCGTGCGACCGACGTTGGCGCCACGGCGCGTCCGTCAAAAGCGAAACTTATCTCCAATAAGGGCCAATCAACTATGCAAATCAATCGAAGACAGTTCCTCCAATATGGCGTCGGCGCCAGCGTCGCAACCGTATTTTCACCCATTGTTTCATCCGGACTCTCTGAAGCTCTTGCCGACGAGGGGCGCGAAACTCTCAATGTCGTTAAGTTCAAACTGAACGTTGGCGCGACCAAACCGTTCACCGCGATCCACATTTCCGATACGCATTTCGCATATGCCGACGAACGAAACGACGAGCGCAAGCGCAAACTCGCTGAAAGTCGCTTCCGGTACTTCAGCAAGGGACTATCCTATTTCAACGCAGCCGTGGAATACGCTAAGGAGAAAGACGCCGTCCTTCTCCACACAGGCGACCTTATCGACTTTGTCAGCGAAAAAAACCTCGACTTGGTCGAAGAAGTGTACAAAAACGATTTTTCACGGTTCAGCTCGTCCGGCAACCACGAATTCAGTCAGTACGTCGGCGAAGCAAGAGAAGACGAGGCGTACAAAGCGCAATCGTTTGACCGCGTGCAAAAGTCGTTCCCGAACGATTTGAAATTCTGTTCTAGAGTTATCAACGGCGTCAATTTCGTCGCGTTTGACGACGTCTACTACTACGTCGCGGAAAACCTCGTCGAACTCTTCCAAAAAGAGATTGACAAGGGACTGCCGATCGTAACGATGTGTCACGTTCCGTTCTATACGCCCGACCTATTCAAGTATATGATCGTCGACCGCAAAGAACAGTGCGCTTATGTGACCGGAGCCCCGGACGAGGCGATGAAGGAGTACAAACAGGATAGGTTCCAACAGCAGCGCGGAGACGAAAAGACTGTCAAATTTATCGAGTGGCTGAAAGGACAGTCGCTTGTCAAAGCGCTTTTGTGCGGGCACCTCCACTGTAACTTTGAAGGACCGTTCTCAGATTCCGCGCGTCAGTATGTCGTCGGCGGCAATTTCAAGGGCGACGCGTACGAATTTTCTTTTGAATGAGCCTTTATGACTGACAATCTCTTTCAGAACGGGGCAAATCCGACTCTTTTCCGTCCGACAGCCTCAATTGACAATCTCAAGCGCCGCGCAAAACTTTATCAAATTTTGCGCGGCTTCTTCGACGGGCGCGGTTTTGTAGAAACGTCGACTCCCACCCTTTCCCGCGACGTGGTTGTGGACCGTTTTGTCGAATCCATTCCCGTCTCAATTGAGCGTTGTTGGCAGGAACGGGACAATCTTGCGCAGACGCGATTTGATTCGCAGGAATTGGCGCAAGCTCGAGCAACGACATTCTACCTACAGACTTCTCCCGAATTCGCCATGAAACGGCTCATTGCCGCCGGAATGGACGCAATCTACCAGTTGGCGCCCGCCTACCGGAAAGGCGATCGGGGAAGACTTCATAATCTTGAATTCACTATGCTCGAATGGTATCGACGAGGAGACGATTATCTAGCCGGACGCGCGTTTTTAGCGGAATTACTCGAAACGGTGGCGCGCCTTTTTTATGAGAGAACGGGAGTTCCTCAGGCGGCGTGGTCCAAAAATGCGGTCGTCCAGCAATCTTTCGGCGAAGCCTTTCGGCAAAAAACGGGACTCAACCCTCACGCCTGCACTATAGACGAGTTGCGCAATTTTTCAGACAGCCGTTCGATCCCCTACCCCGATTCATACGTGTCCGACCAAGCGCATGCGACAAAAGACGACTGGCTTGATATTGTCTTTT